>JBJOHF010000107.1:0-6028 GCA_046047855.1 Pseudomonadota bacterium | reverse complement strand
CATTCTCGTGCGCCATCTGCTCAACACCACCCTGATCCTCAAGCCACTCAAAGACCAATCCAGCCATATAGATCGCGAACGTACTGGGCGTATTCAGGAGTGAGTTCTGCTCGAGCACCCTCCGGTAATCGAAAACCGTCGGGCAGTGCGCCATGGGCGAAGGGAAGCGCGTTTGGAGCACCTCATGATTGAGAATGACAAAGGTCAGGCCCGAGGGCCCAATATTCTTCTGGGCCCCACCATAGGCCAAATCAATCTGGGAGAAATCCATCTGCCGAGAAAGAATGTGGGAGGACATGTCCACCACGAGCGGGACGTTCGGCGCCCCCAAGCCCGCCATGTCCGGGAACTCAGGGTACTCCACGCCTCCAATCGTCTCATTTCCACAGATGTGAAGGTATGCGGCATCTGCGCGCACCTGCCACTCGGATTCAGGCGGCACATACCCGAAGGAGGGCCAGTCGGTACCCGTCCCGTTGACGTCTGCCCCGCGCGCAGCCTCGGCTGACGCGGCCACATGCACATCGCCGTAGGCCTTGGCCTCCTGAATGGACTTGGCAGACCAATGGCCGGTATGCACGTAGTCACATTTTGGGTTCTGCCCCAATAGATTCAGTGGAAGGATGGCGTTCTGCGCGGTCGCTCCGCCCTGCATAAAGAGAATGCTGTGCGAGGCGGGAAGATTCAACAGCCGCTTAAAGCGGTCGATGGCAGCCTGATGGATGCCTTCAAAATGCGTCCCCCTGTGGCTCATCTCGATCACGGACATGCCCGTGCCACCCCAATCCAGCATCTCGGCGGCTGCGCGCGCAAGCACCGCATCGGGCAAAACGGCAGGTCCTGGGGCAAAGTTATACGGTCGAACGGCCACGAGAGTCTTCCTTATGACGCGAAAAGTGAGAGCACATAGGGTAACGAAATTGCGGACAAGGCGGTGCTCGCGACAACAGCCGTCGCACTGATCGACACGCCCTGGTTGTAGCGCTGGGCTAAAAGATAGGGATTCGATCCAGTTGGCAGGCTGGCCATCGTGGTGAGAACCGCTACGGTGAGGTCTGGAAGATCAAAGACCCAGCGCGACGCGACAAACACGGCCAACGGGTGCGCGACGAGCTTAAAAAACAGCACGGGCCCAATGCCGCGGGGCTGCAACTGGTTGCGCGCGTGGTACACAGACGCGCCCAAAAGGACCAGACATGCAGGCACGGCCACTTGACCCATCGCCGCGAGGGTGCCGTCAATCACCACGGGCAGTTCAAGACCTGTGTAGCTGTATCCGACACCGGCAAAGACCGGAATGACCACCGGGTGTAAGAGCGCGGTTTGAAAGAGGTGGCGAATGGTGAGCAGGCGACTGCGACGCGAGCGACCGTGCACGCTCGACTCGAAGGCAATCACCCCCGACCCCATCAGCACCAGTGAGTGCAGCGTGATCACGGTAAGCAGCACGACAAGGCCTTCAGCGCCATAAAAGAGCTTGACCAGCGGAATGCCAATCATCACGGTATTGGAGAAAACAGCAGCAATCGCAACAGCAGAGGCATAGCCGCCTGGGGTGTCATGGCCCTGGGCAGCCAGCAGTCCAAGCGGGCGGCCCCACCGCCGAATGAGCCAGAAAACCAGCCAAAACAACAGAAAAGAGGCCGGCAGATAACCCAGGATGGGCCCAAAGCTGAGGGACTCGAACCGCACCTGCGCCATGGATCGAAAGAGCAAGGCCGGCAGGAACACCCGAAGCACAAGACCCGAGAAGGCTTGGGTGAGAGACTCCTCTGCCCAGCCGAAACGGGCCACCAGGATCCCCACGGTGATCATTAAAAATACTTGTAGGAGTGCATCCGTCATGAACGCAGGTCCCGTCGTAGACTCTTGCGGCTATGACGATTCTTCATCCCCCAAGGGTATCCGAACTGCGCGAGCGTTTCCCAGGCCTCGCCTTGTGTGCAGTGATCGCTGCTGCCTCCACGCTCATTTCCCAATCCTACGGGGGGCCGCTGTTTCTCTACGCCCTCCTTCTGGGCATGGCGTTTAATAGCCTGCTCAAAGGCTCCCCACTGGTACCCGGCATTCAATGGACAACCAGCACGCTGCTTCGAGTTGGCGTCGCCCTTCTCGGATTGCGGCTTGGCCTCGACATGGTTCATGAAATGGGCGGCCTGCCCTTCGCTGTTGTGCTTGCAGGCGTATGCGTAACACTGGGCATGGGGCTGCTAGCAGGAAAATGGCTTGGCCAAACACGGGCGGAGTCTGTACTGGCCAGCGGTGCCGTTGCGATTTGCGGGGCATCTGCTGCGATGGCGCTCTCTGCAGCCCTTCCACAAACCCCAGAACGAGAGCGCATGACGCTCTTCACGGTGGTGGGCGTCACCGCCCTTTCAACGGCCTGTATGGTGCTCTACCCCATGCTCGCGCACGCGCTTTCGCTCAGTCCGGTCGAGGCCGCCTTGCTCTTTGGAGGCACCATTCACGATGTTGCCCAGGTCGTCGGAGCCGCAATGGTGTACGGCGGATCGGGAGCGAGCGAGATGGCGAGCTACACCAAACTCCTTCGTGTCGCACTCCTCGCACCACTGGTTTTGATCGTTGGTGTGGCCTTTCGCACGCAGAGCCAGACCCCATCAGATGGGGCCCGAAGGCCACTCATTCCGTTCTTTCTGGTGGGATTCTTTCTCTGCTTCGGGCTCGTCAATCTGGCCCCGCTCCCCCCTGCCCTGTTGGAGGGAGGGCGGTGGCTCTCTCAGTCGCTGATTCTTCTGGCGGTAGCAGGACTGGGTGTAAAGACCAGCCTCTCTGAACTACGGGTCCTGGGATGGCGGCCGCTGGTGCTGCTGGTGGTGTGCACGTTAGCGGTGCTCACCACCGTCCTCACTCTGATTCTTCTGAATCGCTAGGCTCGGCAATTCGCTGAACGCCCACGAGGCTGCTGCCCTCATCAACAGAGATGAGCGTCACGCCTTGCGTCGCGCGACCCAATGCGCGCACCTCAGCAACCCTGGTGCGCACCACGACAGCCCTGTCTGTAATCAGCATAATTTCATCCGATTCGTGGACGAGGCAGGCACTCACCACCTTGCCGTTGCGCGCGCTGGAGGCAATTGCAATCATGCCCTTGGTGCCCCGGCCGTGGCGGGTGTGCTCCGAAATGAGTGTGCGCTTTCCATAGCCATTCTGGGTGGCTGTCAGCACGAAGGCAGTCTCGTCTTCGGCCACGATCATGCTGATGAGCCGCTGGCCCTCTTCAAGCTGCATGCCGCGCACGCCCCGAGCCTCCCGACCCATGGGGCGCACATCGGACTCTGCAAAACGAACAGCCTTGCCAGAGTCGGAGAACAACATCACGTCGTGCTTGCCATCGGTGAGGGCCGCGCCAATCAGGTGGTCACCGTCATCCAGCGAGCAGGCAATGATGCCGCGCTTGAGGGGGCGGGAGAAGGCCGAGAGCGGTGTCTTCTTCACAGTGCCCATGGCCGTGGCCATGAACACGAAGTGCTCATCATCAAACTGAGCCACCGGCAGCACGATCGTAATCTTCTCGTCGGTCTCAAGCGGCCAGACGTTGACGAGTGGCTTGCCACGGGAGGCGCGAGAACCCTGCGGCACCTCCCAGACCTTGAGCCAATAGACACGACCCATGTTGGAGAAGGCCAGAATGGAGTGATGGGTATTGGCAATGAAGAGCTGTTCGATCCAGTCGTCCTCTTTGGTTGCCGCCGCAGCCTTGCCACGCCCACCTCGACGCTGGGCCTGATACTCGGATAAAGGCTGGCTCTTGATGTAACCCGTGTGAGAGAGCGTTACCACCATGTCTTGAGGGGTGATGAAATCCTCGGTATTGAGCTCTTCGGCATTGGGCTCAATGACAGAGCGCCGGGCGTCGCCAAAATCCTTTCCGACGGCCTCTAGCTCACCTTGGATGATGGCGGTGATCCGGGCAGGCTTCGAGAGAATGTCGAGTAGGTCGGCAATTTTCTCGATCACTTCTTTGTACTCAGAGACGATTTTGTCTTGCTCAAGACCGGTCAGGCGCTGCAAGCGCATCTGAAGAATTTCTTGGGCTTGGGTTTCAGAGAGGCGATAGCCACTGTCATTGAGGCCCACGTCCGCCGAAAGTCCGTCAGGCCGGAAGGCTTCGGGCACGGTGGTCTCGGTCGCGCGCGTAAGCAGTTCGCGCACCAGGCCGGCATTCCAGTTGCGGGCCATGAGTGACTCACGGGCCTCAACCGGCGTGGGGGAGGCCTTGATAAGCGCGATCATCTCGTCCATGTTCGAGACGGCGACGGCCAGGCCCTCGAGGACATGCCCGCGCTCACGCGCCTTGCGAAGCTCGAAAATGGTCTTACGTGTGAGGACCTCACGCCGATGGGCAAGGAACGCCTCGAGCATCTGCTTGAGGTTAAGCGTGCGCGGCTGGCCATCCACGAGCGCGACCATGTTCATGCCAAAGCTGTCTTGCAGTTGGGTGTTCTTGTAGAGGTTGTTCAGCACAACCTCTGGCAGCTCACCACGCTTGAGTTCAATCACCACGCGCATGCCCGACTTGTCGGACTCATCGCGAATGTCAGAGATACCCTCAAGCCGCTTTTCATTGACCAATTCGGCAATCCGCTCGAGCAATGAGCGCTTATTCACCTGATACGGCAGTTCATCGACGATGATGGCCTGCCTCGAGCCGCGATCAATCTCTTCGAAGTGGGTCTTGGCCCGCATGACGCAGCGACCGCGCCCGGTACGGTAACCCTGCTTAACACCCTCAATGCCGTAGATGATGCCGGCAGTTGGGAAGTCGGGAGCCGGGATGAGCTCCATGAGCTCGTCGATGCTGACCTCGGGGTTTTCCAACAGCTTGAGACAGCCGGCAATGACCTCTGTCAGGTTATGCGGGGGAATGTTGGTGGCCATCCCCACGGCAATGCCTGAGCTGCCGTTGATGAGCAGGTTCGGGATGCGGGCGGGGAGGATGAGTGGCTCCTTCTCGGAGCCATCGTAGTTCGGGCCGAAGTCGACGGTCTCTTTGTCGAGATCCTCGAGCAGTTCGTGGGCAATTTTGGATAGCCGAATCTCGGTGTACCGCATGGCGGCTGCATTGTCGCCATCGACAGAGCCAAAGTTACCCTGGCCATCAACCAGCATGTAACGCAGCGAGAAGTTTTGCGCCATGCGAACGATGGTGTCGTAAACGGCGGAATCTCCGTGCGGGTGATATTTACCAATCACGTCACCCACGATACGCGCAGACTTTTTATAGGCGCGATTCCAATCGTTGTTGAGCTCGTGCATGGCAAAGAGCACCCGCCGATGAACGGGCTTGAGGCCGTCACGCACATCGGGCAGCGCCCGCCCAACGATGACGCTCATGGCGTAATCGAGGTACGAGCGACGCATTTCCTGCTCTAGGCTAACGGGCAGGGTTTCTTTGGCGAACGAATCCATGGGGGGCTCAGCAATCGAATATTTTGACTAATCGGGCATTTTACCGGTTAAGCGAGCGAAGATCGGCGACAGGCTCCGTTCCGAAGGCCTCAGAACCCACATAGGCCAGAAGCTGCTCTGCAACGGCATGCGGGGTTGCCAGCCCGCCGGTCTCCTTGAGCGCCTCGAATCGCGGTCGATTGGGAAACTCGGCCAGGGCACTGGCCCGCACCTGCGTCTGCATATCGGTGTCAATCACGCCAGGTGCAAGGCTACAGACTCGGAGACCAAAGGCAGGGCCGTCCGCCTGGGCTTCAAGCGCAAGACACCTTGCGTAATGGTCCACAGCCGCCTTGGTTGCGCAATACACAGACCAGCCCACATAGGCACTGCGAGCCGCACCACTCGAGATCTGAACGACCCGACGGTCAGCCGCCTGTGAGGCATGCTCAACGAACCAGTTGGTGATGAGCATCAGTGCCTGCAGGTTGACTGCAATCGCTTGGGAGGTCTCCTGGGGGTGCTGGCCTCCAACCCGATGCACGGGACCGAGCAGCCCCGCGTTATTGACAAGCCAGGCGCGCGTGAGGCGATTTGCATGCAGGTCAGGCTCAAGCCC
>JBJOHF010000106.1:0-28118 GCA_046047855.1 Pseudomonadota bacterium | reverse complement strand
CTGACTCATAGCCGAGCAGTTTAACCCAATCGCTGGAATTGAAACTTAATTGCAGGTAAGGTTTGGCTATGAATGAGCGTCCGTTTTCCGCTGGTGAAGTCATTGCTCTGCTGTCGCAGGCAACACAAAATCTTCTAGAGGCACAAGATCCCCAGTCTGTCATGGAGCGGCTGGGAAGCGCGTTGGTTGAGGCCTATCTCGCTGAATCATTTGAGATTTCAGCACCCTTTGGGGGGCTGCAAAGAGGCGGGCCCTCGGGCGCGCCCTGGCCGATTGGCACAACGATTTCGCACGACCTCCGGGAGGGCGTATGGATGCGTCAGGTGCGAATCAACGGGCCTCAGAGGCAAGGGCCCCAGGCCACACAGATCGCGCATGGTCTGCTCAGCACTGCTCAGCAGCGCATGGAGACCATCCTCCAACTTGCCACGCTGAGCTCAGACCTCTCTCACGCCCATCAGACGATCCCCCAGGAGGATCTGGAGACCAGTCTGCGCAAAGGCTTGGTTCGCAGTCTTGAGTGGGCGCTGGAACGCTCTGTCGTTCACGGCTCGGCCGTCGCTGTATTCCAGATCGAATGGCTGTCAGACCTGACCGAGCAGGAGCGCTTGGAGGTTACAGCGCTGTTGCGCGCGAGTCTGCGAAAAGGAGACCAGGTCGTTCGGCTGAATTCCGAGCGGGTGGTTGTGCTTCTGGAGGGGCTGGTCGCGCCCGACAGCGTGTTGCGGGTTGAAGAGCGCCTCACCCAGCGCATGCGCGGGCAGTCGATGGAATTCTGGGCTGGCGTTGCATTGTCACCCGCCCACGCCAAAACGCCAGAGCGCCTGCTCGGTTTGTCTGAGCGTGCGCTTCAGGAAGCACGTGCGCTCGGACTCAGGGGCTTCTTTCATTACGGTGCCGCAAGCGATCTGGCTGGGCTCGGAGCCGCGCAATGAAAAGGATATTCAGACAATTCCTGATCATCGTCGCTGCTCTTCCTGTGGCTGCGCTTGGGCAGACCTTGACCGGCCAAACCGCATGCCTGGGCGAGATGTCTGCAAAGGCACCGCGATACACCGTCGCGGTGGTTCCGCAAATGCCCGCTGCAGATCTGCACCGCGCCTGGGCGCCTCTCCTCGATCAGGTCGGCCGGCGGGTGGGGCACTGCTACGACCTCATCCTGACCAAGAACATCCCAGAGTTCGAGACCTTGTTCCTCAAGGGGACGCCCGATTTTGTCTTCTTGAATCCCTACCATCAGGTGATGGCACATGCCCGGCAAGGGTACCGACCGCTGCTTGCTGACAAGACTCCCTTGACCGGGATTCTGGTGGTTCGACAAGATTCTCCTGTTAGGCAGTTAAAGGACCTTCAGGGGCAGAAGCTGGCATTTCCGGCACCGAACGCATTCGCCGCCTCGCTGCTCATGCGCGCACTCCTCGCCAAGCAGGGCGTGGCAGTGCAGGCCGACTACGTGAAGACGCACAACAATGTCTATCGTGCGGTGGTTCAGGGTGCCCACGCCGCAGGCGGCGGAGTCAACAACACCCTTGAGCGGGAACCGGAAGCCCTTCGGCAGCAGCTTCGCGTGCTGTACGAGTCTCCCGGTTTTAGTCCGCATCCTCTGGCCGTTCATCCTCGAATAGATGCTGATCATGCAAAGTCAGTGCAGTCTGCATTCATGTCGCTGACTGCCACTGATGAGGGGCGTGCACTGCTCAATGGCGTTCAGATGCCAGAGCCTCGATTGGTGAGCCAGCAGGCTGATTACCAGCCATTGGCAGATTTAAAGCTCGAATCCTTTGTCGCGCGGGCACAGCCATGAACGCCCAGACGCGCATCTCCTCGCAGACTTTTCGGCGTATGTCGCTGCTCCTGGTGGGGCTGACCGTATGCATGCTGGTTGTCGGCTCATTCTTTGTCTATTACTCGTCCGCAAAGCTCTTTGAGGAGCGGCTTGCGGTGACGGCCAAGGGCCTCGGCGAGGGGCTCGCGTTGGCTGTTGCGGATGCAGTCGTGGTGCGGGATTTTGGGACGATGGAGTCTCGACTCACCCAGGCCTTGAGTGGATCTGACCTGTTATCGGCAACGGCAGTGGACCTGGACGGACGGGTACTCTCGTCGGTTGTTCGCTCCGAGGCGGGTGCTCCTACACCGAACTATGCGGTTGCTCAGCTTCAGCCGCCTGTCGCCCCTACGGCGCAGCTCGAATGGGGCGCCGAGGGAAGCGTCATTGCTTGGCAGCCCATCAGTTTGGGTCGACCGTTGGGATGGCTTCGCCTTGAATTGACTGACCAGACCCAAGAAGCTTTCGGTTCACTGGGGCTCCAGGCGCTCCTCATTGCGATTGCGTTCAGTGTTGTGCTGTTGAGCGCGTTTGGCTATGTCCTCAGCCGTGCCTATCGGGTCATTGATAACAATGAGGTCCACCTGCATCGTGAAAATTCGGCGCTCAGTGAGCGGGCGAATCAGGATCCGCTGACCGGGCTTCCGAATCGCGCGGGCCTCACGCAGCTGCTGTCGGCAAGCATGTCTCGAGCGGATGCATCGAGCAGTGCCAGCTTGGCGGTATGTTTCATTGATCTGGATGGGTTTAAGCCGATCAATGACACGCATGGCCATGAAACGGGCGACAAGGTGCTGCAGTCTGTTGCGGGTCGGATCCGTGCCATCGCGCGTCAGGGGGATTATCTCGCCCGATTAGGCGGAGACGAGTTTGTGCTGGTCGTGCATGGACTAGAGAACATTTGGGAAATGGAGCCTGTGCTGAGTCGCCTCATGCACACCATGACCACCCCATTAACCATTGGCTCTCTCACCATCCGTTTGGGGCTCAGTGCAGGCGTGGCGCTATACCCGCAAGACGCACAAGACTTGGCAACACTCCTTGACCGCGCAGACCAGGCTATGTACCAAGCCAAGCACGGAGGCAAGGGGCGGTGGGTGATGTGGCAATCGGTGGCAGCGACAGCACCTGCCAAGGCCACGACCGCATAATGGGTTCAACCCTGGGTGCGCTATAATTCTCGGCTCTGTTTGACCCGGTGATGTAGCTCAGTCGGTTAGAGCGTGGGATTCATAACCCCAAGGTCGGCGGTTCGATTCCGCCCATCACCACCAAATACCAGGGCTCGGATAAACTCCGGGCCCTTTTCATTACTGCGGTGCTGGCATGACGAATGGTGCTACCCCGATGAGCCATGCGTGGCCAACGAAGGCAAACCACGCCCAAGCGCCCATTCCGACCAGAAGGGTCAGCAGTGTCAGAGGCACAGAGGGCGCAGACGGATTGCCCCCTTCTTGCAGCGGTCGCCGGCGCGAGGAGCGAAACACCAGGATGCTCCATATGAGGAATCCGCCGAACAAGATGAGGTCGTGCAGGCCACCGTTGGCAAGCAGGTGAGCAAATGCCCAGAGCTTCACGCCCAGCACCATAGGGTGCTTGAGTTTCCGCTTGAAGAGATTGCGTGGGATATACGCTGCCACCAACAGAATAAACGCCAGCAGCGTGAACAGCGCGGCCGCGTGGCTCAGAAAAGTGGGTGGTGTCCAGAGCAAAATCGGCTCTTGCCGGGCAATGGCGTAGCCGCCGATGAGGACGATGAGCCCGAAGAGCGAGAGTACGCTGTAAGCAGCCTTGTACGGCAGTGGGCCATAGGTGTTGATCAATCGTTCACGCTGCGCGGGTGCAAGGGTTTGCAGGGCGTGAACCCCTAGAAAAATGATGAGACCGAATATGAGTTGTGCCATGCGCCTATTATGGCGAGAACATGAATCAGACCTCCACTAAACCCCACAGCGGGCTCAACCGTCTCTTGCCACTCTGGACCTTGGCCAAACCCTACGGCTGGCAATGGGCCTTGGCACTGACATTCTTGATTCTGGCTGCTGCCTCAACGTTGGCTGTGCCGTTGGCTTTCAGGGACCTCATCGACCGTGGCCTCTCTGCAGAATCACTGCATGCGCCATTTCTGACGCTGATGGGCATTGCCGTGCTGGTTGCGGCCTTCACATCGCTTCGCTTCTACCTGATGTCATGGCTGGGTGAACGTGTGGTGGCGGATCTTCGCAAGCGGGTTTATGGCGTTGTGCTGGGACGCCCACCCGTGTTTTTTGAAACCCTCCAGACGGGCGAGGTGCTCTCGCGTTTGACGGCTGACACCACCCTGGTGCAGAGCCTCGTTGGCACGAGTGTCTCCATGGCGCTGCGCAGTCTCGTCATGCTGACGGGTGGAGTCATCATGATGCTCGTGACAGCGCCGATGTTGGCGGCGCTGATGGTCGGCCTCCTTTTGGTTGTGATCCTGCCGGTGCTGGGTATGGGGCGAAAAGTACGACGCATGTCCAAGGACAGCCAAGACCGTGTTGCCGATACAAGTGCGCTGGCCGGCGAGGTGCTCAATGCCATGCAGACGGTGCAGGCCTTTGGTCGAGAGACATACGAGCGCGATCGGTATGGCTTGGAAGTCGAGCGGGCTTTTTCGACCGCAAGGCGTCGGATTCGCTCACGCGCACTGATGACGGCAGTCGCAATTGTCTTGGCCTTTGGTGTGATCGTCTTCGTGCTGTGGCTGAGCGCTCAAGCGAAGGCGGAGGGGCACATGACGGCTGGGGAGTTAGCCCAATTCATTTTGTATGCGACCCTGACCGCGGGAGCGATTGCAGCGCTGGCTGAGGTTTGGGGTGAAGTACAACGCGCGTCGGGCGCAACGGAGCGGCTGGTCGAACTCATGCGAGATCCCGAGCCCATTCAAGGGGGAGGGGATGCGTGCGTCGTCGTCTCGCCTATTGAGATTCGTTTCGAGGCGGTTCGATTTGCCTACCCTTCACGCCCCGATCATTGGGTGCTCAATGAGCTCACGCTCACCATTCCTCCCGGCCAGACGATCGCATTGGTGGGGCATTCGGGTGCGGGAAAGTCCACCGTGCTCTCGCTGATTCTCGGGTTCTATCGGCCACAGTCAGGGCGCATTCTCTTGAATGGGATTGACCTCTGGGACATGGGGCCCATGCGCGCTCGGGCGCTAATGGGCCTGGTGCCGCAGGATCCGGTTGTTTTCTCTGGCGACGCCTGGGCGAATATTCGCTATGGAGACTTGGATGCCAGTGACGACCATGTCCTTCAGGCGGCACAGGCTGCACATGCAGATGAATTCATCTCGGCCCTACCGCATGGTTATGCCACCTTTCTCGGGGAGCGTGGCCTGCGTCTGTCGGGTGGGCAACGCCAGCGCCTTGCCATTGCGCGAGCGATTCTTCGCAATCCGCCGGTGCTGCTGCTCGATGAGGCGACCTCAGCGCTGGATACGCTCTCGGAGCGTGCCGTTCAGGCTGCACTGGAAAGCCTACTGCCCGGACGCACGGCGGTGGTGGTGGCCCATAGACTTTCAACGGTTCGCAAGGCGCATCAGATTGCCGTGCTGGACCAGGGCATATGTGTGGCGATCGGTTCTCATGAGGACTTGAGAGGGTCAAGTCCGCTCTATGCCGCGCTCTGTGCCGAGCAGTTTGTCGACGAGTCGGTTAGGCCCGAGACAGGCGAACCTGTGTCATCGTAAGCCCGGCAAACACCAAGCCAATTCCCATCCAAGTGACGGGCTCGATGAGCTCGCCCAGCATGACTGCAGAGGCAGCCAATCCGAATACGGGGACCAACAAGGTAAAGGGTGCCACTTGCGAGGCGGGATGATGCCGAAGCAGCCAAGACCATCCTCCGTACCCGAGGAGGCTTGCTCCGAGGACGTTGTAGGCCAAGCAAACCCAGAGCGTGAGATTCCCTTGCCAGAGGGCGTCAAAGGCAACGCCCCAGGGCGCTGTTCCAGAGACCAAGATGGAGAAGGGAAGGAGTGGAATGGCTGCCAGTCCAGAGCCCCAGGCCACGAGCGCAATCGGCTGAATCGCTCCCATGCGTTTCACGAAGAGATTACCCACGGACCAAGCGATGGCTGCAGCGAGGGTGAGCAGGAGCGCCACCAGCGGCGCATGGCTCTGAAAGCGAAGGGCGACCACGATGATGCCGACGCCCCCAAGGCCCACGCCCAGCCACTGAAGCGGGCGCGGCCGCTCCGCATGCAGCAGGACGGCAAACAGAATGGTGAAGAAGACCTGGCTCTGGACAAGGAGTGAAGCGAGCCCGGCTGGCATGCCAGCCTCAATCGCAACAAAGAGCAGGGTGAACTGAAAGCTAAACGAGCTCAGTGCGTACCCGATGAGGATGCGCCAGGGCACGCGCGGACGCGGCAGAAAGAAAATCAGGGGAATACTGGCGAGCATGAACCGCAACGTGGTCAGCACCGGCGCTGGAATGATGTCGAGTGCCATGCGGATGGCGACGAAGTTCGTACCCCAGACGAACATCACGGCTAATGCAATCAGTAGGTGAGAGGGACTCACGCGCGAATGCGCCAGCTGGTGGCAATCAGGTGATGTGTGAGCAGCAGCAGACCGCATGCAAAGGCGCCAGACACCCCTAGACTGAGCCACGGGGACACGTCGGCGACACCGAAGAAGCCAAACCTGAAGCCGTCGATGAGGTAGAAGAAGGGATTGAGGTGGCTAATGACCTGAAACGCAGACGGAAGGCTGTGGATGGAGTAGAAGACGCCTGCCAGGAAGGTGAGTGGGTTGATGAGAAAATTCTGGAACGCTGCGACATGATCCCATCGCTCAGCGTAGAGGGCTGCAATCAAGCCGAGGCTGCCCATCACCAAGCAGGCCAGCCCCGCGAATAACAGTACGAAGACGGGCTGTGCTGGAATGGTTGGGGTCACCAGCGGGATGCTCGATACCCAGATCGCAAGGCCGCAGGACAAACCTCGAAGGGTGGCCCCCCCGACGTAGCCGACGAGCCACTCCCAAGGGCGTGTTGGGGAGAGCAGGAGAAACACCAAATTCCCGGTGATTTTGCTCTGGGTCAGGCTCGAGCTTGAGTTTGCAAAGGCATTCTGTTGAAGCGTCATCATGACCAAGCCAGGCACCAGAAAGCTCGCATAGCTGATGCCAGGCACGGGCTCGATTCTGCCCTCAAGCAGATAGGCGAAGACCACCAAGAAAAGCCACGAGGAAATGACGGGCGCGAGGATGGTTTGGACCGAGACCTTGGTAAAGCGGCGCGTTTCTTTTACCAGTAACGCCCATGCGGGCGACTGGACCTGCGGCTGGGCTTGAATCATGAGTGGCGATGGGCGTTGATTGCCTCTTGGAGCGTCTGCGCGGCCTGCGCGGCAGCGGCCTGCCAATTGTCTGATTCCGACGCATAAATAATGCTGCGGGAGGCGTTGATGAAGACGCCTCCCCCTTGTGGGGTCAGTCCTGCCTTCAGCGTGGCAGCCAAATCGCCCCCTTGGGCGCCGATACCCGGAATGAGCAAGGGCAGCTCGGGCGCTTGGACTCTAATTGCAGCGAGGTCTGCTGGCACGGTTGCGCCAACCACGAGTCCTACATTCTCTCCCGCATTCCAGCGGGTTGAGGCAAGGTGCGCAATCTGCTCGTAGACCTTCCTGCCGTTCGCAAGGGGAAGGTCTTGTAGGTCTGCTCCGCCCGCGTTGCTGGTGCGGCAGAGCAGAAAGACACCTCTGCCAGGCTGGTCGAGGAAGGGAGCAATGCTGTCGTGGCCCATGTAGGGGCTGAGTGTGACTGCGTCTGCTTCGTATCGATCAAAGGCCTCTGCGACATAGTGCTTGGCTGTGCTGCCAATGTCGCCTCTTTTGGCATCGAGGATGATGAGCTTGCTCGGGTACTGACTGCGAATGTACGCGCAGATCTCCGCAAGCACGGGCTCTGCGGATTGCGCAGCAAAGTGGGCAATCTGTGGTTTGAATGCAGCGGCATATGCGGCAGTGGCGTCGATGATCCCTTTGCAGAACGTGAGCACCCGCTGTTTTTCGCTTAGAGAAGCCAGAGGGGCGGGGACTCGACCCGGTTCAGGGTCAAGGCCAACACAGACAGAGGAATTGGATTCCGCCCAGCCGGCCTGGCAGCGCTTATAAAATGACATGCTCCATTCTGCCACGACGAAAGCCCACCCTATGCGCACGGCGCCTCGCTTGAACATTGCCCACCCGATTGCCTCGCTGTTGTTTGGGGTCGGGCTGGTCTTCGCCTCGGGGGCTGTGAGTGCCCAAGGTCGACCAGGAGCAGATGCGCCTGGGCCGGGGGCCTCCGAAGAGGAGGCAGAGGCCCCTATTCAAGAGGTGCAGGTGCGTGCTCGGCGCATGGGCGATCTGGAGGAGCGGCGACAGTCCACTGCAGCACGCACGATTGTGGGCCGCGAGGAAATTGAGAAATATGGCGATAGTTCGCTGGAGGATGTGCTGCGGCGTCAGCCTGGAGTCACGATTCCCTCTGGTGGGGGTAATCCTCGTATGCGGGGACTGGGCGGGGCTTACACCCAGATTCTGATCGATGGGCAGCCCGCTGGGCGCGGTTTTTCGATGGACAGTATTCCACCCGACCAGGTGGAGCGCCTCGAAATCACCAAGTCCCCTACAGCAGAAACAGGCGCGCAGGCTGTTGCAGGCAGTATCAATATTGTGACCCGAGCAGGGCGTCAACAGGGCCGTCAGGACCTTCGGTCTGCAGCAACGGCATCTGAGTCGAGGCGCCAGCTGCGTGCGGGCTTGAATCACACGGGGTCGCTGTTGGGCGTTGACGCCATGCTTTCAGCTGGGCTTTTCTCAGAGCGCCGAAACGAGGCAGGCCAGAGCGACGCATCGGAGTACAGCCTTGATGGCACTGAACTTGGGCGCCAGCGGGTCGTGCGTGCATCTGAAAATACACGCACCGGTCTGAGTCTTCGCGGACGTTTCGGAGAGGAGCTCGGGGGAGGGCGCAGCTGGTTTGTTTCACCGGTCTTCTTTGGGTCTCGCGGGGATTCCAATCGTCGCAGCGCCTTTAGCCCCTGGTCTGGCCTGCCCCCTCAGCTCATGACCGCGTCAGACTCGCTCAGCAGCGAGGGTGAATCCGAGTCCAGCTTTTACTGGAGTCGGGTCGCATTTCAGTGGAAGACACCGATTCGTGAGGGGCTCCGCGCGGAGCTGGATCTGAATCGCACGCAGATGGGATCTGATAGCAGCGGAACCAGCGATGGGGCCCTCGTCGCGGGCGGTGCGCGTCAGACGGTCTCCGCTGCAGAAATGCTCGAGCGCAGTTCGGGGCTCACAGCCAAGCTGCGGCGAGAGGGTGAACAGCATGAGCAGGTGTTTGGCGTTGAGTGGTCCTTGGCCCGCAGGGACGAGCTTCGGACCGAGCTGGTGGATGGCAGTCCTGCCCTGCTCGGTGCAGAGGAGAACGTGACGGGTCGCAGCGAACGCATTGCGGTTTATGCGCAGAATGAATGGAATCCATCGCCACGCTGGACGCTCATGACCGGCATTCGCCAAGAACGGATTGAGACCTCTGGAGGGTCGGTTGGCGCGGATCAGACGCAGAATCGAGCAGAAGTGACGACCCCGTTGATGCATATGGTCTTCAGACCCATCCCCAAGGGCTCAGATCTCTTTCGGATCGGACTCACGCGTGGCTACAAGGCTGCAAACCTTCGCGACTTTATTGCGGCACCGAATATTTCCGATCGGTATCCGGTGGGCGGGACGAACAGCTTTGTGAGCCCCGATCGCGCGGGCAATCCGAATCTCAAGCCCGAGTTGGCTCTGGGACTCGACTTGGCCTTTGAGCGGACCCTTCCGCAGAGGGGGCTCTTGTCTGTAAGCGTGTTTGCAAGAGAGTTGACCGACTTTCAGCGCCGTCAGACCTTGTTGGAGACTGTCTCCTGGAGCCCTGTTCCGCGCTGGGTGTCTCGGCTTCGAAATCTGGGTCAGGCGCAAACCTACGGCATTGAACTGGAGGCGCGCGTCGCAGCCGGTCTTGTCGGTTTGGATGTGAGGGGTTTGGAGTTCAGGCCAAGCGTCAGTGCATACAGGAGTGCCGTCGAAGGCGTTCCGGGCCCAAACAATCGACTTGATCAACAGCCGGGCCTCACTGCCAAGTTTGGCCTGGAGCAGCGGCTTGGCGCAGGGTCTCAGTGGGGCAGCAATCTGGCTTACACCCAGGGTGGTCGCGTTCAGGTCACAGAGCAGAGCTGGGCGCGGGCCCGCAATCAGTGGCGACTCGACGCATTCTGGCTCGCCAGACTGACACCCAAAATGAGGCTCAGAGTCTCCGGGCAAGACCTGCTCTCGTGGGGATCTCGGACTGAGACAGGCACCATCCTCGATGGGTTGGAGCAGCGTGCCTTGCAGATTGGGTCTGGGGAGGCGCGGATCACCATTGGGCTGGAGGGGCAGATCTAGCCTAGTTGTGAAGATGTTCTAGTACTGTTGACAATTCACTACTGTATTTTTTACACTAGTGGAATGACAACATCGTTTGAAGATCGATTCCATAAGAGCATCAGCTCGGGAACTGCAGGCTTGGTGGTTTTGGCCACGGTTGCCGCGAGTTCTGAGCCGCTGCACGGCTATGAGATCGGTCGGCGCCTAGCCGACCAGGCACCCGACGGTCTTAGCTTCAAGCAGGGCACGCTCTATCCCATGCTGCGCAATATGGAGGAAGACGGATTGCTCAGCAGCACCCTTCAGCCGAGTCCCGAGGGACCTGCTCGGAAGTGTTTTTCAATCACCGCAAAGGGCCTTGAGGTGCTCGAGGCCTGGACCCAGAGCTGGGCTCAGAGCAGCCGCTGGGTGAACCGAATCCTAGGAAGCTTGAAATGACTCAGACCCAATTGACGCCAATTGAGCGCTACCTGGCGGATCTGCAATCTGCGCTTGCTGGCCGCGACCCAGCAGTCATTCATGACGCGCTGGTCGATGCCGAGATTCATCTTCGCAGCGCTGTGCGGGCAGGCCAGACTCCCGAAGAGGCAATCCTCGCCTATGGCCCGGCGCAAGAGATTGCAGAGGCTTACGGAGAATTGCCTCATCGTGCACCCCCTCCGGTTGCGCGGCGTGGTGCGCGTGGCATCCCCTTCATCGGCATCTGGGCTGAGCCTCAGGCATGGCTCTCCTTGATCTATTTCCTGGTGCCCGGGTTTGCGATGGCGATTGCCGGCTTCGTCTGGGTGGTGACACTGGGGTCGCTCTCCCTGGGCCTGCTTCCCGTGTTGGCCGGACTGCTGATCTTCGTCTTCTTGCTTGGGAGCAGTCGCGTGATCAGCATTGGCCACGGCCTATTGCTTGAGCGCTTTCTGGGTATTCGCATGCCACGGCGATACCAGCCCGTGATCGTGGACACACTGATCGGAGAGCCTGCGCGCTTGAGCTCGTTTCAGCGCGTCTGGGCATGGCTCAAGGACGCAAGGAGCTGGCTCTCGGTTGCATTCTTGTTCGGCAACTTCTTCGTGGCCTTGGCCATTTTCATTTTCCTGGTAACCGGACTCACGATGGCGCTTGGGCTGATTGCCGTTCCGTTTGGATATGACGATGCGGCCCAGGGCTTTAGCCACGGGTTTCTGCTGGGCGAGGTGCACGGACTTGAAGAGCCGGTTGTCATCAGCTGGATGGACGCGGTGGTTTTCGGACTAGACCTCTCTGGCGCCGTCTACATTGCGCCTTGGGCGCAGGCGCTTGGCGTCCTATTGGGCGTGTTGCTCCTGACCGTCATCCTCTGGATCTCAAAGGGCCTCGGCCTTGCCTACGGTCAGGTCGTTCAGGCGGTGCAGGTGAGTCGCCCGCAGGCGGTCGCGCGCCGCTATCAGTATGTGCAGGGTGATTCACGCTAGAGTTCACTTTTTTTGGAGACCCTGATTCATGAATCTGCTTCGCGTGGGTACGAGCCTTTCCGCACTGTTGATATCGATGGGTGCGCTTGCCCAGTCGGTCCCTCTGAGTAATGCCCTGGGCGCGCCCGGCTGGCGGCCGATACCACTCTGGACGGCGGAGGCGATTCCCGGGCAGTGTGACGCAGCCCTCGATCGCGCGATGACCGACATCAAGGCCATTGAGGCTGAGCCGCTGGGTCCCGACGCCTCGAAGCTTTTTGATGCGCTCAACCGCATGAACGCCGCGCTTGATGACCTGACCGGGCCTATTTACTTACTCAATAATGTCTCCCCCGAGGCGGCTGTTCGCAAGGCAGCCGAGGCCTGCATTCTGAAGGTGAGCGCTTTCTCAAGCGGCTTGTATCGGCGCGATCCACTGTTTGCGCGCATTCGTGCGGTTCAGCCCAAAGACGCCATTGACCGGAAGCTGCAGCAAGACCTGGTTCGCGCCTTTGAGCGCAATGGCGTCACCCTGGAGGGGGCGGCCAGGGCGCGCATGGAGGTGATCAGTCGCGAGTTAAGTCGCCTTCAGCTCGAATTCTCAAAGCGGGTGCGCGATAACAAAACCAAGTTGAGTTTTGGGTCCGCGGAGGTGAAGGGATTGCCGCCGGGCTTTTTGAAGTCTGCGCAGGTCGATGCCCAGGGCAATACCTTGATTGGCTTTAGCGCCCCCGAGGTGCGCACCTTTATGGCCTACTCCGAGAGCGATGCAGCCCGTGAGCGTTACATGCAGGCTTACACCCAGCGCGGTGGAGCGCGCAATCTTGAAATCCTCCGGGAGCTTGTACAGCTGCGTCAAGAAATGGCCAAGCTATTGGGCTATCCCAGCTTCGCGCACTTTCAGGTCAAGGACAGAATGGCGCAGTCGCCGGATCGTATTGGACAGTTTCTTCAGGAGGTTGATCAGGCTGCAAGGCGTCTGGAAGAGAAGGAGCTCTCCGAAATCAGGACCTTTATGCAGTCGGTTGGTGCCCAAGGGGCGCTGACGCGCTCAAGCCTCAGCTATTGGCAGCGTCGGCTTGAGGAGGCGCGCTACAAGATTGATCCGGAGGCACTGCGGGCCTATTTTCCCACTGTTGCCTCGGTTGACTTCTCTCTTGAAATTGCCTCAAAGCTATATGGCTTTGACTTTAAGCGCGTGGCGATTCCTGTCTGGCATGAAGACGTCATGGTTTATGAGGTGCGCAGGCGCGATGCGACCCAGAGTCTCAAAGGCGTGATTTACCTAGACCTCTACCCCCGTGAAGGCAAGTATGGCCATGCGGCAGCCTTTGGCACGCGAGACGTCTCGGCCGCGCTGGGCAGAATTCCCACGTCGGTGATGGTGGCGAACTTCAATCGGGAAGGGTTAACTCACGATCAACTCGAAACCCTCCTGCATGAGTTTGGCCATATCTTGCACGGCGTGTTGTCGGAAACCCGATATGCCGCTCATGCGGGTACCGCCGTGGAGCGGGATTTCGTGGAAGCCCCTTCGCAAATGTTTGAGGAGTGGGTGAGAAGCGAGGCCACCTTGCGTCTGTTGCCTAAACATTGCAAGCCGTCCTGCCCGGCCGTGACGCCGGAGTTGATGCGCCGCCTGACCGCCTCAAAGAATTTTGGGCGAGGCATTCGCTACGGTCGGCAGCTCTTGTATGCCAGCTACGACATGAAGCTCCACACACAGGCTTCTGAGACGCCGAACCCACTCCCCCTGTGGCAAGAAATGGAGAGCCGCACCGCGTTGGGGGTACTCAAGGGGGGCGAGTTCCCCGGTCAGTTTGGCCATATCGCGGGCGGGTATGCCGCGGGCTATTACGGTTACATGTGGGCCGAGGTGTTGGCGCTCGACATGCTGAGTGGCTTTGGCGGGCAGTTGATGAACCCAGAGGCAGGGCGGCGCTATGTCAAGACCGTGCTCTCCCGTGGGGGGGAGCAGTCGGGCATGGAGATGGTGAAGCAGTTTCTGGGTCGCGAACCCAATGCCGAGGCTTTCTTTCAGGAAGTGAGGGGAGAGCGGCTCCAGTAGGGGTTTGGCGGGTCTCTGTCGTAGGGCTGGCGGCGTCCTGGCCGGCCTTCGACAGGGTTTCGTCGTCGCGCGCTGAGCGGGTAGAGGAGAGAGTGAGGGCTCTGAATGACAGGAGACTCAGATGATTGAACAACCCCCGAATGCGTCCGAACGCACGGTCTCAACCCGCGCACTGTTGACGCGGGGCTTTTGGTTTTACTTCGAACACAATGGCCATCGGATCGCGGTGCACAATTCGGCCTGGACCGGTCGAGAGCGGGTCTTTGTGGATGATGAGCTGGTGGCAACCAAGCTCTCTTTTCGCATGCGAAGCCGCTTGCATTTTTCAATCGATGGACTCCCCCTCTGCGCTGAGATCCGGGTTGTCGACCTCTGGAAGCGACCTCGGGTGGAATGTCTTTTGTTCGACGGAGATCGGCTGCTGGCCCATGAACGCCTGGCCTACTCGCAGTCTGGCAGAAGCGGTCAGCCCTATGCATTTCTGATTGGTGCTCTGATGGGCGGGGCAGGCGTTTTGGTGGGGTATGCCGTTGGAAAGCTGTTCTCGGGGGGCGTATGAGAGTGCGGGGCCCTTTGGTGAAGCACCTCAGAACCGTTCGCGGATGGTCACAACAACTCCTTGCTGAAAATGCGGGCCTCAGCTTGCGTACCATTCAGCGGGTAGAGTCAGAGTCACAGGCCTCTCTCGAGACACTTTCAGCGCTTTCAGCCACATTAGAGTTGCCAGTTGAGCAGCTCTTGGAAGTCCCGCGAGTGACGCCAGAGCAGCTTCAGCCCGCGCAGTTGGGGGTGGACGTGCGGGTCGTGGCGGTTTCGGTTGTTGTGGGTGGCGTGATTGGTGCCGTGGGAACATGGCTATGGCTGGTTGCTTGAAGGTTCAAACATTCTTTGAAAGGATCTCGTGCATGAAATCTAGGGTTGTCTCAATCTTCGCGGCGGCTTGTATGGGGCTCAGCGGCATCGTGTTTTCGACGGCATCGATCGCGCAGTCGGCGCAGCCCGCTCAGGTGCCCTTGCGGACCTTCTTTGAGCACCGTCAGTTCACCAACATCAAGCTTTCGCCGGATGCCAAGCACATGGCGTTCACCTACGAGCACGAGACGGAAGTTCGGCTCGCAGTGATGGAGAGCAAGGATGGCAACATCCTCTCGCACTTCACCTTTGGCGAGAACATGCACGTTCAGGATTTCTTCTGGGCCAATGATGAACGGGTGGTCATGGCGGTCGGGAAGGTGACTGGCTATCTCGACAACGACGGACGTCCCACCAATCTATACGCGGCCAATATTGACGGGAGTCAGCGGCGAGAGATCTTTGAGATGGCCTCATCCCGCTATGCCCTTCTCAGTCGATTGCCCAAAGATGATCGCCACATTCTGATTGCGAAGTACCACTGGGCAGATGGCGGCAAGGGCAAGGTGCACCGTCTCAATATCTACAACGGCAATCTGGACTACACCGCCGATGAGCCGGCGGGTAGCGTCCGCGCGCTTGAGGCGGACATTGAGGGCCGGGTTCGGATGGCTGTCGAAATTATCGAGGGCAAGACCGAGGACGATACCAAGAGCTTTCTGCATGTGCGCGGCACCGAAGAGAAGGCAGCCTGGAAAAAAGTCCCGCTAGCGGTCAAGCGAAAGAACCCTGCAATTAACCCTATTGGCTTTAATGCCGAGGGCACCAAAGGCTACTTCTTGAGCAATTTTGACCAGCCCAAGAACGATCGAATGGCCCTCTACGAGTACGACTACGCGACAGACAAAGTCAGCCTGTTGCATAAAGAGCCCGACGCAGACCTGCGCGCTCCGTTGGTTGGGTATCGCGGTGATGTGGTTGGCGTGTTGCACCTCGGTGGTCGGACTGAAAAGCTGTTGCTCGATGATAAAAACAAAGAGGCCCAGTTCTTTAACACCTTGGTCGGCGCCTTCAAGGGACAGACCTTTGGCATCACCTCATACAGTCGGGACGGCAAGCAGGCCATTGTTCAGGTGCGAAGCGACCGGAACCCTGGTGAGTTTTATCTCTTTGACGTAGAGAAGCTCCAAGCAAAGTTCTTGGTCGCCTCTCTTCCCAATATCAAGCCTGAGCAAATGGTCAGTGTTGAGCCCGTCGTGATCAAGGCTCGAGACGGTCTCACACTGCATGCGCTCCTCACCAAGCCCAAGAGCGCGAAGGGGCCAGTGCCGCTGCTGGTCAATGTCCATGGCGGGCCTTTTGGCGTGACCGATTTCTGGGGCTTCATGCCTGAGAATCAGTTCTTCGCCAGCAGAGGCTGGGCCGTACTCCAGGTGAACTACCGAGGGTCTGGAAACCGCGGTTCAGACTTCCAAGAGGCTGGGTATCGCCAGTGGGGCCTCAAGATGCAGGAGGACTTGGTGGACGCCACCCAGTGGGCGGTCAGTCAGGGCGTTGCGGACCCCAAGCGCATGTGTATCTACGGTGGTAGCTATGGGGGCTATGCGGCACTGGCGGGGGTCATCAAGGATCCTGACCTATATCGGTGTGCAGTGGGCATTGTTGGGGTCTATGACCTCGTGCAGTTCCGCAAGGGTGATGGATCTGACTTTTCTAGGCTCGGTGGCGACTACTTCGAGAAGTTCATGAGCCGCCGTGTTGGCGAGAAGCCAGAAGACCTCGTCGCAACATCTCCTGTGCACAACGTGGCCAAAATCAAAGTCCCCGTGTTCATCATCCATGGATCCAACGACGTGCGCGTCCCGCTGGAGCATGCCAATCGTCTGCGCGAAGCGATGGACAAGGCAGGCAAGCCTTATGAGTGGATGGTCAAGCCCGAGGGGCATGGCTTCTATAACGTAGAAAATCGGGTGGAGATGTATACGAAGGTCATGGAGTTCCTCACCAAGCACACCCAATAGGCTGAACCTCTGGCATCATCCGCCGGATGCAATTCATCCGTCGTCTGCCGATTCTGCTTACCGCAGTCCTGGTGCTCCAGGGCTGCGGGGTCTCAAACGAGCCCCTCGACCCCAAGCTCTATGAGGAGAACGTGTTCTTCACGTCCTTCCAAGAGACGCCGAAGTATTTAGATAACGTTTCGTCGTACAGCAACAACGAGACGCCCTGGACCTATGCGGTCTATGAGCCCCCCCTCAAGTATCACTACCTCAAGCGGCCGTATGTGCTTGAGCCTCGTAACCTGGAGGCGCTGCCGCAGATCACTTATCTTGATGCGAAGGGTCGCAAGCTGCCGGCCACTGCGCCAGCGGAGCAGATTGCAGAGAGCGTGTTTGAGCTGCGCATCAAGAAGGGCATTCTCTGGCAGCCACATCCTGCATTTGCAAGGGATGCATCGGGGGCTCTGCGGTATCACGCGTTAACGGAGGCTGATCTAGAGGGCGTCAAGACCCCATATGACTTCGAGCATATGGGCACGCGTGAGCTCGTCGCAGACGACTTCATTTATTCCATTCGTCGCATGGCCACCACCCGGGTCAAGTCGCCTGCGTTTGGGTTTCTCTCCGAGAAGATTGTGGGCCTTGCAGACTACGGCAAACGCATTCGACTGGAAGAGAAGGGGCTCAAGGAGCAGCTTGGTCCTCGGCAGTCTGGGCCATTCGGGCACATGCCCTGGTTGGATTTTCGAAAGCACGACCTCCCAGGGGTGGAGAAGATTGATGACCATGCGTTTCGCATTCGGGTGATTGGCAAGTACCCGCAGTTTAAGTACTGGTTGGCTATGACCTTCTTTGCGCCCATGGCTTGGGAGGTCGATGCGTTTTATGCCCAGCCAGGCATGAGCCAGCGCAATCTGGTGCTCAACACCTGGCCCGTTGGGACGGGGCCTTTTATGTTGACCGAGTTCGTGCCGAATGCGCGCATGGTCCTCAAGCGCAATCCCCATTACCGCGGAGACACCTACCCCTGCGAGGGTGAGCCATCTGACGCTGAGCGGGGGCTGCTGAAGGATTGTGGCAAGCCCATTCCGTTTGTTGACTCTATGGTCTCGATTCGTGAAAACGAGGCCACCTCCGTATTCACCAAGTTCATTCAGGGCTACTACGACAATCCGCAGATCGAGCGGGGTGAGAACGGAATCGCCTACCAGGTCTCAATCGACGACAACACGGGACGGGCCAAGGACTTGCTCGATCGAAAGATTCAGCTGCCCAGCACGATTCAGGTTGGCCTCTGGTACTTTGGGTTTAACTGGCTAGACCCTGTCGTCGGGGCGGGTAAAACCCCGGAACAAGCCATTAAGAATCGGAAGCTGCGTCAGGCACTTGCCATAGCCTTCGACTTTGAGGAATACATTGCGGTCTTCGAAGAAAACAGGGCGCAGGTGAACCACAGTATCGTGGTCCCCGGGCTTTTTGGGCATGACCAGATCAAGCCTAATCCGCGTATTTACGACATCGGCCCTGACGGCAAGATCAAACGCAAGTCGATTGAAGAAGCCAAACGTCTTCTGGCTGAGGCGGGATATCCCAACGGTCGAGATGCCAAGACCGGGCAGCCGCTGGTGTTGAATTACGACACCCAGGGCGTAGGGCCCGGTTACAAGGCTCGCATGGACTGGACCATCAAACAGGCAGCCAAACTCAACATTCAGATGGAGCTTCGCAACACCGACTACAACCGATTCCAGGACAAGATGCGCAAGGGCTCTGCGCAGTTTTTCTTCTGGGGCTGGCTGGCTGACTATCCAGACCCAGAGAACTTCTTGTTCCTGTTGTACGGCCCGAACTCCAAGGCGAAGGTCGATGGAGAAAATACGTCCAATTGGGAGAACGCCGAGTTCGATCGCCTCTTTCTCAAGATGAAGGATTTGGATGATGGCCCAGAGCGGGCGGCGCTGATCCGAGCGATGGGCGAGGTCATGCAAGAGGATATGCCGCTGCTCTATGGCTGGTCCGAAGAGTATGGGGGCGCCTATCACCAGTGGGTACACAATGGAAAGCCCTCGAACATCATTCGGGATAACCTGCCCTACCTCAGAATTGATGCGGCTTTGCGGTCTCAGAAGATTGCAGAGTGGAACCGGCCGAACTGGTGGCCCGTGCTGCTGCTGCCTGTGGGGCTATTCCTGTTGGTCTGGCCAGCTTGGCGGGCATGGCGCAGGCGTCAGAACAGCGGCGCTGTCGTGGCACAGGAGGGCAAGTCATTGTGATGACCTTCCTGACACGCAAGCTGGTCTATGGCCTCCTGATTTTGCTCGGCATTAACTTTGTCACCTTTCTGCTCTTCTTTAAGGTGAACTCTCCCGACGATATGGCCCGCATGCAGATGGGTGGAAAACGGGTGACCGCTGATGCAATCGAGAAGTGGAAGGCCGAGCGGGGTTATGACCGCCCCCTATTCTTCAATGCAAAGGCTGAGGGCGCCGCACAACTCACGGACACGCTGTTTGTCGACCACTCACTGCGCATGTTCGTTTTGGATTTTGGGCGGGCTGATAGCGGCCGAGACATTGCAACTGAAATTCAGCGACGCGCTGGACCCAGCCTTGCGCTTGCGCTCCCGGCCTTTCTCGTCGGGCTGGGCCTTGCCGTCACGCTAGCACTGGGGCTTGCTTTCTTCCGCGGGACTTACTTGGATTTCTGGGGCAGCGTGGCCTGCGTGGTGTTGATGTCGATCTCTGCACTGTTTTTTATTGTGGCCGGGCAGTTCTTGTTCTCAAGGGTCTTGCAGCTCTTACCTGTCTCGGGCTTTGACCCAGGCGCAGATGCCTGGCGCTTTCTGATCATGCCCATAGTGGTCAGTCTGTTGGCTCGAATTGGGGCGGAGACACGATTCAACCGCACCATCTTTCTCGAGGAAATTTCGAAGGACTATGTGCGAACGGCCCGCGCCAAAGGTCTGTCCGATTTGAGGGTGCTCTTTGGTCATGTGCTGCGCAATGCGCTCATCCCCATCATCACTAGCTCCGTTGCCATTATTCCGCTGCTCTTTATGGGAAGCCTCATTGTGGAGTCGTTTTTCTCCATTCCTGGTCTTGGCAGTTATCTCATCGAATCCATTGGCGGCCAAGACTTTGCCATTGTGCGTTCCATGGTGTTCATTGGCTCTGCCCTTTACATTCTGGGCCTTATCCTGACTGAGATCTGCTACGCGCTGGCCGATCCACGCATTCGACTGCAATAGCCATGAAGCTCACGCTCCTCACCACGGATCTCTTTGTGCTTGCCCTGCTCATCGCCTTGGCGATTTATGGCTGGCAGGTTCGTCGCTCGCCCGAGCTCAGTGCCAACTGGCGGCTGGTGTTTCAGCGTCCAGTGGGTATGGCCAGTGGCCTGGTACTGGGGTTCTTTCTCAGTATTGGGGTGTTGGATTCAATTCACTTTCGATTGGCACTCCCGACTGTCCCAGGGCAGACGGAGGTGCGTTACGGCGAGACGCAGAGTGCACTCGATGTCCTGTTGAAGCCTCTGGTGACGGCCCGCGAGCGGAGCTACTCTGAGCCCCTTGCCATTCGGGCGTTTAGGAAAGAATCCTTCGAGCGTAATGGGCAGCCGGTGCGTGACTTTCCGCCCCTTCAGTTTGGTGGCAAGCACCTCACGGACCGAGACCTGCATGCCCAGGACCTCTGGCAGAAGGCACTTCGGGGTGGCGCTTGGGCGCTTGCCGTGTTGATCTTCGTGGGACTGGCGACTCTGCTTGTGGCATCACGCAGGACGCGTACTCCCATGGGTCAATGTTTGAGCCATGCGTGGGCGGGTGAGACGGCGTGGCCTTGGCGCACCGCCATGCTGACGGTCTCGGTTCTTGTGCTGCTGGTCTCGCTCATGGTCTCCCTGTCCGACGGCTATCACGTGCTGGGCACAGACCGCACCGGAAACTCGGTTTTGGTGATGGCGCTCAAGAGCATTCGCACCGCCCTCGTTATTGGGAGTCTCACGACCCTGGTTGTGCTTCCATTGGCCGTAGGGCTGGGTGTTGTGGCGGGCTACTTCCGAGGGTGGGTGGATGAGGTCATCCAGTATGTCTATACCTTGGTCGCGTCGATTCCGGATGTGCTGCTGATCGCGGCCGCAGTGCTCTTGCTCCAGGTCTTTATTGATAACAACCCAACCCTGTTTCAGACCGCGCTTGAGCGGTCGGACGCACGGCTTATGTTCCTGTGTCTGATATTGGGCCTCACCTCATTCACGGGTCTTTGCCGACTGGTGCGGGGGGAGACACTCAAGCTGCGAGAGATGGAGTACATCCAAGGAGCACAAGCCTTTGGTGTTTCCAACACGCGCATCCTCTGGAAGCACATCACACCGAACTTGATGCATATCGTGCTCATCCATGCCGTGATGCAGTTCTCCACCTTCATTCTTGCCGAGGCGGTATTGTCCTATGTCGGTGTTGGTGTGGACCCCAATACGGCGAGCTTTGGCATCATCATCAACACGGCGCGTGCAGAACTGGCCGCCTCACCGGTGGTGTGGTGGACCTTGTTGAGTGCGTTTGTCTTCATGCTCATGTTGGTGCTCTCCGCCAACCTGCTGGCGGACGCCATTCGTGATGCCTTCGACCCGCGTGCTCGACTGAGAGCAAGCTTGTTTCGCGTGACACGCCGACTGGGGGCACAGGTATGAACACATCGCTCGCGTCCGCCGTTTCTGTAAGCGATCTGAGCATCGACCTCGTCACAGAGGCGGGTGTTTCGCGCGCCGTGCAGGCCTTATCCCTCTCGATCGATCGGGGTGAGACCTTTGCCCTGGTTGGGGAGTCTGGCTGCGGAAAGTCAATGACTGCGATGGCGTTGCTGCGGCTGCTCCCCGAGAACGCCCTTATTCGATCGGGCGAGATGCGATTGGCCGGCGAAGACATCTTTGCCCTGCGAGAGCAAGAGATGCAGACCGTTCGCGGCCGCCGCATGTCGGTGATCTTTCAAGAGCCCGCGACCAGCTTAAACCCGGTCATGACGATTGGTGATCAGATTACCGAGGCGATTCGGCATCACTTGGGCTTAGACCAAACTCAAGCATGGAGTCGGGCCATTGAGTGGCTGACGCGCGTAGGGCTGCCCGAGCCCGAGCGGCGCATGCGCGGTTATCCCTTTGAGCTTTCTGGGGGGCAGCTTCAGCGGGTCATGATTGCTATCGCCCTCTCAGCAGAGCCAGATTTGTTGATTGCAGATGAGCCCACCACGGCCCTAGACGTCACCATACAGGCGCAAATTCTCTCGCTCTTGCAGGACCTGCAGCGGGAGCGTGGCATGGCGCTCATGCTCATTACGCATGACTTGGCCGTAGTGAAGGGCATGGCGCAGCGTGTCGCCCTGATGTATGCCGGTCAGATTGTGGAGGTTGCGGATGCGAACGATTTCTTCGGGCGCCCACTCCACCCCTACGCGCGGCTGCTTCTGGATGCAATGCCCGATGCGTCCAAGCGTGGTGAGTCGCTTGCCGCCATTGAAGGAACCGTTCCCCCACTGACAGACCAGTTCTCTGGTTGCCGATTTGCAGCCCGGTGTCCCTGGGTGCAGGCGGCCTGTCGCGAGGGCTTTATAGAGCTCAAGGAGGACGGGTCTGGGCGTCGCGCGATCCGATGCCTACCCGTGAGCGCGGGCGCTGCGCTGGCACCTCAGGCAGTCAGATCTGTTCAACTAGACTCGACGGCTCATGCCCATCAGGGTGTCGGTCAGCCCCCCCTGCTGTCGGTGGAAGACCTCAGGGTGACCTATCAAATGGGTGGTGGCTTTCTCAAGGCCCAGAAGACTTTTGAGGCAGTCAAGGGGGTGAGCTTTCAGATACCGGCTGGTAAGACACTGGCCTTGGTCGGAGAGTCTGGCTGTGGAAAGACAACGACAGGTAAGGCCCTGCTCAGTATTCTGGGTCCGCGCGCACGTGTCACTGGAGCGGTCCGCCTGCAGGGGCAGGCGGTCTTGGGGGCAGGTCGAGCTGAGATTGCGCAGATGCGCAAAGACCTACAGATTATTTTTCAGAATCCCTTCGCGTCATTGAGCCCGCGACAAAGGGTTCGCGACATTCTGGAGGAGGGCATGCTGAGCCTGCACCCAGATTGGTCTGCCGATGCCAGAAACGCCATTCTGCTGGAATTGATGGACCAGGTTGGACTGCGGGCCGATTCGTTGAGTCGGTACCCCCATGAATTCTCGGGGGGCCAGAGGCAGCGCATTGCGATTGCTCGGGCGCTTGCGGTTCGTCCCAAGCTGATCGTCTGTGACGAGCCGACGAGCGCACTGGACGTCTCCGTTCAGGCCCAGATCTTGAACCTCTTGAAAACGCTGCAGCGCGAGCTTGGTGTGAGCTACCTGCTCATCACACACAACATTGGTGTGGTGGCCTATTTAGGCGACTCCGTTGCGGTCATGCAGCGCGGCGAGATTGTCGAGCAAGGCAATGCAGAACAGGTGCTTGAGCGCCCCGCGCACGATTACACCCGGACGCTGCTGGCGGCGGCCCCTTCCCTTTAGGCACCGAAAAGCTTAGGGAAAATGCCAGCCAGACCCTTGGCAATGTACTCAATGGCGAGAGCGCCCAGCACAAGGCCCATCAGTCGTGTCAGCAGTCGAATGCCAACAGGCCCGACAAGTCGCACGATCTGATCAGAAAACGAGAAGCAGAGCCAGGTGGAGAGTCCTATCCCAACGATCGCGAGCACGAGCAGTGATGTCGTGATGGGGTCAGCAAGCCCAGGGCTGTTGAGAATGACGGTGCTGATTGCGCCGGGGCCGGCCATCAGCGGAACGCCGAGCGGCACGATCGCGCTCTCTGGTAGGTGAGGGTCTCCAGAATTTGAGTCTGGCGCGGGATCGGGTTCTGCATTGAGCATCTGAATAGCAAGAATAAGAAATAAAATACCGCCAGCGACGGATAAAGATGCCAATCGAATGGAGAATAATTCGAGTACGGCCCGACCAATAAGTGCCGCGCCAATGAGCACCCCGGCTACAGTGAGTCCGGCCCATCGCGCTGCCCGTTTTCGTTTGTCCGTGCTGTAGCCGCGCGTGACTGCGAGAAAAAGAACCACGCTGCCGATGGGGTCGACAATGACGAACAACCCTACAGCAGCACGAATGAGGCTTTCGGTCTGAGTCCATTCCATGTGGCAACAGTAGCAGACCCCTTTTGAGAAAAGTCGAGCCCCGCATGTTTGCATTCTTCGAGCGTCTTTTGCCCACCTACCCTGCAACGATGCCTCAGGTTCCGCCGAGCCGACTCTGGCCATTTCTCTGGCAGATGACGCAGGGAAGCCGCATTTATCTGGTTGGTCTTATGACGCTTACGGCGAGCATTGCGGCCTTTGAGGCGTTTCTTTTCGCGTTGTTGGGCTTTCTGGTCGACTGGCTGGCGAAGACGCCGCCCGATCAGTTCTGGACGCTTGCGCGCGCCGAGTTGACGCTCATGTCGGCCTTCCTTTTGGGCAGCATTCTGTTGGTGCTGTTGGCCTGTTTGGTGAAGTACCAGACTCTGTTCGCCAATATGCCCATGCGTCTGCGCTGGATGTTTCATCGACTCATGCTCACGCAGAGCATGGCCTTTTATCAGAATGAGTTCTCGGGTCGGGTCTCGACAAAGGTCATGCAGACTGCGCTGGCTGTTCGAGACGTGGTGATTACGCTCGTCGACATTCTCGTATTTGTGGGCGTCTACTTCATTACCATGGTCAGTGTGGTGGGAAGTTTTGACGCGCGGCTGATGTGGCCCTTTGCGATTTGGGTGCTCGCCTATGCAGGCGTTTTGCGTTGGTTCGTTCCGCGAATCGGATCCGTGGCAAAGCGCCAGGCTGACGCGCGCAGCCTCATGACGGGGCGCATCACCGATGCTTACACCAATATCTCTACCGTAAAACTCTTCTCTCATGCCGACCGTGAGGCCTCCTACGCAAAGGAGTCCATGCAGGAGTTCATGAGCACTGCCTACCCCCAGATGCGGCTTGCAGGCAGTTTTGAGACCACCAACCACATGCTGAGTGTCCTGCTGGTCATGGGTACCGGGGTCGCTGGCCTTTGGGTCTGGACGGAGGGGGGCATCGGGTCAGGTGCGGTGGCTGCCTCAGTGGCGATGGCTATTCGTTTGATGGGGATTTCCCATTGGGTGATGTACGAGATGGCAAACCTCTTTGAGAACATGGGTACGGTTCGGGACGGCATCTCCATGCTCTCCCGGCCCATCGCAATTGTCGATGCGCCCAACGCAAGCGCACTCAAGGTCCAGACAGGCCAGGTTGAATTTAAGAACGTGAACTTCTCGTATGGGCCAGATCGACCCGTGATTCATGATCTGAATCTGGTCATCCGCCCCGGCGAGAAGGTGGGCCTCATTGGTCCTTCGGGTGCTGGAAAGAGCACCTTGACCAACCTCCTGCTGCGTTTTTATGACCTCGATGCAGGTGAAATTCGGATCGACGGTCAAAACATTGCCGGTGTGACCCAGAACACGCTGCGCGCGCAGATCGGCATGGTCACTCAGGACACTTCGTTACTTCACCGATCGGTGCGCGACAACATTGTCTATGGCCGTCCCGACGCGTCTGATGAGGAGGTCTGGGAGGCTGTGCGCCGCGCGCATGCTAAGGCGTTTGTCCCGCACCTGGAGGATCAGGAAGGGCGAAGGGGACTCGCGGCACATGTTGGCGAGCGGGGGGTCAAGCTCAGTGGGGGGCAGCGTCAGCGGGTCGCCATTGCACGGGTCATCTTGAAGGATGCGCCTATTCTCATTCTCGATGAGGCCACCAGCGCCCTGGACAGTGAGGTCGAGGCAGCCATTCAGCAGAGTCTCTCGGAGCTGATGCAGGGCAAAACCGTGCTGGCCATCGCCCATCGACTGAGCACGATTGCAGCCTTGGATCGCCTCATTGTTCTGGATGCGGGACGCATCGTGGAGGAGGGGACGCACGGCGAGCTGCTTCAGCGCGGTGGGCTTTATGCCCGTCTCTGGGCGCACCAGAGTGGGGGCTTCTTGGCCGTAGATGCCCGAAGTTAGTGCGTCGCAGCATCGGTTTGTAACCTTTACGCAACATGGTTAACCCTAGGTCTTGTCACAGGAATGTCTTGCAGGCTATATCTTCGCTACTTTCAACCCACGAGGGAGTTTTTTCTATGGTGCCCCAGAAAACCATTCTGAGCCGCGCGCTGTTTGCGGCCATGGCAGGTGCGAGTTTGCTTGCAGCAGACTTCGCCATTGCCCAACAAGAAACCACGGTGACCGTCACCGGTTCACGCCTGAAGCGCGTGGATTCAGAGGGCGCTATGCCCGTGACCGTTATCTCTCGTGAGCAGATTGACACCAGCGGCGCGACCTCCGTTGCGGAAGTGATCCGTAGCGTGACTTTTGCAGCCGCAGGTAACTTCCGTCCCCAGTCGGGCTCTTCTGCTCAGTCTTGGGCTTCGGTTGACCTCAAGGGTCTCGGCTCAGGCCGCACCCTGGTGCTGATCGATGGCCGTCGTGCGCCCAAAGCGCCCATGGTGGGCTCTGCCTCGGACATGAACTCCATTCCCCTCGGCGCGATTGAGCGCATCGAGATCCTGACCGACGGCGCATCCGCTGTTTATGGTTCCGACGCGATTGGCGGTGTGGTGAACATCATCACCCGCAAGGACTTCGAAGGCTTCCAGATCATGGCTGGCTTCACCAACCCCTCGAATGACGGTGGTGAGCGTCGTGAAGCCTCCCTGCTGTTCGGCACCTCCGGCAAGAATGGCCGTGTCATGGGTGGCATGTCTTTCAACGGTCGCGGCATGGTCTATACGCGCCAGCGCCCCTGGGGTGTGACACCGGGTGTTTCTTCTTACGGTAACAACTACTACGACTCCGCTATTCCTGGTGTGATTAAGGCTGTGCCTGGCGGATGTACGGACACCAACTTTTATCTGACCTCGTCCGGCTCTTGCTCGTTCAACTTCAATGCTGTGGCGGCTGATGAGGCTTCCATCAAGAACACTGCGCTGTTTACCAAGGGCGAGTACAAGATCAACGAGAGTTGGAAGATGTACGGTAATGCCAGCATTACCCGCGTTGAGAGCTTTGGCCGGTACGCACCTGTCCCCGGACTGGTAACGCTTGATGGCGACAGCCCCAATAACATTGCATCCCAGTTGGCTCCCTCGTTGGCTGGCAAGTCTGTGTTCCTGTTGCACCGCTTTGCCGCCGCAGGTAATCGTGACACGACCACCGACAACAACGTCTATGACCTCTTGGTTGGCACGCAGGGCAGCTGGGGCAAGACCGACATCGACGCTGGTTTCCGCTGGACCGATTCTCAGTACCGCGAGACGGGTCGCAATTACATCGTTCGCCCCATTGCTGAGCAGTACATGAACTCCGGCGAATACGACATTTTCAAGCCCAGCCAGAACCCTGACTATGTGCTGAATGCCATCAAGGCCACCATTGGCCGCGATTCGTTCTTCAAGATCTCAGAGGTCTACTCCACGATGTCCATGCCATTGATGCGCTTGGCTGGCGGAGAGGCGCAGATTCTGTTCGGTGCTGAGCGTCGCGTTGAAAAATACCAGGACCAGTACGACTCACTCTCTGAGGCTGGCGTCATTCTTGGATCCGCAGGAAACTCTGCCGCAGGAACACGCTCAGTCAACTCGTACTTCACGGAGTCCGTGCTGCCTGTCATGAAGAATGTCGAGCTCTCTTTGGCGGCTCGCCATGAGTCCTATTCCGACTATGGCTCAGACACTTCACCCAAGGCTGCGCTGCGTTGGAAGATTCGCCCCAACCTCCTGGTGCGTGGTGCAGTGGGTAACGGCTTTGCCGCACCTTCTCTGCCTATCCTGACCCAGAAAGAGTCCTTCTCAGCTGAGTCTGTGATTGACCCTGCAACCTATGTTGCATTTGGTGGTGAGGCTGCGGACGCAAACACCAAACAGGTTCAGGTCAACACCTACTTCATCGCCAACCCCGATCTGTCCTCAGAGAAGTCTGAGAACGCATCCGTTGGTGTGGTGTGGGATGTAACCGACAAAATGAGCGTTAAGGCCGATTATTGGAAGATCAAGATCACCGACAAGATCGCCTCGATCGGTGCTCAGACGCTGGTTGACCGCTCCAACGGCTCTGACCCCCGCGCAGTTCCTGCAGGTCTGGGCGTCACCCGTAACTCGATTACTGGTGCTATCGAGCGCATCACTGCGGGTTACGGTAATGAGGGAGAGATCAAGACCACCGGTCTCGATATCACGGCTGACATGAACTATCGTCTGGCCAATATCCCCGTCTCCCATCGCCTGACCGTTTCTCGTCTGATTAGCTATGACGATGACGGTGATGAGCTGGCTGGTACGCTGGGTCTGCCCAAGCAGCGCGCTGTATTGAGCACGAAGGTTACTGTGTCGCCTAAGGTGGACGTGTACCTCAATGCCAACCAGATCGGTGAAAACGGCACGACCCGCCGTATGCCTTCCGTACGCACCTACGATCTGCAGATCACTGCAGACAGCTTCATCAAGGG
>JBJOHF010000105.1:0-24478 GCA_046047855.1 Pseudomonadota bacterium | reverse complement strand
CTATGCACAGGAACATGGCGCCCGAGACAAATCCGTGCGACACCATTTGCACAATTCCACCCTGGACACCGAGGCTCGAAAAGATAAAGAAGCCCAAGGTCACAAATCCCATGTGCGCAATAGAGGAGTATGCGACTAGCTTCTTCATGTCCTCCTGCACCAAGGCAACCAGCCCAATGTAGACCACGGCAACCAAGGAGAGACCAATCATGAGCGGTGCCAATTCCTGGGAGGCATCGGGTGCAATGGGCAGAGAGAACCGCAGAAATCCGTAGGCGCCAAGCTTGAGCATGATCGCTGCCAGCACCACAGAGCCGCCTGTGGGCGCCTCAACGTGGGCATCAGGCAGCCAGGTGTGAACCGGCCACATAGGCACCTTCACTGCAAACGCAAGCAGGAACGCGAGAAAGATGAGGATCTGGGCATCAAGCTCTAGGGGCAGCGCGTGCCAGGCCATGATGCTGAAGCTGCCGCTCTTAATGTAGAGATAGACAATCGCAACAAGCGTGAGCAATGAACCGAGCAGGGTGTAGAGAAAGAACTTAAACGCCGCATAAACCCGCCGAGGCCCACCCCAGATTCCAATGATGAGATACATCGGGATGAGCGTGGCCTCAAAGAATATATAAAACAGCAGGCCATCCAGCGCACTGAACACGCCCACCATGAGCCCTGACAAGACCAAGAACGAGCCCATGTACTGGTGCACCCGATCTTCCACCACCTCCCAACCCGCCACCACAACAAAAATCGTGATGAGTGCCGTGAGGGGAACAAACCAAACAGATAGCCCATCGACGCCAAGGAAGTAATCAACTGAAAAAGGCGCAATCCAGGGGGACTTCTCAACGAACTGAAACCCCTGATGCGCGGAGTCGAAACCGCCAATGAGCGGCAAGGTCACCAAGAAGCTCAAGAGAGCCGCAATGATGGATAAACGCTTTGCAGCCTGGGCATGTGCTGCATCGGGCTGTCTACGCTGCGCGCCCCACAAGACGATGAGCACGCCCAGAACAATGGGAAGCCAGATCGAAAGGGAGAGCCAAGGGATGGAGGCGTGAATCATGTGTCAGACCTTATTGAGCAACTGGCAGTGAGGCTTCCAGAAGCGGGGCAAACCACCAGAGCATGAGGGCGACGCCGAGAATCATGGCAATGGCGTAGTGATAGAGAAAACCCGTCTGTCCAAGCCGCATCAGCCCGGCGAAGACACCCACCATGCGGGCGGAGCCGTTCACAAGAAAGCCGTCGATCAGACCCTGGTCTGCACGGGTCCAGAGGCCGGAGCCAATCCGTCTCGCACCGCCAGCAAACACGGTCTCGTTGATCCGATCAAGGAAGTACTTCTCCTCGAGCAGGCGATGAACCGCGGAAAAGGCCTTCTGAATGGCAGCGGGGATCGCCGGTGCGATGAGATAAAAAACCGCTGCAACCACAACGCCACTGAGCGCAAGCCAGAAGGCCGGGGTGAAGGGAGCATGCAAAGCGAGTGGGAACGGCCCGTGATAGTGCGAGGCCAACTCTGCCATTGCGGGGTGGCTTGGATCGACAACAATCGCGCCATCGAAGTACCCCCCAAAGAGGAATGGCCCTATCGCAATCGCACCCAGCACCACGGAAGGAATGGCCAGGGCAATAAGCGGCCCAGTGACCACCCAGGGAGATTCATGGGGCTCATGATGATGAGCGTCATAGCGTGCCTGCCCGTGGAACACGAGGAAGAACATGCGGAAGCTATAGAAGGCGGTGATGAAGACGCCTGCGAGCAACATGAAGTAGATGACTTCAGCCGACAGAAGGTTTGACGCCTTCACGGCCTCAATGATCATGTCCTTCGAGTAAAAGCCGGAGAAGAACGGCGCACCAATGAGCGCCAATGAACCAAGCAAGGACACAACATAGGTGATGGGCATCTTTCTCCAAAGGCCACCCATGTGCCGCATGTCCTGTTGATGATGCATGCCAATGATCACAGAGCCTGCGGCCAAGAACAGCAGCGCTTTGAAGAACGCATGCGTGATGAGGTGAAACACCGCAACCGAGTAGGCTGACGCCCCAAGCGCAACCGTCATGTATCCGAGCTGCGAGAGCGTCGAATAGGCGACCACCCGCTTAATGTCGTTTTGAACAATGCCAAGGATGCCCATGAACAGCGCAGTGATGGCGCCGATGATCATGACAAATGAGAGCGCAATGTCGGAAAGCTCAAAGAGTGGGGACATGCGCGCAACCATAAAGATGCCTGCAGTCACCATGGTCGCCGCGTGAATCAGCGCCGAGATGGGGGTTGGGCCTTCCATGGAATCGGGGAGCCAAACATGCAGTGGGAACTGTGCACTCTTGCCCATGGCGCCAATAAACAAACAAATACATGCAACGGCGAGGTAAGGCCAAGTCTCACCGGGAATCAACTCGAGCGTCATGGCACCCATCTCCGGTGCCGCCTTGAATGCAGCCTCATAGCTCAGGCTACCGGTGACTGCCAGCACAAGACCAATGCCAAGAATGAACCCAAAGTCACCCACGCGATTCACCAGAAACGCCTTGAGATTCGCGTGTATGGCCGTTGGCTTCTTGTACCAAAAGCCAATCAGCAGGTAAGACACCAGACCCACAGCCTCCCAGCCAAAGAAAAGCTGCAGAAAGTTATTGCTCATGACCAGCATAAGCATGGCAAAGGTAAACAGGGAGATGTAGCTGAAGAAGCGCTGGTAGCCCTCATCCTCCTCCATGTAACCAATGGTGTAGATGTGCACCATCAAAGATACAAAGGTGACCACCACCATCATGGAGGCACTCAGGCTGTCTATGAGAAAGCCAACCTCCATGGTGATGCCACCGGCCACGGCCCAGGTGTATACGGCACCATTGAATACATTGCCCTCCAAGACATCGACCAGCGTGACAACGGAGCACACGAGTGAAACTGCAACGCCAGCAATGGTGACGCGGTGAGAGAGCAGGCGCCCAAGGCTCTTACCAAAGAAGCCCGCAAGAATGGCACCAACCAGTGGCGCTAAGGCGGCGGTGAGATAGATTCCAGTCATGCTGCCTTATCCCTTCAACTCATCAAGTCGCTCAACCTCTACTGTTTTCAGGCTCCTAAACAGCACCACCAAAATGGCCAGGCCAATTGCTGACTCCGCAGCGGCCACAGTCAAGATGAAAAACACGAAGACTTGCCCTGCAAGATCACCGAGGTAGTGAGAAAAGGCGATGAAATTCATGTTGACCGCCAAAAGCATGAGCTCAATGGCCATGAGCAAGACGATCAGGTTCTTGCGGTTCATGAAGATACCGATGACGCTCAAGGTAAAGAGCGCAGCACCAACAATGAGGAAATGGGACAGGGTCATTCGCCGCCCTCCTTGGGAAATGAAACCATGCGCAGGCGATCCTGCTTGCGGACTTGAACCTGTTGTCCTGGGTTCTGGTGACGGGAGTCCTTACGGCCGCGCAGCGTGAGCGCGATAGCAGCGACCATGGCAACCAGCAAAATTACGGCCGCGATGATAAAAGCGTAAACGTAGTCGGTGTAGAGAACCATGCCCAAGGCCTCGGTATTGCTGAGCTCGGGCTTTGCCATGGGCTTGGGCTCGGAAACCTGGAAGCTGCGAATCAGGACTGCCGCCATCTCAAAGAGAATGAGGGCACCCACCGGGACGGCCACCTTTAAGTGACTCCAAAACCCTTGACGGAGGCGATCGAGATCGAAGTCGATCATCATCACGACAAAGAGGAAGAGGACCATGACCGCACCTACGTAGACCAACACGAGGGTAATCGCCAGAAACTCGGCCATCAGCAGAATCCACAAGCCTGCTGCACTGAAGAAGGCAAGCACCAAAAACATTGCGGCATGCACAGGATTGCGGCACGTGATGACGCGCAGGGCCGCAAACAACAGAATGGCGGCAAAGGCGTAGAAGAGGGAAAGGTTAATGTCCATGAAGATTCCTTGTCAGGTGCTCAGCGGTAAGGCGCATCTGCCTCACGGGCCTTTGCGATGTCCGCCTCATACCGGTCGCCGACAGCAAGGAGCATCTCTTTGGTGAAGTAAAGGTCGCCCCGCTTTTCACCGTGGTACTCGTGAATGTTTGTCTCGACAATGCTGTCGACTGGGCAACTCTCCTCGCAGAAGCCGCAGAAGATGCACTTGGTTAGGTCGATGTCATAACGGGTGGTACGACGGCTGCCATCGTCGCGCACCGTCGACTCAATCGTGATGGCCTTTGCTGGGCAAACCGCCTCACAGAGCTTGCAAGCAATGCAGCGCTCTTCCCCATTCGGATAGCGTCGCAGCGCATGCAGTCCGCGAAAGCGCGGCGACATTGGGGTCTTTTCTTCTGGGTATTGCAGCGTGATCTTGCGGCGAAAGAGATTCTTGAGCGTGACGCCGAGACCCTGAAGCAGTTCGAGCAGCAGGAACGATTTAACAAGGTGAGCAAAGGTGGCCATATGCGTTCGCCTTATTTCCAAATATTCCAGGGGGTCTGCATCCAGACGCCGATAACCACCAACCAGACCAGGGTGACGGGGATAAAGACTTTCCAACCCAGCCGCATGATCTGGTCATAGCGGTAGCGCGGAAATGACGCACGCAGCCAAATGAAGCAGCTCACAACGAAGAAAGTCTTTGCACCAAGCCAGATCCAGCCCGGGATGAAGTCAAGGCTGGCCAATGGTGCACTCCACCCTCCGAGAAAGAGCAAGGAGGCCAGAGCGGAGAGCAGAATCATGTTGGCGTACTCGGCCAAGAAAAAGATGGCAAACGCCATACCGGAGTACTCCACCATGTGTCCTGCGACGATCTCCGATTCGCCCTCTACGACGTCGAACGGATGCCGATTCGTCTCTGCCACGCTGGAGATGAAGTAAACAACAAACACCGGGAGCAGCGGTAGCCAGTTCCAGGAGAGGAAGTTCAGACCCATCTCGGCAAACTGGCCCTTCTCCTGTTGCTGAACAATATCGATCATGTTCAGGCTTCCCGAGACCATGAGCACCACCACCAACGCAAAGCCGATGGCAAGTTCATAGGACACCATCTGGGCAGAGGCCCGCATGGCCGCAATAAAGGCGTACTTCGAGTTCGAGGCCCAGCCAGCGAGGATGACTCCGTACACCTCAATTGAGGTGACAGCGAGGAGCAAGAGCAGTCCGGCATTGATATTGGCGAGCACGACATCTGGACCGAACGGCATCACAGCCCATGCCGTAAGCGCCGGCGTGATGGTCATCACGGGCGCAAGCATGTAAAGACCCTTGTTCGCTCGACTCGGCGTGATGATTTCCTTGGTCAGCAGCTTAAGAGCATCCGCGATGGGCTGCAGCAAACCCAATGGGCCCACGCGATTCGGACCCATCCGTGCATGCATCCAGCCAATGAGCTTGCGCTCCCACAGGGTGAGATAGGCGACGGCTGCAAGCAAAGGCACCACAACCAAAACGATTTGAATCAGGGTGTAGACCACCGGCCAGGCCGGGCCAAGCAGGCCCTGCCCCGCCTGCTCGAACTGCAGAATGAGGTCGGTCATGCTGCCCCCTGTGCACGGATACGAACAAGCCCATTGCGCTGAGACAAGGCCGCTGCTTGGGGATGCCCTGCTGCAAATCGCAAGACGCCTTGTGCAAGTGCTGCATCCGGCTCCACAGTGGTAGAGATGGATTGTCCCTGCTGCTCCAGCATGACTGGCATGCCGGGTGCTAGCCCGAGCTCAAGCAGGTCTACGGGATGGAGATAGGCCTTGGGGAAAGCGGACTGACGCGTGGTCGAGAGGGCCTTTGCACGGCGAACGATGACGTCAGAGAGGTAAACCGGCGTGTTACCGAGGCGCTCGAGGGTTGCCTCCCCAGCAGTTGAGGTGCTGGCATTCGAACGCGCGTTTGGGCTCGCCACAACACGGAAGGAGAGCCCTGGAAGCCGCTCACCTGCGATGGCCCCAGGCAGAACCTGTTTCAGCACATCTTCCGAGGACATGGCATCGAATCCCTCTAGCGCGAGCAGGTTTCCAAGTACGCGCAAGACCTTCCAGCCCGGACGCGCGGAGCCCAGCGGGCGCACGGCCGCCTCAAAGCTCTGAAGCCGCCCCCCCAGATTGACGAAACTGCCGGATGTTTCCGTAAACGGGGTAATCGGGAGCATGACATTCGCAACATCGGAGACCGCACTGCGGTAGGCCGTTAGCGCAACAACGCCCAACCCATTGAATGCGGCTGCCCTAAGATTCGCCACCGCGCGCGGCCCATTCGCCGCATCAAGGACCGGCTCCATGTGCACCAACAAGAAGGCGGCCGCGCTGTCCTCCAGCATGTCAGCCGCATTGGCACCACCTGCCTGAGGAATGGCCCCAACCAGTGCGCCGCCGACCACATTTGCACCAGGGACGAGCACGCCCAGACGCGCCTCGAGGAGGTCCGCCAAGACCTGCAGACGCGCCATGATGAGACCCGCTTGAGGATGCTCAACCACCTGAGCGCCAGCGAGGATTCGGACCGACTTGCCCCCAGATGGAGCCTGGGTCAAGGATCGCGCAATGTCTGTCGCGAGGGCACCGGGTTCTACCGCCACCAAGCCAGCGGGAAGCTGGACACCCTTAATGGCGGACACGGCGCTGATCACCTCTAAGACCGCATCGGCCCAAGCCGATGGCCTTGCAGTCATCTGAGCGCAGGTTGGCATGAGGAGGTCTTCAGCCATCGCATGCAGCGTGCTGACCTCTGCGCCACGCCGGGCTGCCTGGCGCAGCCGCTGCGCAACCAAGGGAAGGTCTGCCCGAAGCAGGCCGCCCACAATAAAACAACGTTCAAGACTGGAGAGCTCCTCAACCGGGAAGCCCAGATGCATCACACCCGTGACGTCTGCATCCAGTGCGGGTTGAGCAAGCCCTGGCCGGCAGTCAATGCTGTCGCTACGCAGGCCACGTGCCAAGCGGGCCATCAGAGCAAGCTCTTCGACAGTCGCCATGGGAGCAGCCAATGCACGAACCCGGTTGGGTCCTACCGCAGAGGCCGCACGAAGAATATCTGCAGCCTTGTTGAGCGCCTCTTCCCAGTCGCAGGCTTGCCACTGACCATTCGTATCGCGCACCATCGGGGTGGTGAGCCGATCCTCCGATCGCAGGCCTTCGTAGGCGAATCGATCGCGATCGGAAATCCAACACTCGTTAACGGCCTCGTTTTCGTAAGGCACGATGCGAACGACATCGGAGCCCTTGGCCTGAACGACCAGGTTCGCTCCAACGGCATCGTGCGGAGAAACGGAGCGACGTCTGGCGAGTTCCCAGGTGCGCGCCTGATATCGAAACGGCTTGCTGGTAAGCGCCCCAACCGGACAGACATCGATCATATTGCCGGAGAGCTCACTCTCGATGGCGCTTCCCACGAAGGACATGATCTCGGAATGCTCACCTCGATTGGCCATTCCCAGCTCCATGACGCCGGCGATCTCCTGACCAAACCGCACGCATCGGGTGCAGTGAATGCATCGCGACATCTCCTCGGCGGAGATGAGCGGTCCCATAGGCTTGTGGAAGACGACCCGCTTCTCTTCCGAATAGCGAGATTCGGACGGACCATAACCCACTGCAAGGTCTTGCAACTGGCACTCACCGCCCTGATCGCAAATGGGGCAATCGAGGGGGTGGTTAATCAGGAGGAACTCCATCACGCCCTTCTGCGCGGCCTTGGCCTTTGCTGAGGCGGTCATGACTTTCATGCCTGCAGCAACAGGCGTTGCGCATGCGGGTAAAGGCTTGGGCGCCTTCTCCACCTCGACCAGACACATGCGACAGTTCGCCGCAATGGAGAGCTTCTTGTGATAGCAGAAGTGCGGGACATAGAGGCCAAGCTTGTTGGCCGCATCCATGACCATACTGCCGGGCGGCACCTCTACTTTTTGTCCATCAATCTCAAGCTCAATCATGTTCGGCCTTCAGGGGAGGAGACAAGGCAAGTCTTGTGGGTGATGTGGTGCTCAAACTCATGTCGAAAATGCTTGATGAATGCGCGCACGGGCATGGCGGCCGCATCGCCAAGCGCGCAAATCGTTCGACCTTGAATATTGTCAGCGACACGATTGAGTTGATCGAGATCTCCGGGCAGGCCCTTGCCCTCTTCAATCCGCTTGACCATGCGCCAGAGCCATCCCGTACCTTCGCGACACGGCGTGCATTGACCACAAGACTCCTCGTGATAGAAATAGGAGAGTCGCAGCAGGCACTGCACCATGCAGCGCGTCTCATCCATGACAATCACTGCGCCTGAACCCAACATTGAGCCCGCCTTGGCAATGGAGTCATAGTCCATGTCGATGGTCATCATGATGTCGCCTGGAATAACAGGCATGGAAGAGCCACCCGGAATGACGGCCTTGATCTTTTTGCCATCACGCACACCGCCAGCAAGCTCGAGTAACTTTGAGAACGGGGTTCCAAGGGGAATCTCATAGTTTCCCGGTCTCTCCACATCGCCTGAAATAGAGAACACCTTCGTACCACCGTTGTTTGGCTTACCGACCTTGAGATAGGCCTCACCGCCATTGCGAATGATCCAAGGCACGGCAGCAAACGTCTCGGTGTTGTTAATTGTGGTGGGACGCCCGTAAAGGCCAAAGCTTGCGGGGAATGGCGGCTTGAACCGGGGTTGCCCTTTCTTGCCTTCCAAAGACTCCAGGAGGGCAGTCTCCTCCCCGCAGATGTAAGCCCCATAACCATGGTGCGCATGAAGCTGAAACTTGAATCCCTTGCCCATGATGTTGTCGCCGATATAGCCCGCCGCGCGAGCCTCCTCCAAGGCAGCCTCAAACCGCTCATAGACCTCGAAGATTTCGCCGTGAATGTAGTTGTAGCCTGCGGTAATGCCCATGGCATAGGCCGCAATGGCCATGCCCTCAATCACGATATGGGGGTTGTAACGTAGGATGTCGCGGTCTTTGAAGGTTCCGGGTTCACCCTCATCTGAATTGCAGACGAGGTACTTCTGAATGGGCATCTTGGCCGGCATGAAGCTCCACTTCAATCCCGTCGGAAACCCCGCTCCGCCACGGCCTCTGAGGACTGACGCCTTGACCTCAGCGATGACTTCTTCCTGTGTCATGCCAGGTCCGCCATCAGCGCCAAGAATCTTCTTGAGTGCCGCATAGCCGCCCCTCGACTCATAGTCCTTGAGGTGCCAACCATCGGGGGTCAGACCCGCAAGAATCTGAGGGGAAATATGGCGTCCGTGAAAGCAGGTATCAATGAAGGGAATCTCGGGAGCACCCATTTCAGTCTCCTTTGCTGGCCTGATCAGCCAACTCTTCAAGTAGCGCGTCAATTCGATCGTTAGACATCCAGCTGCACATCCGATGGTTATTCACCAACACAACTGGGGAATCGCCACATGCACCCATGCACTCCCCCTCCTTGAGGGTAAAGAGTCCATCTGACGTGGTCTGATTAAAGCCAATACCGAGCTTAGCCTTGAGGTAATCGGCAGCCTGATTTCCGCTGCGCAGGGCACAAGGCAGATTGGTGCAAATCGTGAGCTTGAATCGCCCAACGGGCGAAAGGTCGTACATGTTGTAGAACGTGGCAACCTCGTGCACCGCCATGGCAGGCATCTGGAGATAGGCCGCGATTTCGGCCTCGACTTCGGGGCTCACATAGCCCTGTTCGACCTGAGCGATGCGCAGCGCAGCCATGACGGCAGACTGCTTCTGATCAGCGGGATACTTTGCGAGCTCTCGGTCAATCTGGGCATAGGCCTGTTCTGAGAGGCGGCGCACGGGAGCCTCGGAGAGAGAAAGCTGGGTGCTCATCGATCGATTTCCCCGAAGACAATATCCTGCGTTCCAATGATGGTGACGACATCGGCGAGCATGTGACCGCGCGACATCTCGTCGAGTGCTTGAAGATGTGCAAAGCCTGGCGCGCGAATCTTGACGCGATAGGGCATGTTGGCGCCATCCGACACCAAGTAAATACCGAATTCGCCTTTGGGGTGCTCAACCGCTGCGTAACACTCGCCTGCGGGAACGTGGAACCCTTCAGTGAAGAGCTTGAAATGATGAATGAGCTCTTCCATGTTCGACTTCATGCTCTCACGGTCAGGAGGGGCAACCTTGTGATTGTCGGTAATGACGGGGCCCGGATGCTCGCGAAGCCAACGTACACACTGCTGAATAATGCGGTTGCTCTCTCTCATCTCGGCCATGCGCACGAGATATCGGTCGTAGCTATCGCCCTCCGTGCCGACGGGAATATCGAAGTCGAGGCGATCGTAAACCTCATAAGGCTGATGCTTTCGCAAGTCCCAGGCAATGCCAGATCCTCTCAGCATGGGGCCGGTAAAGCCAAGAGCCTTGGCGCGCTCCGGTGTAACGACGCCAATGCCCACCAAACGCTGCTTCCAAATCCGGTTGTCCGTGAGCAGTGTCTCGTACTCATCGACGCATTTGGGGAAGCGATTGGTGAAATCCTCGATGAAGTCGAGCAGGCTTCCCTGCCGGTTGTCATTCAGCCGATTGACCTCGCTCTTAGAGCGCAGACGGTTCGGCTGATATTGAGGCATACGCTCGGGCAGGTCACGATAAACGCCCCCGGGGCGGTAATAAGCGGCGTGCATGCGAGCGCCAGAGACTGCCTCGTAGCAGTCCATGAGATCTTCCCGTTCGCGGAATGCATAGAGGAAAACCGCCATGGCACCGACATCGAGACCATGGGCGCCAATCCAGAGCAAGTGATTGAGAATACGGGTGATCTCATCAAACATGACCCGGATGTACTGAGCCCGCTCTGGCACCGACACACCCATGAGCTTCTCAATAGCCATTACATAGGCATGCTCATTTGCCATCATGGACACATAGTCGAGACGGTCCATGTAGGGAACAGACTGCAGAAAGGTTTTGGACTCTGCGAGTTTCTCGGTTCCACGGTGGAGCAGCCCGATATGGGGATCTGCACGCTGAACCACCTCTCCATCTAGCTCGAGAACAAGTCGCAGCACCCCGTGAGCCGCCGGGTGCTGCGGCCCAAAGTTGAGGGTGTAGTTCTTAATTTCGGCCATAGTGTTCCTCGCGAATGACACGCGGCGTAATGTCCCTGGGTTCAATCGTTACGGGCTGATAGATCACCCGCTTTTGCTCTGGGTCGTAGCGCATTTCGACAAACCCGGAGAGGGGAAAATCTTTTCGGAAAGGATGACCGATGAAACCGTAATCCGTAAGGATGCGCCGGAGGTCAAGGTGGCCCGCGAAGACAATGCCGAACAAGTCAAAGGCCTCGCGCTCGTACCAGCCGGAAGCCGGCCAGACCGAGGTAAGCGTCGGGCTCGTTGGGGATTCGTCGTCTTCGCAGAAGATGCGCAAGCGAATACGCTGATTGAGCGTGACTGACAGCAGGTGCACCACGACAGCGTAGCGAGGCGCAGACCAGGCGCCTTGGCCAAATGCGCTGTAATCCATGCCGCAGAGATCGATGAGCGTGTCGAACGCCAAGGCGGGCGCATCACGGAGCGCCTGGGCCACCGGCAACGCCTCTCGCGCCAGAATCTCGACGGTGATCTCACCGTGGTTCAGCTTAATGGCCACAGCCTCACCGAGGGTTGTGCGCACCTCTTGGGCGAGACGCTCAATTGGGGTGAGCTCGACGGACGCGCCCTCTCCCTCAACCGGCTGGACTTGGGGTGTGATTTCTGGAGTTGACATGGGACGGGTCGTTATGAGGCGGTTTAGTCGCGCGCGATGGTGCTTGTGCGCTTGATCTTCTGCTGGAGCTGGATGAGTCCGTAAACCAACGCTTCAGCGGTTGGGGGGCAACCAGGCACGTATATATCCACGGGCACAATGCGATCACAGCCGCGCACCACCGAATAGGAATAGTGGTAATAGCCTCCGCCATTGGCGCAGGAGCCCATTGAGAGCACCCAGCGTGGCTCAGGCATTTGATCGTAGACCTTGCGAAGCGCAGGGGCCATCTTGTTGCACAGCGTACCGGCCACGATCATGAGATCGGACTGGCGAGGACTGGGACGAAAGACAATGCCAAAGCGATCGAGGTCGTAGCGCGATGCCCCTGCGTGCATCATCTCCACCGCACAACAGGCAAGCCCAAAGGTCATGGGCCAAAGAGAGCCTGTACGCGTCCAGTTGATGACCTGATCGACTGTCGTGGTGAGAAACCCCTGCTTGAAAACGCCCTCAATAGCCATGCCTTACTCCCAGTCGAGTGCACCCTTCATCCACTCATAGACAAACCCAAGCACGAGGATGCCCAGGAAGACCATCATGGAGAGGAAGCCAAATAACCCAATGTCTTGAAGAACCACCGCCCAGGGGAAAAGGAAGGCAATTTCGAGGTCGAAGAGAATAAAAAGGATGGCGACTAAGTAGTAGCGCACATCGAACTGCATGCGCGCATCTTCAAAGGCCTCAAAGCCACATTCGTATGGGGAGAGTTTGGCGGTATCAGGTTTGGATGGGCCAATGAGTTTGCCCAGCAGCATGGGAACAACACCAACGGCCAGGCCCACGCCAATGAACAGCAGAACCGGGAGATAGTTTTCGAGGCTCATGCGCTTCCCTGATTAAAAGATGCCTCAACGAGCGCATCGTGTAACAACGTATATGGTGCCGACGGCGAGACTCGAACTCGCACAGCTTTCGCCACTACCCCCTCAAGATAGCGTGTCTACCAATTTCACCACGTCGGCAGGACGTGCATATGACAGCTTTACTGCTTTGCGGGCTGCTCCTGGTTAGTGCCGCCAGCCGCCGGTGCAGAGGGTGCACTGGGAACGCTGGGATCGACAGCGGGTGGAACGGAAACAGCACCTGGAATGGACTCCATGATAGCGCCTCCTGCGACAGGCTGCCGAAGGCTAGCACTGGCCAGGTAAGACAAACCCAGTGTGCAAACAAAGAAAAGCACCGCGAGAATGGCGGTCGTTCTGGAGAGGAAATTGGCTGACCCTGAGGAGCCGAAAACCGAACCAGCACTGCCCGCGCCGAATGCTGCGCCCATGTCGGCGCCCTTGCCCTGCTGCAGCAAGACGAGCACGATGATGCCCAGTGCGGACACCAATTGGACAACCAGCAGAAGACTTTCAAGTACGGGCACGATCAGACACCTCTCTGTTGCAATGCGGACACGCGCGTTGCTGCGGCCCGAAGGATACATGACATTTGATCTGCCTTCAGCGACGCCCCTCCAACCAAGGCCCCGTCTAGATCAGGCTGGGACAGAAGCACCTCTGCATTGTCTGCGTTGACGCTACCACCGTAGAGAATGCGAAGGGTATTGCCTAAGCCAGGCCAACGCGTCTGTGCAACCTCGCGAATGCGCACGTGCATGGTCTGGGCATCGACAGGACTCGCGGTGCGGCCCGTCCCAATCGCCCAGATGGGCTCGTAGGCAATGACGCAGCGCTGGGCATCTTCAAGGGTCTCTGCGCCGCTCAGGGCAGCAAGCACCTGCTGAGAGACCACCTCCTGCGCCTGGCCTTGCTCCCGCTGCTCAAGGCTCTCTCCCACGCATATCACGGGCATGAGTCCACCCTGAAGGAGCGCCCTCACCTTCGCAGCGACAAGGACATCGGTCTCATGGGCACGTGCCCTGCGTTCCGAGTGTCCCACCAGCGCAAAGCCAGCCTCAAAATCTTGAAGCATCGAAACAGAAACTTCGCCCGTAAAGGCCCCTTGTGGCTGCTCTGAGACGTCTTGCCCGCCCCAGAGTAGGCCACGCCCACGGCACCGGACTGCGGCCTGAAAGAGATAGGGCGCGGGCACAGCAAAACCTGCATCGAAGCTACCCGTCGCGAGCAAACCCTCGCAAGACTGGAGCAAGGCCGCCATGAGCGCCTCGTTGGACGCCATGTCGCCGTTCATTTTCCAGTTGCCGATGACGAGGGGCTTGCGCATGGGAGTTTGACCTCAGTCTGCAGAGCCGCTATCCGCAGAGCCGCTGCTGTCGGAAGCTGCGCTCTCGCCATCTGACCTCGCCGCAGTCGCAGCAACGGCTGCCACCGCTCCGCCAATCAAGGCACCCGTTCCATCGTCGCTGGGCTTCTGCTCCTCGAGCAAGGCCTTCATGGAGAGGCGCAGGCGCCCCTTCTCATCGGCCTCGATGACCTTCACGCGGACGATCTGACCTTCTTTCACGTAATCAGAGACCTGGTTCACACGCTCATTCGCAATCTGCGAGATGTGCAACAGACCATCTTTGCCTGGCAGCACCTGAACGATGGCACCGAATTCGAGCAGACGCAGAACGGTGCCTTCATAGGCCTTGCCGACTTCTACCTCGGCGGTGAGTTCTTCAATGCGCTTCATTGCGGCGCGGGCAGCATCGCCTGAGGTTGCTGCGACCGTGATGCTTCCATCCTCTTGAATGTCGATCTGAGTGCCCGTTTCCTCGGTGATGGCGCGAATGGTGGCTCCGCCCTTTCCGATGACATCACGAATCCGCTCGGGGTTGATCTTCATGGTGTAGAGGCGCGGCGCAAACTCCGAGAGCTCCGTGCGAGCAGTGCCCATCGCAGTCTTCATCTTGCCCAGAATATGAACGCGGGCCTCAAGTGCCTGTGCCAGCGCAACCTGCATGATCTCTTTGGTGATGCCCTGGATCTTGATGTCCATCTGGAGTGCCGTAACGCCTGCCTCAGTTCCAGCGACCTTGAAGTCCATGTCGCCCAGGTGGTCTTCGTCACCCAGGATGTCGGTCAGCACCGCAAACCGGCCACCTTCTTTAATGAGGCCCATCGCAATGCCAGCCACATGTGCTTTAAGGGGAACGCCTGCGTCCATAAGGGCTAAGCATCCACCGCAGACCGAGGCCATTGACGATGAGCCATTGGACTCCGTGATCTCGGAGACCACGCGCATGGAGTAGGCAAAGTCCTCTGGCTTGGGCAGGACCGCCACGAGTGCGCGCTTGGCTAACCGGCCATGACCGATCTCGCGACGCTTGGGCGTTCCAACGCGCCCGGTCTCACCGGTCGCAAACGGAGGCATGTTGTAGTGAAGCATGAACCGGTCGCGATACTCGCCACCGAGGGCATCAATGACTTGCTCATCCCGCGCAGTTCCCAGCGTTGCAACCACGAGGGCCTGGGTCTCACCACGGGTGAAGAGCGCGGAACCATGGGTGCGGGGCAAGACACCGTTGCGGATAGAAATGGGCCGAACCGTGCGGGTATCGCGTCCATCGATGCGTGGCTCACCATTGAGGATTTGTCCGCGCACGACCGCCGCCTCAAGTCCGAAGAGCGTGTCATTCACAATGTTGCCTTGCGGGGCCTGGATCGCGCCGGATGCAATGTCCGCGGCCAGCTGAGCGTCGACCTTGGCATAAATTTCTTTGAGCTTTTGGGAGCGCTCTTGCTTGTTGCGCATCTGGTAGGCCGCCTTGAGCTCGGCCTCAGCAATGGCCGTGATGTGAGCGACCAGGGCCTCATCCTTTGCTGCTGGCTGCCAATCCCATTCGGGCTTACCTGCTTTTTCAACCAGGTTATGAATCGCCTGAATGGCTGCACGCATCTGATCATGACCGAAGACGACTGCACCGAGCATGATCTCTTCAGAAAGCTGATCTGCTTCGGATTCCACCATGAGCACAGCAGACTCCGTGCCTGCAACAACCAGGTCGAGGCGAGACGCCTTCAACTGGCTTGCGGTGGGGTTGAGCAGGTACTGGCCATCGATGTAGCCCACGCGGGCTGCGCCAATGGGCCCATTGAACGGCACGCCCGAAATGGCCAACGCGGCAGACGCGCCAATCATGGCGGGAATGTCTGGGTCGATCTCTGGGTTGAGTGAGAGCACGTGAATGACAACCTGAACCTCGTTGTAGAAGCCCTCCGGAAAGAGCGGCCGCAGCGGGCGGTCAATAAGGCGAGAGGTCAGCGTTTCCTTCTCAGAGGGACGCCCTTCACGTTTGAAGAATCCGCCAGGAATCTTGCCAGCGGCATAGGTCTTCTCGATGTAGTCGACGGTGAGGGGGAAGAAATCCTGTCCGGGCTTGGCCGACTTTGCAGCGACCACCGTTGCGAGGACGACGGTGTCCTCCATGCTGACCATGACGGCACCGGTCGCCTGGCGGGCAATTTCGCCAGTCTCGAGGGTAATGGTGTGCTGCCCGAACTGAAACGATTCTTTCGCAATATTAAACACGGGGGATCCTTTATGAGGGTGTCAGGACGAGCAGGAGCAGGCACATCGGGTGATGTGCCCAGGCTCAGACCCAATGAACGGCAACAGCGCAGGTTGCCCAGGCATTGTTACTTGCGCAGACCCAGACGCTCGATGAGCGTACGGTAGCTGGGCAGGTCGGTGCGCTTGAGGTAGTCGAGAAGCTTGCGGCGGCGTGAGACCATTTTGAGGAGGCCGCGCCGGGAGTGGTGGTCTTTCTGATGGACCTTGAAATGCTCGGTGAGTTCGTTGATGCGGCCGGTGAGCAGGGCGACCTGGACTTCAGGAGACCCAGTGTCGCTGGGCTTACGCTGATACTGAGAAACAATGTCGGACTTCGACAGATTTGCAGTCGTCATTTGGCAGATTCCTTGTAAAAAGAAATGAACTTGCGGCTTAGGCTGCCAGGCCTAGCCGTGCTGGAGCCCCCAATGATACACCAGTTAGGGTTGTTGCGGATTTACCCTGGGTGCACTGGAGAGTCGGTTGAGCGCATTGAGATAAGCCTTAGCCGATGCAACCACAATGTCTGGGTCCGCCCCCATGCCATTCACAATACGCCCCTCCTTGGACAACCGCATAGTGACCTCGCCTTGAGACTCAGTTCCAGTGGTGATGGCATTCACAGAAAACATCAGCAACTCGGCACCGCTTTTGACCTCTGCCTCAATGGCTCGCACGGTCGCATCTACGGGCCCATTGCCCTCTGACTCAGAGGACACCTCCTTACCATGCGCCGAGAAAACCACCTTAGACACAGGCCTTTCGCCCATTTCTGAGTGCTGACTCAGGGAGATCAACTGGAATTGCTCCACGTTGGGCTCGCTCTCACCGCTGACCAGGGCCTGTAAGTCTTCATCGAAGATCTCGGATTTGCGATCCGCCAAATCCTTGAACTTCGAAAAGGCCTCATTGAGCGCTTGCTCGCTCTCGAGCTCTATGCCGAGCGCCTGCAGCCGCTGACGAAACGCATTGCGCCCAGAGAGCTTGCCCAACACGATTCGATTGGCCGTCCAACCCACATCTTCGGCTCGCATAATCTCGTAGGTCTCGCGATGCTTGAGCACACCATCTTGATGAATACCGGACTCGTGTGCAAAAGCGTTGGCTCCAACGATCGCTTTGTTGGGTTGTACGGGATAGCCTGTGATCTGTGACACCAGCCGCGATGCCGGCACAATCTGGCTGGCATCAATCGACGGGGAGCATCCAAAGACATCGGAGCGTGTACGCACGGCCATGACGATCTCTTCGAGGCTGGCATTGCCCGCACGTTCGCCGAGGCCATTGATCGTGCATTCCACCTGGCGAGCGCCCGCGAGCACAGCGGAGAGCGAGTTGGCGACGGCCATCCCGAGGTCGTTGTGGCAATGAGTCGACCAGACAACGCGCTCTGCGCCCGGCGTGCGAGCGATGAGTTGGGCCATACGATCGCCCCACTGCGTGGGTACGCTGTACCCAACCGTGTCGGGCACATTGATGGTCGTTGCCCCGGCCTTAATGACCTCACCAAAAATTCGAACCAGGAAATCGATGTCAGAGCGCACCGCATCTTCCGCAGAAAACTCGACATCGTCGGTATACCGCAGTGCCATCTTGACGGCAGCGACCGCCGCCTCCACAACCTGGTCCGGCTGCATGCGCAGCTTCTTTTCCATGTGAATCGGACTGGTGGCAATAAACGTGTGAATCCGCTTACGTGCTGCGGGTGCAATGGCCTCTCCGGCGGCGCGAATATCGCTTTCGGTGGCGCGTGAGAGGCTGCAGACCGTGCTCTCCTTGATATTTTCTGCGACCGCCTTGACCGCCTCAAAGTCGCCAGGACTGGCTGCGGCAAACCCCGCCTCAATCACATCGACCCGCAGTCGCTCCAGCTGACGTGCAATACGGACCTTCTCGTCCTTGGTCATAGAGGCGCCGGGGCTCTGCTCCCCGTCGCGAAGCGTGGTGTCGAAAATAATCAGTTTGTCGGTCATGATAGGGATAGACTAACTATCTTTGCTTTTTGATTCAACAAATAAAACCACATCTTTTCCCTGGTATTTCTGCCAACCAAAGATGACGTATCCCGAGAGCGCATAGGCCGTAACAATCAGAAACAGACTGCTCGGAGGGTCTTGCGAGATCAACACCAGAAGCAACGCTCCAATCGCGATAAATATGAAAGGTACGCTGCGACGCAGGTTGATGTCCTTGAAGCTGTAGAACGGGACGTTACTCACCATGGTCACACCCGCATAGACGGTGACCGCCCAGGCCAGCCAACGCAGGTCGGCCACGCTGCCATCAAAGAGCTTGGATTCACGTAAATCCGTAATCAGCCAGACCAGACCAGCCACCAAGGCGGCCGCGGCAGGACTTGGAAGACCCTGGAAAAATCGCTTGTCTACCACGCCGATGTTGGTGTTAAAACGAGCCAAACGCAGGGCAGCGCCCGCCACGTAGATGAAAGCCGCAAGCCATCCGAGCTTGCCCATGCCCTGCAGCGCCCACTCATACATGATCAGTGCGGGAGCGACACCGAACGAGACCATGTCCGCGAGGCTATCGTAGTTCGCACCAAAGTCTGAGGTGGTGTTCGTAAGCCGGGCCACACGGCCATCAAGGCTGTCGAGCACCATCGCCACAAAAATCGCCACGGACGCTTGCGCGAACTGGTTATTCATGGCCATGACGATGGCGTAAAAGCCCGAGAAGAGGCAGGCTGTGGTGAATAGATTGGGCAGCAGATAGATACTCTGCCGCCGGCGGGGTCTTAGGCTATGCATGCCCCGCATCTTGGAGCGCTTGGGGCCAATGAGCAAGTGCCGTCGCATGGGCACTGACCTTCTGGCCCACCGCAACCAGAGGCTGGCTTCCGACGGGAAGAAAGACGTCTACTCGAGACCCAAATCGAATAAACCCGTAGCGCATGCCGCGATCTACACGATCGCCTGTCTCGACGTAACAGAGAATGCGACGCGCAATAAGCCCAGCAACCTGGACGCAGGACAGACGCCGGCCCTGATCATCGATGATCTCCACCGCATTGCGCTCATTTTCAGTTGAGGCCTTATCGAGGGCTGCATTGACGAACTTGCCTGGGCTGTATGCAACCTGACCGACTCGGCCCTGAATGGGAGAACGGTTGGAGTGAACGTTGAAGACGTTCATGAACACACTGATCTTGAGGGAATCTGCACCGGTGAAGGGATCGGGTGCTGAGCCAACATAAACCACCTGCCCATCGGCAGGACTGGTCACTGCCGCTGCGTCGGGCGGTGGCACCCGCGCGGGATCTCTGAAAAACTGGAGTACGAACAAGACAAAGACCCAGACCACAAGGGAGAGCGACTCGAGCTCGACCCAATCCAAGACCAGTGCGAGAAAAACGGACCCCGCCAAAAAGGCCCACCCCTCTCGAGCAATGATGGGATGGGGCCACTGGCGAATATCAGGCATGTTCAAGGTCCGGTCTCTGCTGGGTTAGTTGCGGGTCTGATCCACGAGCTTGTTTGCCTTGATCCAGGGCATCATGGCGCGCAGCTTCTCACCAACCTGCTCGATCTGATGCTCGGCAGTCAGGCGACGGCGGGAGAGCAGCGTGGGTGCGCCAGCACGGTTCTCCAGAATGAAGCTCTTTGCGTATTCGCCCGTCTGAATGTTGCGCAGGCACTCACGCATGGCTTCCTTGGTCTGCTCGGTTACCACGCGAGGACCCGTGACGTACTCGCCGTATTCAGCATTGTTCGAGATGGAGTAGTTCATGTTGGCGATACCGCCCTCATAAATGAGGTCGACGATCAACTTGAGCTCATGGAGGCACTCAAAGTAGGCCATCTCTGGGGCGTAGCCTGCTTCGACCAGGGTCTCAAATCCCGCTTTAATGAGTTCGACAGTGCCACCGCAGAGAACCGCTTGCTCTCCAAACAGGTCGGTCTCGGTCTCTTCACGGAAATTGGTCTCGATGATGCCCGCCTTGCCGCCGCCATTGGCGCTGGCGTATGCCAGAGCAAGATTGCGAGCATTGCCGGACTGGTCCGCGTGAACTGCGATGAGATGGGGAACACCGCCGCCTTGGGTGTACGTGCTGCGCACGGTATGGCCAGGTGCCTTGGGCGCGATCATGATGACGTCAAGGTCTTTGCGAGGATTCACTTGGCCGTAATGCACATTAAAGCCGTGCGCAAAGGCCAAGGCAGCGCCCTCTTTCATATTGGGCTCCACCTCATGTGCATAGACCGAGGCAATGGTCTCGTCGGGCATGAGCAGCATCACGATGTCTGCGCCGTGGACGGCTTCTTTGATCTCCGCGACAGCTAATCCCGCCCTCTCTACCTTGGCCCAAGAGGGTCCGCCCTTTCGGACACCGACCACGACCTTCACACCACTGTCGTTGAGGTTCTGCGCATGTGCATGGCCTTGGGAGCCATATCCAATAATGGCGACTTTTTTGCCCTTGAGCAGAGAGAGATCACAGTCTTTATCGTAGTAAACGTTCATGTTGTCGTCCTTTCAGAAAGAGGTTTAGGCGCGGAGAATTCGCTCGCCGCGAGAAATACCGGAAGAGCCAGTGCGTACCGTCTCGAGGATGCTGCCTTCCTCAAGGGCTTCAATAAATGCATCGAGCTTGCTGCTGTCGCCCGTGAGTTCAATGGTGTAGGTCTTCTCCGTCACGTCAATGATGCGACCGCGGAAAATGTCGGCCATGCGCTTGACCTCCTCACGCTCTTTGCCAACCGCACGCACCTTCACCATCATGAGTTCACGCTCGATGTGCGCGTGGTCCGACAAGTCGATGACTTTGACGACATCAATCAGTCGATTCAGATGCTTGGTGATCTGCTCGATGATGTCCTCAGAGCCGCGGGTCACAATGGTCATGCGTGAGAGTGAAGCGTCCTCGGTAGGCGCGACCGTAAGCGTCTCAATGTTGTAACCACGTGCCGAAAAGAGGCCGACCACGCGAGAGAGCGCACCGGGCTCGTTCTCCAGAAGAATGGAAATAATGTGTTTCATGGTGTGCGCTCCTTATAGATCTTCAGCGCCGAGCAGCATCTCGGTGAGACCTTTTCCGGCCTGCACCATGGGCCAGACGTTTTCCGTCTGATCGGTGATGAAGTCGAGGAATACAAGCCGGTTCTTCTGAGCAAATGCCTCTTTAAGCGCAGGTTCAACGTCTGCAGGCTTGTCAATGCGCATGCCCACATGCCCGTATGACTCAGCGAGTTTTACGAAATCGGGCAATGAGTCCATGTAGGACTCTGCATACCGGCTGCCGTACTCAATTTCCTGCCACTGACGCACCATGCCCAAATAGCGATTGTTCAGATTCACGATCTTGACGGGAATCTGGTACTGCTGACAGGTGGAGAGCTCCTGGATATTCATTTGAATGGAGGCCTCACCGGTGATACAGACCACCTCTGCCTCGGGATGGGCGAACTTCACGCCCATGGCATAGGGCAGACCCACACCCATGGTTCCCAGTCCGCCTGAATTGATCCAACGTCGGGGCTTGTCAAAGCGATAGTACTGAGCAGCCCACATCTGATGCTGTCCAACATCAGAGGTTACAAATGCATCGCCCTGCGTGATGCGCCATACAGCCTCCACAACCGACTGTGGCTTGATGACTTCGGTACTCGACTTGTAAGCAAGACAATTCATGGCGCGCCACTGTTCGATCTGGGCCCACCAAGCCGAGAGGGGCTTCTCAGCAGGCTTATGTCCCGCGCTGAGCGCCTCTTTGACGTGCACCAGCATCTCTGTGAGCACCTCCTTTACATCTCCGACGATGGGGGTGTCGACCTTCACACGCTTTGAAATGGACGAAGGATCCACATCGACATGAATGATCTTGCGAGGGTTCTGCGCAAAGTGCTTGGGGTTGCCAATCACACGGTCGTCAAACCGAGCGCCAATCGCAATGAGCACATCACAGTGCTGCATGGCCATGTTGCACTCATAGGTGCCGTGCATCCCCGGCATTCCAAGAAATTTGGAGTCCGAGGCGCGATACGCACCCAAGCCCATCAGCGTGTTGGTACAGGGATATCCCAACAGGTCGACGAGTTCATTAAGCTCAGCAGAGGCATTGGAGAGAATGACGCCGCCGCCGGTGTAGATCATGGGGCGCTCTGCGCCGAGCATCATCTGCACGGCCTTTTTGATCTGCCCTGAATGCCCTTTGACCACAGGATTGTAAGAGCGCATGGTGACGCTCTCTGGGTATTCAAATTTACAACGATTGCGCGTGACGTCCTTAGGGACATCCACCAGCACTGGACCTGGACGCCCGGTCTTTGCGATGTAGAACGCTTTTTTGATGGTCGAGGCCAAATCCTTGACATCCTTGACCAAGAAATTGTGCTTGACGCAGGGACGGGTAATGCCAACGGTGTCGCACTCTTGGAATGCGTCTAGACCAATGGCATGGGTTGGCACCTGCCCCGAGATAATGACCATGGGGATGGAGTCCATGTAGGCCGTCGCAATGCCAGTCACAGCGTTGGTAAGCCCAGGCCCGCTGGTGACAATACAACAGCCGACCTTCTCGGTTGAGCGCGCGTAGGCATCCGCCGCATGCACAGCCGCCTGCTCGTGTCGCACGAGAATGTGCTTGACCTTGTCCTGCTTGAAGATTTCGTCGTAGATGTAGAGCACAGCGCCACCGGGGTAGCCAAACAAATGCTCAATCTTTTCTTCCTGGAGGCAACGCACCAGGATTTCTGCGCCAGTCATTTCCATAGAGTTCGGTCCTAAACAGTTCTAGTGATCCCCATCCGCCGGCGCCATTCGCGCCCCTAGGGAGCACCAACGACACAGACCTGAAGACAGGGCCTTTGAGCTGATGGATCGGCAGGTGAGCACGCCTTGTGGGCGGCGACCCGACGGTTTATCGCATTCAGTCAGTCTTTTGCCAGAGGTTGCGGCAAGCCGTATATGGTATGTCGCAGCGCCATAAATGGTCAAATCAGTGGGCGGTAGACCAAGCGTGTTCCAAGGATGAGGTCATATGGCGTGCGACGGGCCTTGTTCAACCAAGCGCCTAGCAGCCATAGGCCAGAGAACACAAAGAGACTCCCGAGAGCCGCACGGCCCATGGCCCGAGAGAGTGAGACTGGCCCACCTGTGGAGGCATCCACGACCCGGAGCCCCAGGGTCTGCATCGGCAGGGTAACCCGTGATCGACTCCAACCCCACCCGAAATAAAGCAGTAGGGCTGCCATGAGAACGCCCTGCAGCCCAAATGCCTTCCAATGGTTGGGATCTCCAGCGGCATCTGTCTGATTTACCAACACACCGTAGACAAACGCCAACACCATCACGGGCCCAACCAGCAAGAAGCACTCATAGCCCATGCAGAGGAATCGACGCCAGAGTGTGGCGTCGACGAGTTCAACATCTGTATCCGGCGCGCTCAATGGACGACCCGAGCAAATGAGAACTGGCCGTCCATGAGATCGACTGGAATCACATCATTCGGCCCAAACCGCCCCTCCAGAATGAGCCTGGCAACGGGATTCTCAATCTGACTCTGAATGGCCCGCTTGAGGGGACGCGCGCCATACAAGGGATCGAACCCAACCTTTGCAACCTCATCGAGTGCAGCGTCAGAGACCTCGAGCCGCATCTCGCGCTCGGCCAGCCTTGCCGCAAGACGATCAAGCTGAATCCGGGCAATCGCGCGGACGTGGTCGGCTCCCAGGCCGTGAAACACCACCACCTCGTCGATGCGGTTAATGAACTCCGGCCGAAAATGAGACTTCACCTCCTGCATGACAGCAGCCTTTATCTCTTCATTGGGCTGGCCCGACAACCGTTGAATTTCATGAGACCCCAGATTGGAGGTCATCACCACAACGGTATTTCGAAAATCAACCGTCCTCCCCTGGCCATCCGTGAGCCGGCCATCATCAAGCACTTGAAGCAAGACATTGAAAACATCCGGGTGGGCCTTCTCCACCTCATCGAGCAGGATCACGCTATAGGGCTTGCGGCGCACAGCCTCTGTGAGCGTTCCGCCCTCCTCGTAACCGACATAGCCAGGAGGCGCACCAATAAGGCGAGAGACCGAGTGCTTCTCCATGAATTCGCTCATGTCGACGCGAACAAGGTGCTCCTCAGAGTCGAAGAGGAACTGTGCCAATGCCTTACACAACTCTGTCTTGCCAACCCCGGTCGGGCCCAAAAACAGAAATGATCCGTAGGGACGGTTGGGGTCCGAAAGCCCAGCACGAGAGCGGCGAATGGCATCGGACACGAGTCCAACGGCCTCGTCCTGGCCCACCACGCGTTGATGTAGATGAGATTCCATGCCCAAGAGCT
>JBJOHF010000104.1:0-14448 GCA_046047855.1 Pseudomonadota bacterium | reverse complement strand
CCTGTCTCAGCGATAATGGGGGCATGCAGATAGAAGTCATCCCTGTAACCCCCTTTGAGCAGAACTGTTCACTGATCGTCTGTCCACGTACCCAGAGGGCTGCCTTTGTTGATCCTGGTGGAGATATTGATCACCTGGAGGCCTGTGCCCGACAGCTCGATGTCATGGTGGAGAAGATTCTGCTCACCCATGGCCATATCGACCATTGCGGAGAGGCCAAGCGCTTGGCTGACCGCCTAGGTGTGCCCATTGAGGGGCCCCACCGAGACGACGCGTTTTGGATCGATCAATTGCCGGTTCAGGGCAGCATGTTTGGATTTCCGGCATTAGACCCCTTTACGCCCGATCGCTGGCTAGACGATGGAGATACCGTAATGGTTGGTGAACAGGCCCTTGAGGTGCTGCATTGCCCCGGCCATACACCAGGACACGTGGTGTTTTTTCACTTGGGTGAGCGCTTGGCCTTTGTCGGAGACGTCCTTTTCGCGGGGTCGATCGGGCGAACAGATTTTCCGCGTGGGAATCATGCTCAGCTCTTGCGCTCCATCAAGGAGCGCTTGTTTCCTCTGGGAGATGATGTTCGGTTTGTGCCGGGTCATGGACCGGGCAGCAGTTTTGGGGAGGAGCGGCGAAGCAACCCTTTCGTCGCCGATTAAAAAAAGGATTTGGCATGGCCAGTCATCGAAAAGAGACCGTCACGTCTGTGACGCATTGGAACGACACGTTATTTTCATTTACCACCACGCGAGAGAGCAGCTTTCGCTTTCGCAACGGGCACTTTGTGATGATTGGTCTTGAGGTTGAGGGTAAGCCCCTGATGCGCGCCTACAGCGTCGTCAGTCCCAACTACGAGGAGCACCTCGAATTCCTATCGATCAAGGTCCAGGATGGACCCCTTACGTCCCGACTCCAACATCTGAAGGTGGGGGACACATTGCTGGTTGGGGAGAAGGCGACGGGGACTCTGGTGCTCGATGATCTCAAGCCAGGCCGGCATCTCTACCTCTTCTCAACAGGAACTGGGCTTGCGCCCTTCATGAGTATCGTTCGCGACCCTGAGACTTATGAGCGCTTCGAAAAGGTTGTGCTCATTCATGGTGTGCGGCTGGTGAGTGAACTGGCCTACGAACACTATCTCAAAGAGCAGCTCCCGCGAGACGAGTTCTTGGGTGAGATGGTGAGCCAGCAGCTCATCTACTACCCCACCGTAACCCGAGAGGCCTTCAAGCACACTGGACGCCTGACCACCGCGATTAAGTCTGGACAGCTCTTCGAGGATATCGGGCTTCCCCCGCTCGATCCGGCAGTCGACCGCGGCATGATCTGCGGCAGTCCAGCCATGCTTAAAGAAACAGCTGAAATGCTTGATGCCATGGGTTTTGTGGTCTCGCCAGGATTGGGGCAGCCAGGCGACTACCTCATCGAAAGGGCGTTTGTCGAACGCTGATGAGGGCATCGTGAGCGATGCGCCCAACTACATCTCTCCTGCGGGCTACGCGCGCTTGCGCAGAGAGCTCGAGCATCTGGTGAAGCGCGAGCGCCCAGAGGTGACTCAGATCGTCTCTTGGGCCGCATCAAACGGGGATCGTTCTGAGAATGGCGATTACCTCTATGGAAAGAAGCGTCTGCGCGAGATTGATCGTCGCATCCGATTCCTCACCAAACGCCTTGAGCAGGCCCGTGTCGTAGACCCAACAGCGCATGAGGGCAGCGACCAGGTATTTTTCGGGGCAACCGTGGGGTTCTTGCGAAACGACAGTGACGTTGAAGAGGTCGTCACCATCGTGGGCTTAGACGAAATCGATCCTGCTCGTCGCCGTGTAAGCTGGGTTTCGCCAGTGGCCCGGGCGCTATTGAAGGCGCGCGAAGGCGATGAAGTGCGACTTACAACCCCCACTGGGGTAGATCGCATTCTGATCAGCGAGGTGCGCTATGAGCCGATCGATGAATGAACTGCTCAACACGCTCGTAATGCAGTTTGACTCTCAGTTCTGAAATACGCCTGCCCGAGACCTGTCGCGAGTCTTGCATGAAGCTCGCCATCATCGGACTGACCCGCCCCTCTCGAACAGCGAGCGCCATTTCCTCGCGTGAGATCCTAGGCCCTCTGGGAAGGCCGAACGCGTCCGCAATACAGTCGAAGTAGTCGCCCATCTTGAGATGCACCGGCATGACCGTGTTGGTGATGCGCGCGGGCCGTCCTCTCCAGAGTGCTGCCCAGCAGAGTCGAGCCAGATCGTTCGCGTGAATGTGGTTGGTAAAGACGTCATCCTCTGGTCGCAGTGCCGGGCTCGCATTACGGATACGCTCAAGTGGGAGCCTGTCTTCGGCGGTGATGCCTGGCACGCGCAAGACATGACCACCGAGCGACCGCCAGAGCCGCTCTGCATGTAAGCGACGAAGTGACCGGGGCTGACGTGTCTTGGTCGCGTGGGTTTCACTGACGCGGGCGCCACCGTGGTCACCATAGACGCCTGTCGTGCTGATGTAGACCGATCGCAGCCGAAAAGTGCTCGCTCGGTTGCGCTTGGCCCGCAAAGCGAGCGTGAGCATTTTGCTGCGGCGGTCTGTGGTTCCGTTTGCGGGCTGATCCGAGGGGGGAACGAGAATAATCCAGTGGCTGGCGCAGGCGGCTAGGCGCCGACACTGCCTGCGGTCATCGAGGTCCCATCCCGTACTTCTGCTCACGCCAAGTATTCTTGGCGTCAAGGGCGACTGCCCCCATACGGCCCCCCTCTGCGCTTGAATGCGCGCAGCAACATCGCCAAAGCCTACAAGTGCGATGCGGGGGCGACGAAAGCGTGCTGGGGGAACGGTGCTGTGAATCATATGCCGCCTCATTCTCCGAGATAGGCGGCCCTGACGGCCGGGCTGCGAAGCAGCGCAGGCGAATCATCCTGAAGACTCAGTTCACCGGACTCCAGCACATAGCCCCGTTGAGTGATCTGCAGTGCACGCTGTGCATTCTGTTCGACGAGCAGCAGGCTGGTTCCTTGTGCGCGTACGTCCTCAATCGTTTCAAAGATCTTGTCCACCATGATGGGCGACAGACCCATGGAGGGCTCGTCGAGCAGCAGGCAGATGGGCTTGGCCATGAGCGCTCTGCCCATCGCCAGCATCTGTTGTTCACCTCCCGAGAGGGACCCTGCCAGCTGATGCGCGCGTTCCCGCAGTCGCGGAAACCGCTGGAATTCGCAATCGAGGTCGCTCTGGAGGTCCTGATGCGAGCGACTTTTTGTGGCAGCCCCCATGAGCAAGTTTTCTTGAACCGTCATTCGCGCGAATATGCCACGCCCCTCAGGCACCATGACCAGCCCGTTCCTGGGGCGTTCATGACCTGGCTGATGGGTGATGTCTTGACCCATATAGTGAACGCGACCTGCATGTGGCTTGACCAGGCCAGTGATGGCTCTCAACACGCTGGTCTTTCCTGCTCCATTTGCGCCAATCAGTGCAACGGCCTCGCCGTGGGCCACGCTGAGGCTGACGCCTCTGACGGCCTCTATGCCGCCATAGCGCACGAAAAGTTTGTCGATTTGCAGAATGGCTTCAGACATGGGCATGTCCGTGGCCGAGGTAGGCTTCGAGGACGGCTGGGTGACGCTGAATCTCCTGCGGGAGACCCTGGGCAATCACCTGCCCATGATCCAGCACGGTGACTGCATCGCAAAGCCCCATGATCAGCCTGACGTCGTGCTCAATGATGAGGATGCTCGTACCGTCGGCTCGAATGCGCAGCAGGAGCTCACGCAACGTGTTTTTCTCGGTGGCATTCATTCCCGCGGCTGGCTCGTCGAGGGCGAGCAGCTGTGGGTCTGTGGCCAGTGCACGCGCAATTTCAAGCCTGCGTTGATCTCCATAGGAGAGGGTTTTGGAGCGGTGCATGGCCATATTGCTCAGGCCGACATAATCGAGCAGCGCCTGTGCGCGTTCATGAATCTGACGCTCTGCCGCCTGAAATCGCCGGGTGCGCAAGACGGCTCCCATGACCCCCGTGTGCAGGCCTTGCGTGCGTATGTGCCTGCCGACCATGACGTTCTCGAGTGCGGTCATGTCAGAGAAGAGCCGGATATTCTGGAAAGTGCGACAGATGCCCGAGCGCGCGACATTGTGGACTGAGGTGGGGTCGTACGGCTTCCCATGGAGGTGAAATCGGCCCGAGTCTGGTGAGATCAGACCGGTGATCAGGTTGAAGAGGGTGGTCTTCCCAGCCCCGTTGGGCCCAATCAGTCCGGTGATGCTGCCGGTCTTTACGGCGAGCGATACGTCGTCTACAGCGACGAGCCCACCAAAGCGCTTGCTGGCCTGCTGGACATCGAGCAAGGTGGCCGTGTTCATGATCCGCGCGTCCGGGTGGCGAGTATGCCGCGCGGCCGCAGCAACATGATGAGCACCATTGACAAGCCAAAGAGCAGCATACGCAAGGCTTCTGGGGCGATCCACTCTTCGCCGAGCAGATACAACTGAATAGGCCGCGCGAGATGCCGGAGTGCCTCTGGAATGGCATAGAGCAAAACAGCGCCAAGCACGACACCCCAGACATTACCCATGCCGCCAAGCACAACCATTGCGACGAGGACGATGCTCTCCATGAGTCCAAAGCTCTCCGGAGAGACGAATCCTTGAAATGCAGAGAACATGGCCCCGGCTATGCCGCCGAAGGATGCCCCCATCGCGAAGGCGATGAGCTTGACGTTGCGCGTCGGAATGCCCATTGCCTTTGCAGCCGTCTCGTCCTCTCGAATGGCCATCCAGGCCCTCCCGATCCGTGAGTCCTGCAGCCGTAGGCTGATCAAGAGGACCAGAAGGGTGAGCGCAAGAAAGAGAAAGTAGTGAAGCTCGAGTGTGCTCAGCTTGAACACACCCATATCGAGCGGCTGACTTAGTGGATGTCCCATCACCTCGAGTGGTGCGATGCCCGTGATGCCTTGCGGGCCATTGGTGAGATTGATTGGCGCATTGAGGTTGTTCATGAAAATGCGAATGATCTCGCCAAAGCCTAAGGTCACAATGGCGAGGTAGTCTCCCCGCAGGCGCAGCACAGGGAATCCGAGCAGCACCCCAAACAGAGCCGCACACGCGGCACAGAGTGGAATCAGAATCCAAAACGGCAGGTTGAAGCCCTGAGGGAAGGTGGCGGCCACCGCCGGAAACTGCTCAAGGAGATGGGGAGAGGTCAGGAGCGCATAGACATAGGCGCCCACTGCGTAGAACGCCACATATCCCAGGTCGAGCAGACCTGCGTAGCCCACCACAATGTTGAGTCCGAGTGCCAACATCACATAGAGCAGGGCAAAGGCCAGAATGCGCACCCAGGCGTTACCCAGCAGGCCCGCTGCAAAGGGCAGAGCAAGCAGCACACAGCCAATCAGCAAGACGGCCCAAAGCGCCTGGCGTCTGGAGGATGAGGCGAGCGCAATCATGGGCGGTCCGCTACGCGCTCACCGAGCAGGCCGGAGGGGCGAATGACCAGCACCAGAATAAGCACAGCGAAGGCGAAAACGTCTTGGTAGTGGCTTCCGAGGAAGCCACCGGTGAGGTCTCCAATGTAGCCGGCCCCGAGGCTCTCGATCATGCCCAGCAGAAGGCCCCCCACCACAGCGCCGGGCAAGTTGCCGATCCCGCCAAGCACGGCTGCTGTAAAGGCCTTGAGGCCGGGAATAAAGCCCATCGTGAAGTGCACGATGTTGTAGTTCATTGCAAGCGAGAGCCCTGCAACTGCCGCCAGGGCTGCCCCGAGCATGAAGGTGATCGCCACGATGCGATTGGGGTCGATCCCCATCAACAGCGCCATCTGTGGATTCTCTGCAACCGCGCGCATGGACCGCCCGAGTGGGCTCTTCTGGACCATCAACATCAGCGCCATCATGAGTGCGAGTGAGACGACAAGGATGAATAACTGCTTGGGCGCCAGAAAGGCTCCGCCAATCTGGATAGGTGTGGTGGGCAATAGATCAGGAAAGACCATGGGGTTGGGACTGAAGAAAATCATGGCCAAGGTTTGAAGTGTGATGGAGAGCCCAATCGCTGTGATGAGTGGCGCAAGGCGGGGCGCATGTCGCAGGGGGCGGTAGGCCACCCGCTCGATCAGTGCGGAGAGTGCCATGCATACGGGGACGGATGCTGCAAGGGCAAGTAGGATGAGAAGCGCTGGATGGAGCGCTGGAAAGCTACTCTGCAGTGCGTTCACAACCAGCAGGCTGACCATGGCGCCGACCATCAACACCTCGCCATGGGTGAAATTGATGAGCTGCAAAATGCCGTAGACCATGGTGTAGCCCAGGGCAATGAGCGCATAGACGCTGCCCAGGACCAAGCCATTGATCAGTTGCTGAAGGAGAATATCCACGTTCGAAAAAGAAAAGGCCCCTGTCAGTGACAGAGGCCTTTTTAGCACAACCGCCTAATCAGAGCGCCGTTGGGACGCTCTCTGGCGCATGGCCAGTATTACTTCAGAGCCAGAATGTACTTGACGATCTCTTTTGCGTCGGCATCAGAGACCTGGGGGTGTGGGGGCATGGGAACGGGGCCCCAAACACCTTTGCCACCCGACTTGATCTTGCCAGCGAGGTAAGCCTCTGCGTCTGCCTTGCCAGCGTACTTCTTGCCGACTTCCTTGTATGCGGGACCAACCTTCTTGGCACCCTCTGCGTGGCAGGCTACGCAGTTGTATTTCTTGGTGAGGGCGTTGTCAGCCTGAGCGACACCGCCAATGGCCATCAGAGCGGCCGCGAGCACGATACGACGCATAGAAATCTCCTCTTCGGAATGTGGTTTATCCAGCTGTATTCACAACAACACATATTGTAGACCAGTTCAGGCTTGTGGGTCTGTGACCGCTCCTTTGCTCGCCGTCGAGGCGAGTGCCGCAAACTTGGCCAGCACACCGCGGGTGTATCGTGGTTTGGGTTGGACCCACGCCGCCTGTCTGCGACTGAATTCATCGGCATCGATATTGAGCTGGATGAGGAGCTTGTGCGCATCGATGGTGACGCTGTCTCCTTCCTGGATGAGGGCAATGGGTCCGCCGACAAAAGCCTCTGGAGCGACGTGACCGACCACCATGCCCCAGGTGCCACCTGAGAACCGACCATCGGTGATAAGCCCCACGGATTCGCCTAGACCTTGCCCAATCAGCGCAGCGGTGGGTGAGAGCATCTCACGCATGCCGGGCCCGCCCTTAGGGCCCTCATAGCGAATGACAACGACATCACCTGCCTGAATCTTCCGAGCCATGATCGCGGACATGGCGTCGTCTTCCGAGTCGAAGACCCGCGCGGGACCCGTAATGACGGGGTTCTTAAGGCCACTGATTTTCGCCACGCAACCTTCTGGGGAGAGATTGCCCTTGAGGATGGCCAAATGGCCCTCGGCATACAGTGCTTGATCGATGGGGCGAATGATGGACTGGCCGGCGGGAGGCGTTTCTGGAATATCGGCGAGCGTCTCCGCAATGGTCTTCCCGGTAATCGTCAGACAGTCTCCGTGCAGCAGCCCGGCCTTCAGCAGCATTTTCATGACTTGGGGAATACCGCCAACCTGGTGCAACTCGGTGATCACATGCTGTCCCGAGGGCTTGAGATCGCAGAACACGGGCGTTTTGCGACGGATACGCTCAAAGTCATCAATGGTCCACTCCACCTCTGCTGCGTGAGCGATCGCCAGAAAATGGAGTACTGCGTTTGTCGAGCCCCCTGTAGCCATGATGACCGACACGGCATTCTCAATCGACTTGCGCGTAATGATGTCGCGTGGCTTGATGCCCTTCTTGATGGCTTCAACCAGGACCCGAGCGCTCTCAGCCGCGCTCTCAATTTTCTCGGCGTCTTCGTTTGCCATGGTCGATGAATAGGGCAAACTCATGCCCATGGCCTCGAAGGCAGAGCTCATGGTGTTTGCGGTGTACATCCCCCCGCAGGAGCCCGAGCCAGGACAGGCCTTCTGCTCAATCGCTTTGAAGTCCTCGTTGCTCAACCGCCCGGCTGTGAACTCTCCAACCGCCTCGAAGGCGGAGACGATGGTGAGGTCCTTACCCTTGTGGTGGCCTGGCTTGATGGTTCCGCCATAGACATAAATGGCCGGTACGTTGGTGCGTGCAATGGCCATCATGCCGCCAGGCATGTTTTTATCGCAGCCGCCAATCACCACCACGCCATCCATCCACTGGCCGTTCACACAGGTCTCGATGCTGTCGGCAATCACCTCACGAGACACCAGCGAGTACTTCATGCCCTCTGTGCCCATGCCGATGCCGTCGGAGATGGTGGGGGTCCCAAAGACCTGCGGGTTCGCACCAGAGGACTTGATCGCCGCGATGGCTGCGTCAGCCAACGCCTGCAGCCCGCTGTTGCAAGGCGTGATGGTGGAATGCCCGTTGGCCACGCCAACCATAGGCTTGTCAAAGTCGGCCTCCTGGTAGCCCATGGCGTAGTACATGGAGCGGTTGGGTGCACGGGCCACACCTTGGGTGACGGCTTTGGAACGATCGTTATGGGGCATTGGAGTCTCCGAAGACAGGAATGATTCGCAGGCCCTATTGTGACTCATGGCATACGTGACTCATGGCGCACGTGACTCATGGCACACTCCAGCCATGCTGAGCCCATGGGTCCATCCCGAGTTTGATCCCGTCGCCCTCGCATTGGGGCCTGTTGCCATCCGATGGTATGGCTTGATGTATGTCTTGGCCTTTCTCTCGTTTATGTGGCTGGGCCGGCGGCGCATTCAAAGAGACCCGCAGGCCAGCGGCATGACTGCAAAAGACCTGGATGACTTCTTGATCTGGGGCGTCTTGGGCGTTGTGCTGGGGGGGCGCCTGGGGTACACCCTCTTCTATAAGCCTGCTTACTACGCCGCCAATCCGCTCGAAATGCTCGCCATTTGGCAAGGCGGCATGGCCTTTCATGGCGGTCTGCTGGGGGTGATTCTTGCGATGGGCCTCTTTGCCTGGCGCCGCAAACACCTCGCCCAGGCGGGCTCCCCTGGAGTGCGCGCCGACCGATCCGCCTCTTTCAGCGATCGGTTCTGGGCCCTGGCAGACTTTGTTGCTCCCTTGGTGCCATTGGGGCTCGCCTTTGGGCGGCTCGGTAACTTCATCAACGGGGAGCTCTGGGGGAGGGCGACTGATCCGTCCGTGATCCCTTGGGCCATGGTCTTTCCTCAGTCGGGAACGCCGGATGCCCGCCACCCCTCTCAGCTCTACCAGATGGCGCTCGAGGGACTGTTGTTGTTCTTGGTTCTGCAGTGGTTGGCGCGTCGGCCTCAGCCCCGTGGCTTGATTTCCGGGGTGTTTCTGGTGGGCTATGGTTCGGCCCGGTTTCTTGTGGAGTTCGCCAGAGAGCCTGATGGCTTCCTAGGACTTCTGAGCTTGGGGCTCTCCATGGGGCAGTGGTTGAGCCTTCCCATGGTGGCTGCGGGGCTCTTGCTTGTGCTCGGGTCTCGACGCGGCAGGGAAACCACTGAATGACCGCAGGCTCCACTGGGGATAGCCTATATATTCGTTAAAGCGAATAAGGTGTGTTGTGAACGCTCCACAGTCGATCCGACCTGAGTCAACAAATTCCACCCCTGGCAGGGTCTGGTGTGCTCGATCGGGCCCGCAGAACACGGTTGCAACGGTCTGGTTGTCTCACCCCGGTCGGCTCAATGCGCTCTCTGTGGGCATGTGGACCGACCTTACCGCCTGCTTTCGTCGATTTGCTGCAGATCACAGCCTGCGCGCGGTTGTGATTCGAGGGGAGGGCGCTGCATTTGCGGCCGGCGCTGACATATCCGAATTCGCACGCGAGCGCTCCACCCGCGAGCAGGTGGCTCATTATCACGACCGTCTGATCGGAGACGCACTGCGCGCAATCATGCATTGCCCTACGCCCGTGCTGGCGGCCATTGATGGCCCCTGCGTTGGGGCGGGCCTGGAAATTGCCGCCGTCTGTGACCTGCGCGTGGCCAGCGAGCGCTCTACTTTCGGCATACCCATCGGACGCCTGGGGTTCCCCTTGGCCCCACATGAGACGGCCTGTGTCGTGAGCCTGATTGGCCGCGCAAACGCGCTCGAGTTGTTGCTTGAGGGCAGAATCTGGTCCGCCCGTGAGGCATTGGCCAAAGGGCTGGTGAATCGCACGAGCCCCATAGATGACTGGGAGGCTGAGGTGGAGGCGACACTCGCTCGGCTTACCGCAGGTGCGCCCCATGCTGCGCGCCGCAATAAATGGCTCGTTCAGTTGTTGTCGCGTATTGATGAGCGCACCCTGCTCACGGAGGGACAGCGTGAGGCCTGCTGGGATTTCGTGGAGACGCGGGATTACGCACGTGGCCTTGACGCATTCCTAAACAAAACCAAACCTAACTTCCAGAACGACTGAGTTCCCTATGAGTAATTTGTACAGCGCCCTCATGCGCAAAGGGCTCGCGCCCGGGCGTCGCAGACACATTGCGATTGAGACCGAGGGCGGCCTGTGCTACTCGTTCCAAGACCTCGACCATGCCAGTGGTCGCATTGCGAATTGGCTCGAATCGTTGCGCTTGCCAGAGGGCTCTCGCGTTGCAGTCCAGGTGGAGAAGTCTCCAGAGGCCGTGATGCTGTATTTGGCGTGCCTTCGGTCCGGGCTGGTTTTCCTTCCCCTGAACACAGCCTATCGCGCAGGGGAGATGGCCTATTTTCTGCAAGACGCCAGACCCGCTGTCGTGGTCTGTGATCCGGATGCCCAGGCTTGGTTACAGCCCATTGCAGAGTCATCTGGATGTCGGGCACTAGAGACTTTGGGTACCCAGCGCAATGGCACCTTGCTCGAGCGTGCGGTTCGCTTCCCAGATAAGCATGCGGTCCAGTCTGTCAGCCCCGATCAGCTTGCGGCCATTCTCTACACCTCTGGCACCACGGGTCGAAGCAAGGGTGCCATGCTCACGCATCGAAACCTGCAGTCCAATGCGCAGGTGCTCCATTCTGCGTGGCATTGGAGAGATGGAGATATCTTGCTCCATGCACTCCCCATCTTTCATGTCCATGGCTTGTTCGTGGCGTTGCACGGTGCACTGCTCAACGCAAGCCTCATGCTCTGGCACGCCAAGTTCGATCCGGATGCGGTAATCAAGGGGTTGTCCCGAGCGACCTTGCTCATGGGCGTGCCCACTTTTTACACACGGCTCTTGGCGCATCCGCGCTTATCGAGAGCGCATGTGAAGGGGGTGAGACTCTTCATCTCTGGCTCCGCACCTCTGCTGGCTGAGACCCACGAGGCGTTTACAGAGCGCACAGGCCACCAGATCCTGGAGCGGTACGGCATGTCCGAGACCGTGATGCTGACGACGAATCCTTATGAAGGGCCGCGCAAGCCTGGCACTGTGGGTCGTCCGCTTGAGGGCGTCAGCGTGCGGGTGATCTCCGATTCGGGAGACGTTGTAGAACCCCAGTTGGGCCGGGAGACAGACATCGGGGGCGTCCAGGTGCGGGGGCCCAATGTATTCGTGGGCTATTGGAATATGCCTGAGAAGACCCGTGAAGAGTTCACAGAAGACGGCTGGTTCAAGACCGGTGATATGGGCCGATGGGATGCGGATGGTTACCTCGTCTTGGTCGGACGCAGCAAGGACCTCATCATTACCGGTGGATATAACGTCTATCCCAAAGAAGTCGAGATGCTCCTAGACGATCAGCCTGAGGTCGAGGAGTCTGCCGTGGTGGGTATTCCCCATGCTGACTTCGGCGAGGCCGTGGCGGCAGAGGTGGTGCTCAAACCCGGATTTCAGATCGATGGAGAGGCGCTGATTGCCCGGCTCAAGACCCTTTTGGCCGGGTTCAAAGTGCCCAAGCGCATTCAGGTTGTTTCAGCACTGCCGCGCAATGTGATGGGTAAGGTGCAGAAGAACCTGATTCGCGAACGTCTCTCGGGAGCCTAACCCTCGAGTGCCTTGGTGAGCATATAGCCCGCAAGGCTCAGCAGCAGCAGGGCAAAGATCTTCTTCAAGCGGCCCACTTCCATGGCGTGTGCGGTCTTCGCGCCCCAAGGTGCCATGAGCACTGACGCCCCCGCCAGAATGGCGAGCGCGGGCAAGTAGATGTAGCCCACCGTTCCACTGGGCAGGCCTGTCGCGTCCAGTCCTGCGACCAGATACCCAATGAGTCCCCCGAGTGCGATGGGGAAGCCCATGCCCGCCGACGTTGCCACGGCCTGATGCATGGCCACATTGCACCAGGTGAGGTAGGGCACCGTGAGGAATCCGCCGCCGGCACCCACCAGGCTGGAGATAAATCCAATAAGACCACCCACCCCGGTCATTGCGCGATTGCTGGGGGTGGCGCGACCTGGGCTGGGCTTTTTGTTTCGCAACATTTGAATCGCGCTGTAGCCCACGAACAGGGCGAAGAATCCTGCAAGCCAAGTGCCCTTGAGTGCCCCCGCAAACTGGGCACCTGTAAAGGTCCCTATAAATGCACCCAGGCCCATCCACTTGAGCAGATCGAGCCGGACCGCGCCGCGCTTGAAATGCGCCCGAACGCTGGAGGCCGAGGTGAACAAAATCGTTGAGAGCGAGGTGGCCAGCGCAACCTTGATGATTTCGCCTGTGGGAAAGCCTTGCGCCGTCAACAACATGGTCAGGAATGGCACCATGGTCATTCCGCCACCAATACCCAGCAGCCCCGCCAAAAACCCAGTAGCCGCGCCGAGCACAAGCAGTGCGATGAGGAGGGTGACGTCCATTCAGTCGAACAGTTTCTCTTGGGGAATGAGGGCTTCGTCAGCGAGGGCTGTGAGTCGCTGAAGCCGCTCTCGCACATGTGTGTCGGTGGGAGAGGATCCATCGCCCGCGGGGGCGAGGAGCTCGCGAGCCAGGGTGAGTGCTGCCATGACCGCGATTCGATCTGCGCTCTGGAGCTTGCTGCCTTGCTTGGCTTGTCGCATGCGGCGATCGACCAGTGCGACACAGTCCATGAGAAGGGCTTGCTCGGATGGCGGGCAGGAGAGCTTGTAGGGACGATCGAGGATCTGGACCTCAAGCTGCAGGGGCGTCGATTGGCTGTTAGCCATGGGTAGCCTCTTGTCGCTCAATGAGGGCTTCGAGCTTGGCACTGGCCTCTTCAATACGCGACTCAGCCGAGAGCACGCGCGCGCGCAAGCGCTGGTTCTCCTCGCGCAGTCCCTTAATGAGATTGGTCATGGCCAGAATGCGGTCCTCTAAGGCCTGCAACTCGTCAGTCATCATGTGCGGATGGTATCAAGACGGGGCGATAATCGCTGTATGAATCTGCTGCCACTTCCATATTTTGCTCGCCTGTTCTTCTGCGCGCTTCTCGTAATCGTCAGTGTTGTTGGCGCAGAGGCCTCCGCTCAGAGCCTGCTCAACCGCCTCGCTGGCGATCAGCAACGCGTGGATCATGTGCAGGTTCGACTCCTAACCTCTCATGAGGTGGTGAGCCCTGGCGGTGTCGTGCTTGCAGGCCTGCAGATTGACCATGACCCGCTCTGGCACACCTATTGGCGCAACCCAGGCGATTCGGGCCTTGCCACGAGCCTGAGCTGGTCTCTGGATCCCGTCGTTGGTGGCGCCCTGAGCCTGCAGGGCGAGACGCTATGGCCGGCGCCCCGGCGCATTCCCGTTGGGCCTCTGGCGAATTATGGCTACGAGGGCACGATGGTCCTTGGGCAGCGGCTTGTGCTGCCGAGTGACCTGCCGGTTGGCCAAACGATTCGACTGCGGCTTGAGGCCCGATGGCTGGTCTGTAAGGATGTCTGCATCCCGGGCGAGGCGGTCCTCGAGCGTTCGTTGAAGGTCGCTCAAGTGATGTCAGCACCGGGGCCGGATGAACCCGCGCTCAGTCGCATGCTGGCCTCTCTACCGGTGTCCTCGGGTGCGGGCCAGGGCTACATGATCGATGAGCCCGGTCAGCGCCTCTGGGTTTGGGGTAAGGACCCCTTGCCCAAGGGCGGTAGCCTTTTCCCTGAACTGGAAGCACTGGTGAATCCCGCGGCAGCGCAGGCAAGATATGAAGGGCAGGGACTCTGGATGCTTGAACTGGTCCTTGCTGAGAGTCGTTCCGAGGCAGTCGGGCGTTTGATGCAGACCCGTCTCCTGAATGGGGTCTACCGGCCTTTGTCTGGCCCTGAGGCGGATACCGGCTTGAGGCTGTCATTCGCCTCGGCCGATCAGCGACCGATGGGGCTCGAGCGTGTCGACGCTGGGCTTACCGCACAGCAAGAATACGATCGTCTCCACACCACCGGATCCGGTGGCGTGCAGGCCTCATCGGTCGGGCTTCTGACCGCGCTGCTCTTCGCATTTGTGGGGGGGTTAATCCTCAACCTCATGCCCTGTGTGTTCCCGGTTCTCGGCTTGAAGGTTTTGTCCTTCGGTGCGCATGCCCATGCGCCCGCGCAGGCGCGCCAGCATGCACTGCTCTTTGCGGTTGGCGCCGTGCTCAGCATGCTGGCGCTCGCGGGCCTATTGCTGGTC
>JBJOHF010000103.1:0-10309 GCA_046047855.1 Pseudomonadota bacterium | reverse complement strand
GGGCTCGAATGGGTTCAGACAGCGCCAGGCCAGCAGGTGCTCGAGGCCGCTGTTGAGCCGCCGCCAGTTCTGGGGCGCAAGCCGCGCCGGCAGACTGCCAATGCAGTCGCAGAGCCACTGGTCATGGTGGAAACCCGAGACGCGGAGCCCCCCGCAAGCTCGTAACCTAGCGAGCTTATGACCGAACGCCAACGCATCATTCCCATACAGCCGGGTCGGGAGAGTCCTCTCCTCCCGGCGGGTGCGGCCGTCGGTCAGCTTCGCGCCCCAGGGGCCATTCAAGACGCAAGCGGTCGGTGGCTGCGTGACCTTCGCATATCAGTCATTGATCAATGCAATCTGCGATGTCGCTATTGCATGCCCAGAGAGGTCTTCAACGACGATTACGTCTACCTCTCCCGACAACAGATGCTGAGCTTTGACGAAATCGTGAGGCTGGCGGCCCGTTTCGCTGAGCTCGGCGTTCAGAAAATCAGACTCACAGGCGGCGAGCCCCTGCTGCGCAAGGACCTTGAAATCCTTGTGTCAGAGCTGGCTCGGCTGCGCACCCTCGATGGCCAACCCGTTGAACTTGCCCTCACAACGAACGGCCTGCTGCTCAAACAGAAGGCGCAAGCCCTCCACGCGGCGGGCTTACATCGGGTTACCGTGAGCCTCGATGCCATTCATCCAGAACAGTTTCAACGCATGGCCGATCATGCCAGCGCCAGTCCAACCCAGGTCCTTGAGGGCATCGCATTCGCTCAATCACTCGGCCTGCGCATGAAGGCAAACATGGTGGTCCAGAGGGGTGTGAACGATGGGGAGATCATTCCCATGGCTCATGCATTTCGGGAGCTTGGCGTCAGCCTCAGATTTATTGAATTCATGGATGTCGGAAGCTCCAACGGCTGGTCTATGGAGCACGTCCTCCCCTCCGAAGCGGTACTCAAGCGGATTCACGCCGAGTGGCCCATTGAAAGGTTTGGAAGGGAAATTGCCAGTGAGGTCTCTGAGCGTTGGCGGTATGTGGACGGCGCTGGCGAGGTTGGCGTCATTTCCTCGGTCACAGCCCCTTTCTGCGGCAACTGCTCTCGCGCACGGCTCTCAGCGGAAGGGGGGCTCTACACCTGTCTATTCGCAAATACAGGGCTTGATCTGCGGCCCATACTGAGGTCAGGCGCGTCAGATGACGAACTCCGCACGGTGCTAGCCGAACGTTGGGACCACAGAACAGACCGGTATTCAGAGCTCCGGGCGGCTCTCCATGCCTCGGGCCAAAGTCGGCCCAAGGTGGAAATGAGTTATATCGGGGGTTAGCGCTTGATAATGCCCAGAGGACCAGGCAGCGAGGCGTAATAGGCTGCTAGGTTTTCGATGTCTTGCTTGGAGAGCGCAGCCGCCATGCCTGTCATCACGGCATTCTTGCGACGGCCAAGCTTATAGTCGGTTAATGCCCGAGCGATAAAATCCTCGTGCTGCCCCGCCAAAATCGGATAGGTGGCATCAAGGCCCTTGACACCGTCTGCACCGTGACAAGAAATGCAAGCGGCTTCTTCCGCCTTTGCCTTGCCCAGGGCCACGTTTCCAGCAGTCGCAGCAGAGCTCAGGGTGAGCGCCGCACCAGCCACCAGCACGAATGACTTGAGTTTATTCATGATCTGACTCCTTACTTTCCGCCGCGCGCGTAAAACGCGGCAAGGTCGGCCATGTCTTGCTCGGTGAGCGATGTTGCGACCGCAACCATGGAGGGATGATTCCGCTCACCAGCCTTGTAGGCCTTGAGCGCAGAAACAAGGTAGGCCTCGTTCTGGTAAGCAATTTTGGGGACGCGATACAAAACGGGGAAAGCGGTCTTGTACTCAGGTATGCCGTGGCAACCGATACACATGGAATTCTTCATGGCACCGCGTGCGGGGTCGCCCTTCACCTCTGCAGCGGGTGCTTGCGCGAAAGCAGGAACGGTCAGACAGGCACTGATAAAGACCGAAACGGCCGCAGTGCGAGCGGCTCGAAGATGCGAAATCCGCATGTTTTCTCCCTTGGTTTCAAACATGCGGATTCTAGCATTTGTGACGAACCTTAAGCACCCAAACCTTTTAGCAGAAAGCCATTGAGCCGGCGGACGAATTGAGCGGGGTCTTCGGGCTGCCCCCCCTCGGCCAAGAGCGCCTGGTCATGCAACAGCCAAACCAAGTCACCGACGGTCTCTGAGGTATCGGACCCGGTCGACTCTCGAACCAGCGCCTTGACAAGCGGATGGTCTGGGTTGAGCTCCAGAATGGGCTTTCTCTCTGGAGCGGCCTGTCCAGCAGACTTCAGCAGGCGCTCCAGGTGTCCACTGACATCCTGCTCGTCAGAGACCAGACAGCAGGCTGAATCGGTCAGGCGCTGAGTCAGCCGGACATCCTTGACCTTTTCGCCCAAGACAGTTTTAGCCTTCTCTAGGGCTGGCTTGCTCTCCTGCTCCGCCGCCTCCAAGGCCTTCTTCTCGTCCTCGGACTTGGAACCCTCAGCATCTGAGAGGCCACTGAGATCCAGACTGCCCTTGGCGACGGACTGGAGCGACTTACCCTCAAACTCATGCAGGTAATTCAAGACCCACTCGTCAATGCGATCGGTGAGCAGAAGGACTTCTACGCCCTTCTTTCTGAATACCTCTAGGTGGGGGCTACTGCGCGCAGCTGTGAGGCTGTCGGCTGTGAGGAAATAGATCTTTTCTTGGCCAGCCTTCATGCGGCTGAGATAGTCCTTGAGCGTAACCTCCGGTGTATCGCCTGCGCTCTCCGTGGAGACGAATCGGCTCAATGCAGCCAAGCGATCACGATTCGAAAAATCTTCCCCGAAACCTTCCTTTAAACACTGGCCAAACTCTCTCCAGAAGTGCTTGTAGTCCTCCGGTCGCTGCTCGGCCATCTCCTCTAGGAGACTCAGCACGCGCTTGGTACAGCCCTCCCGAATCGAACGAACGTCTCGGCTTTCCTGAAGAATCTCACGCGAGACATTGAGAGGAAGATCAGCGGAGTCCACGATACCGCGCACAAAACGCAGGTAATTTGGCAGCAGCTGCTCGGCGTCTTCCATGATAAAGACGCGCTTGATGTACAACTTCAGGCCATGTCGCTGCTGACGATCGTACAGATCGAATGGGGCCTTGCCTGGAATGTATAAGAGTTGGGTGTACTCGGAGCGTCCCTCAACCCGATTGTGGGTGTAGGCGAGCGGGTCGTCCATGCCATGCGAGAAGCTCTTGTAGAAAGCCTTGTACTGCTCGTCTGTGATCTCTGACTTGGGTCGCGTCCAGAGTGCAGAGGCCTGATTGACGACCTCCCACTCCTCAGATTCCACATACTCTTTAGCCTCCTCGTTCCACTCCCGCTTCTTCATTTCGATGGGGAAGCCAATGTGATCTGAATAGCGCTTCAGAATTTCCTTGAGTGTCCAGTGCGAGAGCAGGTCATCGTGACTCTTGCTGTCGTCGCCCTCCCCTTCAGCTGCCCGCAGGTGAAGCGTGACTTCAGTCCCGCGCTGCGGCCTCTCAATCGCTTCAAGCGAGAACTCTCCTGTTCCCTCGCTCTCCCAGCGCACCCCCTCAGAGGGCGCAAGCCCCGCGCGACGTGTCACAACGGTGACCCGATCCGCGACAATGAAAGAGGAATAAAAACCAACCCCAAACTGGCCAATCAGCGCGGAGTCTTTGGCTTTATCGCCCGAGAGTTTGCTGAAGAACTCCTTGGTTCCCGATCGCGCGATGGTCCCCAGGTTAGAGACCACCTCATCTCGGCTCATGCCAATACCGTTGTCTGTCAGGGTGATGGTGCGAGCCTTGGCGTCAAACCCGATCTGAATCTTGAGATCGGACTGGCCTTCAAAGAGCTGATCGTTGGCCAAGGCCTCGAGCCGGAGCTTGTCACAGGCGTCGGAGGCGTTGGAGACCAGCTCACGCAGGAAAATATCGCGGTTGCTGTAGAGCGAGTGAATCATGAGGTGAAGCAGCTGCTTCACCTCGGTCTGAAATGCAAGCGTCTCTTTAGACATCTGAAAACTCCATGCAAGGGATAATGAGGATCAGCCCTTACATGGGGTCGCTAAACCGGCTTTTCAAGTGCCTCCATGGCACGGGGCTTAAATCGAACATCAAGCGGCTTGCCTTTTCGGGCCCGCTTACCCACATAGTCAGAAACCTCCTGCGGGCGAATGGTCGCCCGCACCTCTTTGCCCCCGCGTCCCTCGCCGCTCACCGAGAGGCCGAGAGCCCCCACCATGACGGCATCGACCAGGGCATCATCAGAGCCCTCCAGCTCCATGAGCACCACGCCACGCCCTCCATTGCCGAGGACCTTGACCTCATCGAGCCCAATGACAAGGAGCCGCCCCTTCCGGCTCAGGAGCGCCAGCGCGGCTCTCTCTTGCGAGAGCACCCTCAGCAGGGCAATCGAATCACCCGACTCCAAGCCCACGAACTGCTTGCCACTGCGGTTGCGGCCGACCATGCCCTCAAGGCGCGTCACGAAGCCCAGTCCCGCCTGCGTTGCAAGCAAGAGTGTCTGTGAAGGCGAGCCCGCAACAAAATGAACCAATTGGCTACCAGCCTCCAAATCAATCATGCTTGAGACAGGCGCACCGTCGCCTCGCCCGCCAGGTAGCTGACTGACGGCCACTGAATACACGCGACCAGAACTGGAGAGCGCGACCAATGCGTCCGTGGTGCGGCATTCGAATGTGCCGTACAGGGCGTCACCGGTCTTGAATGTAAAGCTGGACGGCTCATGGCCATGCCCCTGACGTGCGCGCACCCAACCGTTGGTAGACACAACCACTGTAACGGGCTCGTCCACGACAGGGATCTCAAGGGTGGTTCGACTCTCCTCTTTCATGAGCGTTCGTCGATCGTCCCCATAGGTCTTTGCATCGTCACCGATTTCTTTGCTAACGGCCTTGCGCAAAGCTCTCTCGTTATCGAGCAAGTGACGCAGCTTGTCCGCCTTCTCGCGAAGCTCGCTGAGCTCCCTTTCAATCTTGATGGCCTCGAGCCGGGCAAGCTGGCGCAGCCGAATCTCAAGAATGTCCTCGGCCTGAACCTCGGATAACCCGAACTCCTGCATGAGTGCGGGCTTGGGCTCATCGCTCTCACGAATCACCGCAATGACTTCATCGATGCGCAGCAGCGCAATACTGCGCCCTTCGAGTATATGGATGCGACGCTCGGCCTGACCAAGTCTGAACTGACTGCGCTTTCGAACGGTTTCTACGCGAAAGTCGACCCAGCCCTGCAGCATCTCAAGCAGGGAGAGCGATCTTGGACGGCCTGCGCCATCCACCGCCACCAAATTCAATGAGACGGAGCTCTCCAAAGAGGTATGGGCCAATAGCAGCCGCGCAAACTCGTCTCGATCCAGGCGTGAGCTTCTCGGCTCAAAAACGAGTCGAACCGCCGCATCCTTGCCAGACTCGTCCCGCACCGACTCTAACTGGCCCAGAACCAGCTGTTTGACCTGCTGCTGATCGGGAGAGAGCGACTTTTTTCCAGCCTTGATTTTGGGATTGGTCAGCTCCTCAATCTCTTCGAGCACCTTCTGGCTAGAGACACCATGGGGAAGCTCGAAGACCACGAGTTGCCACTGCCCCCGCGCGAGCTCTTCAATGGTCCAGCGCGCCCTCATTTTGAGAGAACCCCGACCCGACGCATAAGCCGATTCAATGTCCTGGGCGCTGGAGATCAGCTGACCACCACCAGGGAAATCTGGCCCAGGCAAGACCTGCAACAACTCCGGGAGTGAGAGGGAGGGCTTCTCCATGAGCGCAACGGCTGCCTGGGCGACCTCTCGCAGATTATGCGGAGGGATCTCGGTCGCCATACCCACCGCAATACCCGATGCTCCATTGAGCAGACAGATGGGCAATCGTGCTGGCAACCTTAAGGGCTCTTCGAAGGAACCATCATAGTTTGGCCCAAACTCAACCGTGCCCTCATCCAACTCGGAGAGCAGCAGCGACGCAAAAGGCGTGAGTCGCGCCTCGGTGTAGCGCATGGCTGCAGCGCCATCGCCATCACGGGAACCGAAGTTACCCTGTCCATCAATAAGGGGGTATCGAACCGAAAAATCCTGAGCCAATCGCACAAGTGCGTCGTAGGCAGACTGGTCTCCGTGGGGGTGGAACTTACCGAGCACATCGCCCACCACACGAGCAGACTTGACCGGCTTGGCGCTGTTGCCAAGGCCCATGCGCTCCATGGCGAAAAGGATGCGACGCTGAACAGGCTTCATGCCATCGCACAAGTCTGGCAGGGCGCGCCCCTTTACAACCGATATTGCATAGTCCAGGTAGGCCCGCTCCGCGAAGTCGGCAAGGCTCTGTGTGTCAGGAGCGGAATCTGGCTGAGAGAATAAATCGAGCGTAGTGTCTTGATTGGACATGGGATGTGCTTATAAGTCGACCTGGGCCTCATGGCCACGTGCCTCAAGCCATGCTCGGCGAGCAGATGCCTCACCGCGGCCCATGAGCAGGTTAAAACGGGTAGATGTTTCTTGCGCAGAATGCTGACCCAGCGTGACGGGCATCAGGCGCCGTGTATCGGGGTTCAGCGTGGTCTCCCAGAGCTGTTCGGCACTCATTTCGCCCAATCCCTTAAACCGTGAGATAGACCAAGCCGTTTCCTTTAATCCCTCTTGCCGCAGCTTATCGAGCACGTGCTGCAGTTCGCCTTCGTCTAAGGCGTAAATCTTGCGCGCAGGCTTCTTGGCTCTGGCCTCCACATCGACGCGAAAGAGCGGTGGCCGCGCCACATAGACATGCCCTCTCGCAATGAGCTGCGGAAAATGACGAAAGAAAAGCGTGAGCAACAACACCTGAATATGTGACCCATCGACGTCCGCATCGGAGAGTACGCAGACTTTCCCATAGCGCAAGCCGCTAAAGTCGACGGCGTCATCTGGGCTATGCGGGTCGAGCCCCAAAGCGACCGAGATGTCGTGTACCTCCGCATTGGCAAAAAGCCGGTCACGCTCCGCTTCCCAAGTGTTCAGAACCTTGCCTCGCAAAGGCAATATGGCCTGGCATTCTTTGTCGCGCCCCATTTTTGCAGAGCCTCCCGCACTATCACCCTCCACGAGAAAGAGCTCATTTCGGGCAAGGTCGGTTGACTCACAGTCGGTGAGCTTCCCCGGAAGCACGGCTACGCCGGAGCCCTTTTTCTTCTCCACCTTTTGTGCGGAGCGTTGACGTGTCTGTGCCGCTCGAATGGCGAGCTCGGCGATGCGACGGCCCGCATCGAGGTCTCGATGAAGCCAGAGCTCCATCGGGCCTTTGCACTGTGTGGCCATGAGTCGCAAGGCGTCTCGGCTGGTGAGCTTTTCTTTAGTCTGCCCCTGGAATTGGGGGTCAAGAACCTTCGAGGACAAAATAAAACTCGCACGCGAGAAGACATCCTCGGGCAGAAGTTTCACGCCCTTTGGCAACAGACTGTGTTGATCAACAAAGCCCTTCACAGCCTGAAAAACCCCCTCGCGCAAGCCTGCCTCGTGCGTGCCGCCGGCCGGAGTCGGGATGAGGTTCACAAAAGATTCGCGCACGACGGGCCCCTCAGCACTGAACGCGAGCACCCATTGCCCGCCCTCGCCTTCAGCGAAGGTGTCATCACCTGCAGGCGCGTAGCCCTCATGTGACCACGCCGGGGCGATCAGCTCTGCATCGGCGAGCGACTCCATGAGATAGGCCGACAAGCCGCCCTCGTACCGCCAGGTCTGCGTTTGTTGAGTTTTCTCGATGAGCAGCTGCGTTGTCACGCCAGGCAGAAGGACCGCCCGGGCTTTCAGGCTGCGCGCGAGTTCGATCTGAGGGATCAGTGACTCATCGAAATACTGCGGGTCTGGCCAAGCGCGAACCATGGTTCCAGAGCGGCCCTTGACCGCTGCGCCCTTTTGCAAAGGCCGAACCAACTCCCCGCCCTCGAACCCGATCGTCCATTCGAATCCATCCCGCCACACGGTGACATCAAGACGCGTCGAGAGCGCATTGGTCACTGAGACACCCACGCCGTGCAGACCGCCGGAGAATGCGTATGCGCCACCCGACCCCTTATCGAACTTACCGCCCGCATGCAGACGGGTGTAGACGATCTCTACGACTGGAATGCGCTCCTCGGGGTGCGGACCGACAGGAATGCCTCTGCCGTCATCGGCCACACTCACGCTGCCATCGAGGTGCTGAGTAACCAAAATGGTGCGGGCATGACCAGCGAGCGCCTCATCTGCCGCGTTGTCAATCACTTCCTGAATGATGTGGAGCGGATTCTCGGTCCGGGTGTACATGCCGGGCCGTTGCCGAACGGGTTCGAGCCCCTTCAAAACCCTGATGGAAGACTCGTTGTAGTTGTTTTTACTCACAAAAATTAAATTCTTCTCAAAAGTTATCCCCAGCCCATGTGGAAAAAACCGAGGTCATTCTTCCCGAAGGCTGAGAGCATCAGCGGTGGGCTGGGGTGCTCAAAAATTGACCACCCACATCCACCCTAACTTGACAGCACCCTACAAAATTTTCTCACTCACCAGAATGCCGTCAGCATCCGCCACAATGAACTCGCCCGGCCGCACGATGACACCCGCCAAATCGACCGGGATGTCCTTGGCGCCGAGCCCCGCAGTGGCGGGACGACGCGGGTGATTCGAGATGGCCCACACACCGACCTGAGCCTCGATGAGCTCCGATAAGTCACGGACACAGCCGTGAATCACCAGGCCGGCCCATCCCTGCCGCTCGGCCATGAGGGCCAGTTCACCCCCCACCAAGGCGCAACGATCACTGCCGCCGCCATCCACCACAAGGATGCGCCCAGCGCCGGGTTGCGAGAGTGTCTGACGAACCAGGCCGTTGTCCTCAAAACATTTCAGAGTGACCACTGAACCTGACATAGCCTCCGCGCCCCCGTAGTTTTGAAAGACGGGCGGCAGGACGCGAAGGCGGCCATCTGTAATCAGCGATTCATGCGCATCGCAGAGATCAGGGGTTCGGCGGGGCGTGGCCGCGGGAGGCCTTTGTGATTTGGCGTGTGGTTTCATAAGTGCTTTAAAGTATGCCCCACTTCACAGAGGGTTCTCATGCTCACCGTTCTTCTCTTTGTTGCTGGGCTCATCTCATTGGTGGTCGGTGCGGAAGTGCTGATTCGCGGTGCAAGCAATATTGCGCGGGCAGTGGGCCTATCCCCCCTCGTGGTCGGGCTGACCGTGGTTGCATTCGGCACCAGTGCCCCCGAGGCGGCGGTGTCGATCGGAAGTGCACTGCAGGGACAGCCAAACCTCGTCATGGGAAATGTTGTGGGCAGCAACATCTTCAATGTGCTCGTCATCTTAGGGCTCTCAGCCGTCATCATTCCGCTGAGCGTGCACTCGCAGATCATTCGGCAGGAACTGCCGGTAATGATTGGCACGGCGGCGCTGGTTGTCTTGTTTGCCTTTGACGGGGTTGTGAGTCGAGGTGAAGGACTCTTACTCGCACTCGGGCTCGTGGGCTACACGAGCTTTCTTGTGATTCAAGCGCGCGGCGCCCCATACACGGAGACCGAGGACCTCGCTCCCAACGAGGCCGCTGAGGCAGCGAGCCAGCCCGGCCTTCCGAAAAGCGTCCTGTTGGTCGCGCTCGGCCTTCTTGGGCTCGTGATGGGGGCAGACTGGCTCGTGCAAGCCTGTGTCGATATTGCCAAAGCCCTGGGCATGAGCGACCTGGTCATTGGCCTCACCATCATGGCGGCAGGTACATCGCTGCCCGAACTGGCCGCATCCGCAGCCGCTGCTTTGCGGGGACAGCGTGATATTGCGGTTGGCAACATCATCGGCAGTAACATTTTTAATATTCTCGGCTGTCTCGGGCTTGCCGCGGTCGTCGCTCCGAGTGGAATTACCGTGGCTCCGTCCGTGTTGAGCTTTGACGTGTGGGTCATGGTGGCCGCCTTTGTCATCTGCGTGCCCACCTTTTTACGCGGTCGAGACATCAGCAGAGCCGAGGGTGCGGTCTTTCTCGTCGCGTATGGCGCGTACACCACAGTGTTGCTCATGAATGCTTAGCGCCGCTAGATTTTGAGGAGCTTTCGCATGGTGAAGGCCAGACGGTCCATGCTCAGAGGCTTCTTGAGCACATCATGAACCCGAAGTGTCTGATACTGCTTCATGTCGAGGAGCCCAATTGCGCCCGAGCAGACAATCACGGGGGGAATGACAACCCTCCGCTGCTCTGCCCAGTCCGCAAGATAGGCCAGTACCGATAGCCCGGTGAGACCATCTAACTGGTGATCGAGCAGCACCAGATCGAAGCGCTCTTGCTGCAGCCAATTCAT
>JBJOHF010000102.1:0-13593 GCA_046047855.1 Pseudomonadota bacterium | reverse complement strand
CCACCAGGATCAACAAAGGCAGCCCTCTGGGTACGTGGACAGACGATCAGTGAACAGTTCTGCTCAAAGGGGGTTACAGGGATGACTTCTATCTGCATGCCCCCATTATCGCTGAGACAGGTGTGGTGACGCTTAGCAGCGCTAATCGATCCTTAACGCGTGATATTCCAAATCCGCCAAGGCCACCACCTCTAAGGTTCGCTTGTGGGTTGCCTCCAGCACGACCGGAGGTGCCACTCCGGCCTCAGCAGCCTCCCGCCACCGCCCCGCACAGAGGCACCAGTGGTCACCGGGCTTCAGGCCCGGGAACCGGTACTCAGGCCTCGGGGTAACAAGGTCATTTCCTCGCTCGAGAGAGAACTGCAGAAACGGCTGGGTCATGACCGCGCAGACCGTGTGACGTCCATAGTCCTCATCACTCGTGTTGCAGCAGCCGTCCCTGAAAAACCCAGTCAGCGGGTCGAAGCCACAGGGCTGCAGAGACGTCCCAAGGACGTTCAAAGCATCTCCTGCGGTCTTCTCCGCCATGGCTTAAGTGAGGTCCTGCGCGAGGCTTGCGCGAATATCCGCTGGAACAGGGTCCACCACGACTGTATAGGCTGGGTGCGAAACACCAGCTGCCAGCGCCACGCCGTACTTCAGGGCCGCAGACATGTCCTCGTCGAGTTCAAAACGAAGGAAATGAACAGAGGACGTTTTTTCTTCGTTCTCGCGCTGAAGATCCTCATCCGCAATGGCAAAAACCTTCTCTCGCCCCTCAACCTGAACCCAGACACGATCCTCAATGCCCTTGAGCTTACGCAATTCCACTTTGCGAATCTCTGGGTCTGGATATTCGATCATCATCGTGGCCTTGAAGTTACGACCATCGGGAATGAGTGGGTTGTACGCATTGAGTTCGTCCTGAATGCCTTCTTCTTCAAACGTCTTCTCTATGCGAAGCATTTCTTGAATCTGATAGCGGATCGTCTTCTCATCTTCAAAAATAATGGTGATGTGATCACCGAGGGTCAGACGACGGCTTCTCTTGTGTTCCATGACCTCGGCACGGAACTGATTGCGAATGCGGGAATAGTGCTCCAATGTCCAGAGCGAGTCTCGTTGAATATGCGGCATTTCCTAACCTCTTAATGTGATCAATTCAAAGGCCGTAGGCTCGGGCGAGCAGACTGAGCGGGTGCTCCACCTTGCCTTCTGCCTTTCCGGCCATGCCCTGCTCAATGTGATGGCCCGCGAGTTGGCAGTCTGATGCAACAAAGTCTGGAAGCCCACCGGCGCCGTCCTGCGCCTTCGGATGCTCAGACATCTGGCGCACCACCGGTCGACCAATCTTCATCGCCATCTCATGAAACTCTTTCTTGACCCCCCAAGTGCCCGCGTGGCCGGAGCACCGCTCTACGGTGTTGACGGCGGTGTCGGGGATCATCTCCAGCGTCTCCCGCGTCTTCTGCCCGACGTTCTGTACTCGAAGGTGACAGGCGATGTGATACGAGACGTTGCCCAGGCTCTGCTTGAAGTCCGTCTTCAATAGACCGTCCTTGTGGCGCAGCTGGAAATACTCGAATGGATCAACCATCGCTGCCTTGACGGCCTGCGCATCAGCATCGTTCGGGAACATGAGTGGGAGCTCTTGCTTGAACATGAGTGTGCACGAGGGAATCGGTGTCATGATGGAATATCCGTCTCGCGCGAGCTGAGCGAGCTTGGGCAGGTTTTCCTGAGCCAGGGCGGCCACAGAGTCGAGGTCTCCGAGCTCAAGCTTGGGCATGCCGCAGCAGGCCTGCTTCTCCACCACCACATAAGGAATCTCGTTGTGTTGGAGCACCTTGATCAGGTCATGACCAATTCCTGGCTCATTCCAGTTGACATAGCAGGTGGCATAAATTGCGACCTTGCCCTTTGAGCGAGCACCATCCTTTACGGGCCATCCCTTTGCCTTTTCAGCATTTCGCTCAAAGACCTGGGAGGTGAATTCGGGCAGCCAAGCATCTTTGTGCACGCCCAACACCTTCTCGCCGATGGACCGTGCGGCCTTGTTCTTCGAGAGCGCGTTCACCGCCTGGACTACGATTGGAATCGAGGCCAGCTTGCCGTTTGCGACCGTATTCGAGAGCGTTTTGTCTCGGAACTGGGTCTCGGTCCCTTTCTTGAACTGAATGGCCTTGGCCCGAAGCATGGTGTGCGGGAAGTCAAGATTCCAAGGGTGCGGTGGCACGTAGGGACACTTGGTGAGATAGCAAACGTCGCAGAGGTAACACTGATCCACAACGCTCCAGTATTTCTCTTTGGGCACGCTGTCCATCTCCCCGGACTCGCCTTCGTCGATCAGGTCGAAGAGCGTGGGGAAGGATCCGCACAGGCTGACGCAACGCCGACACCCATGACAGATATCAAAGATGCGCTCCATCTCGGACAGGCAAGCCTCCTCGTTGTAGAACTCTGGGTTCTTCCAGTCGAGTGGGTGTCTTGTCGGGGCCTCGAGTGAGCCTTCACGTGCGCTCATGGGTTCTCCTTTTTATGTTGAGGGGCAACTTGGTGTGTCTGCATCACAGGGCCCTCTTGTGGAAGGCCCTGCAGTCCATACACCCGCTTTAGGCGTTCAGGGTATCCAAAGCCTTCTGGAACTTGTTCGCGTGTGAGCGCTCGGCTTTTGCCAGGGTCTCGAACCAATCGGCGATTTCGTCGAAGCCCTCGTCACGTGCGTCCTTCGCCATGCCTGGGTACATATCGGTGTACTCGTGTGTCTCGCCTGCAACTGCAGATGCAAGGTTGGCAGCAGAGTCGCCGATGGGCATGTCGGTTGCGGGATCGCCAACCTGGGCTAGGTAGTCGAGGTGGCCGTGAGCGTGGCCGGTTTCGCCTTCAGCAGTGGAGCGAAACAGCGCAGCGACTTCGGGGTAGCCTTCAACGTCGGCCTTGTTTGCGAAGTAGAGGTAACGACGATTCGCCTGGCTCTCGCCTGCGAAAGCATCTTTCAGATGCTGGTGCGTCTTGCTTCCTTTGAGTTGGGGCATGACAGTCTCCTGTGGGTTGAATGAAAACGAACATGTCTTGACAATCATCAAGTTCGTCTAAGACACATCGCGGAGTCTGCAGGTTCAAAATGACAGCCGTCCAATAGAAATTTCGAAACTCTCCAATAGAGAATCTCTATGAATGAAGCGATTGATCTGCGTAAGGAATACATGCGGGGCAGCCTCGACCCCGAAGATGTTGCGCCGCACCCATGGCAGCAACTCGCGCAATGGCTCGAGGAGGCACTCAAGGCTGGAGCACTAGAACCCAATGCAATGACGCTCTCCACGGTGCAGCCCAACGGACGCCCCAGTTCGCGCGTCGTCCTGATCCGGGGGCTCGACGCCCAAGGTTTAAGGTTCTTTACAAACTATCAGTCCGCCAAGGGACTGGCCCTTTCAGCACATCCTTGGGCCTGCGTGAACTTTTTCTGGCCAGAGCTTGAACGCCAGGTCCGCGTTGAGGCTAGGGTATCCCCTATATCACCCGAGGCCTCAGACGCCTACTTCGCATCACGGCCTGCCTCCAGCCGAATCGGCGCATGGACTTCGCCACAGAGCCAAGTGATTCCGAGCCGAGAATGGCTCGCAGAGCGCGAGCAAGCCTATGCAGCACAGTTCGGAGCCTCGGCCCCGCGCCCGCTGCACTGGGGAGGATACTTACTCAGCCCCGATCGATATGAGTTCTGGCAAGGGCGGCCTTCACGCTTGCACGATCGTGTCCGATACCGACTTCAATCCCGAACCGAGTCCCAGTGGACGATTGAACGTCTGGCGCCTTAGTCTGTTCTCTGAAGACGCACAAAGGCGCGCTCTGACTTGGCGACCTTCGAGGCCACCACGATTGCACAGTAGCCCTGGTTCGGATGCTGGTTGAAGTAATTCTGGTGATAAGCCTCTGCTGCAAAAAATGTCTTTGGGGTCTCTTGCGTGAGCCCCTCGGCCTCGTCGCGTGTGACCTGATGTAACTCAGTCACCACGGGGTCATGTCCTGCGTGTTGCGCAATCCAGCGCGCAATGGCCTCGCGCGCAGCCTGCGTCTGCTCATCCGATGTCGCAAAAATTGCCGAGCGATATTGCGGGCCCACATCGTCGCCTTGGCGATTCAGCGTCGTCGGGTCATGCACCTCAAAAAAGACCGCAAACAGGTCTGCCAGGCTGAGGGCTTGCTCATCGAACTCCACCCGAACCACCTCAGCGTGACCCGTCTGCTTGCCGCAGACTTGCTCATAGCTGGGATTGGGCACATGCCCCCCCATGTAGCCAGAGGTTAGGGCATGGACACCTCGAATGCGTTGAAAGACCGCCTCGATACACCAGAAGCACCCCCCACCCAGAAAAATCGTCTGCATCACGCAACTCCTTGCAAATAGGGTTTGGCCCAGGCCAGTCCGCTGTCTGTGTCCTGCGAGGGCCGATACTCACAGCCTACGAATCCTAGGTATCCAATCTGGTCCAAATGGCCAAGAACCCGTAGATGATTCAATTCGCCCCGGTCGGGTTCACGCCGATCAGGAGCGCCAGCAATCTGCACATGAAACAACCTCGATCTGGCTCTGTCGAGGCTGAGCAGAATTTCTCCACGACTGCGCTGCTGATGATAGAAATCGAACTGCAGTCCCACTGAAGGATGATTAAGTTCGTCCAGAATCCGCAAAGCCTGGTCGATGTTCGACAAAAAATAGCCCGGCATGTCTACCGCATTGAGCGGCTCAATGCTAATTCGCCTTCCAGCGGCGCGCGCCTGGTCTCCTGCCCACTGAAGATTGCGCATCAGCACCTGCTCTTGAGGTTCGTTTGAAATCTGAGCAGCCGACTGCACATATCCGGACATGACATGTATGCATCCCACATCGAGCGCATCTGCCGCCTCAAGCGCCTGATCTATGGAACGTCGGAAGGCAGCATCTTGGCCAGGCTGTGCCGCGAACCCCCGCTCACCCCGTGACCAGTCTCCGCAGGGTGCATTGATGAGCGCCATTTGAAGCCCATGCCCATCCAGCAACTCCGAGAGCACAGGCAATCCCTGATCGTAAGGAAACAGCATTTCCACGGCGCCGAACCCAGCACGCCGAGCGGCGGCAAAACGCTCGAGCACGGGGAGATCCGGCCAGAGAAAGCTGAGGTTGGCAGACAGGCGGGGCATGGTGCTGAGCATCGTAGCGGCAAACAGCGGGCAAGTCATATGCAAATGAGCACAGTGAATTTGGATCCGCGCGTTTTTTGAATAGCCTCTCGGACATGAAAAATCGCCTCCACCATTGGATTGCCGCAGCACTATCGCTGACACTCTGGCTCTCCCTCGCAGGTGTCGCCGTTGCGCGATCACCCCTGCCCTCTCCCGTGCTGTCTGCTGAGCAGCTCCGACCACTGGTCGAGCGGCGTGCAGTGACCGTGCTCGACACCAGAGAGCTCTTCCAGACCGACGGCAAGTCACCGAATTATGCGGCGGGCCATATTCCCGGGGCGTTGCCCGCACCGTACTCAAGCTTCCGAGGTCCAGCTGATAATCCTGGGGCGGTCATGCCCATTGCAAAGCTGAATGCGCTTGTCCAAAGCCTTGGCCTCCACCCCGATCAGGCCATTGTGCTGGCGGGATCGGGCTCTGACCCCACCGAGTTTGGCGGCGTTGCCCGCATCTACTGGACACTCAAGGCGGCGGGCTTTCAGAACCTGGCCGTCCTCAACGGAGGAACTGGGGCGTGGATGGCTGCAAAGTTTCCACTGGCCACACAGGCTGAGGCGCGCGCCATACCGAGCAAGACCAGCATGTCCCCGTTGCAGTACAACGCGAACTTGATCGTCGCGAGCACTCAGGTTCAGGCCGTTGCGAGTCGTGCACTCCTTGTGGATGCTCGCCCCGAGGAGTTCTTTCTAGGAGAGCTTCGCCACCCTGCAGCAAGCCGTTGGGGGACCCTACCGGGTGCTAAACACCTAGACTCGGCCGAGTGGTTCGTTCCCAATACCGGTCGACTGCTCAACAGGGCGCAGCTCGAGGCCATTGCCAAGCGCGAGGGCTTCGAGCCAAACCGTTCAGCCATCGTATTCTGCAATACGGGACACTGGGCTGCGACCCATTGGTTCATTACCTCCGAAGTGCTTGGCTACAGCAGCGTGAAAATGTACCCAGAGTCCGTGGTGGGCTGGAGCCGACTCGGACTCCCAATGGATAACGAACCCAGCCGATCGACGGTCCTGCTGCGTCAACTGAAAGGAGAGGGAGTGATGGGTTAAGCTCATTTCATGAGCACTCACCGTCGATCCCTTCTCATCGCGTCCTCCTTGGGGCTAGGCCTCAGTGGACTCCCCCGCCTCTCACAGGCCCAGTCGAGCCCGATACGGGTCGGCCTTATGCTGCCGAGCTCAGGAACCTATGCCCCACTCGGTGACGCAATCTTCAAGGGGCTCACCCTCGCCCTGGCCCAATCCAAAGGACTCTGGGGCGGGCGCAGGGTGGAGATCATTCGTGCAGACGATGAATCCAATCCAGCCAAGGCGGCCGAACTGGCGAATCGGCTGATCACGCGAGATCGCGCCGATCTCCTGGTGGGCTCGGTGCACTCGGGTGTAGCCCTTGGGATGGCCAAAGTGGCAGCCGACAACAACCGGATGCTGGTCATCCCAAATGCCGGAGCCAATCGACTCACGGGGGCTGGCTGCTCGGAGCAAATCATTCGCACGTCTTTTTCCAACTGGCAGACCATCGCACCGTTGGGCAAGGTCATGACCGATCGCGGCATCAAGACGGCCGTCTTTCTCACCTGGAAGTACACCGCGGGCGACGAATATGCGAGCGCCTTCGCGGAGGGCTTTGAAGCCAACGGCGGGAAGGTGCTTGCATCACTTAGCCTTCCCTTTCCGCAGGCTGAGTTTGGTCCACTGCTCACCCGCATCGCTGCGCTCAAACCCGATGCAGTGTCCTGTTTCTTCTCGGGCACTGCCGCAGCTAAGTTTCTGGCCGACTACGACCGTGCGGGCTTACGCAGGACCATCCCACTCTACGTCACGGGCCACGTCACCGAGGGCATCTTGCACACGCTCAAGGACGAGGCGGAAGGCGTGGTCAGTGTGCTCCATTACGCCGATGGCCTGCCGCACAGTGCAGACAAGCGCTTTCGATCTGCCTATGCGCAGCAATATGGCGCCTCTCCCGATGTCTTCGCGGTTCAAGGGTTTGACACAGGGCTCGTGCTTGAAAAGGCCCTGGCAAATACCAAAGGAGACCTCGACCCAACCGCGCTGCGCAGTGTCTTGCGTGGCCTGGTCATTGACAGCCCTCGAGGCCCATGGCGATTCTCAGCAGCGCAGAATCCCATTCAGGACATCTATCTTCGAGAGGTCCGAAAAGGTCAGAATCAGTACCTGGGCGTTGCGGCCAAGGGACTCGCCGATCCTGCACAGGGTTGTCGGCTCCAATGGACACCCTAAACCTCGCATTGCTCTACGGGCTCAATGCCCTACAACAGGGAGTCCTGCTGTTTCTGATGGCAAGCGGCCTGACCCTCATTCTGGGTGCAATGGGGGTCATCAACCTCGCACACGGCGCCCTTTATATGCTGGGCGCCTATATCGGATACAGCCTTATCCAAGCCATCGGACTCTGGCTCCCAGCGTTGCTGCTGTTGACGATGGTCGGTCTGCTCATGGGGTGGTCTTTCGAGCGCGGCCTCGTTCGACCCACCGTCGGCGGCCACCCCTTACGCCAGGTCCTGCTCACCTTTGGAGTCGTGCTCGTTGCTGAGGAGTTGCGCGCCGTTGTCTGGGGCAATGATGTGCTCACCCTCACCCCGCCGGACTTGCTCTCCGGAGGAATTCCCCTCAGCGATACCCTGTTGCTCCCCATCTATGAGGTTGCAGTCCTTGCAGGTGGACTGCTCATGGCCCTGGCGCTCTGGGCCACCCTGACATTCTCCTCATGGGGTATTCAACTCCGCGCCCTCTCTGAGAATCCACGGCTGCTCATGGCCATGGGTATCAACCCCTCTCGGCTCACGGCCGGAGCATTCGCTCTGGGTACCGCCATTGCAATGCTTGCAGGCGCATTAGCGGCGCCAATGACCACACTCGGCCCGCACATGGGCAGCCCCGTACTCATTGCAAGCCTTGTGGTGGTGATCCTGGGCGGCATGGGTTCGGTGATGGGCACCCTCCTCGCGGCGCTGCTTGTCGGTTCGGCCCAAACCCTCGGACAGATCTTTGCGGGCGATCTCGCAGGTCTCGCTATTTACATCGCCATGGCACTCGTACTTGCACTGCGACCACGCGGTCTCTTCGCCTGACATGGCCTACGTCCTCGACCTCATTTTCCAAACACTTGAGATGGGCCTTTTGGCTGCGAGTCTCTGGCTGCTGATCCAGCATCTGGGCCTCGTGAGCCTCGGACATGCAGCCTTTTACGGACTTGCGGGCTATGTGTTAGCGCTATCGGCGCCCCATACGGGTTCGAACCTAGCCTCTGCCCTGTTGGGAATCATGGCAGCCAGTGGCTTTGCAGCACTTACGGGGTGGTTTGTCTTGCGGTCACGCGGTTTGGCCTTTCTCATGGCCACCCTTGCGTTTGCCCAGATGCTGTTGGTGCTTGGACAAGACACACCCTACTTCGGTGGCGCCGACGGACTCTATGTAGACGGACTCTCTCCGCTGAGCGTGTCTGAAAAGGCGCTGAGCATGACCGTCGTCGCTTTGGCAGGCGCTGCCCTCATCTGGCGGATCGGTCGATCCCCGTTTGGATCCCTGATGGCAGCGGCCCATCAACACGAGGACAGAGTCACATCCCTGGGCTATTCCGTATTTCACATCCAACTCGTCGCATATGTCCTTTCGGCAAGTCTCGCGGGGGCAGCAGGTGCGATGCACGCCCTTCGTTTTGGCTTTGTGAGCCCTGCGATGTTCTCGTGGCAGGTTTCTGGTATGGCCTTACTGATGGTGTTGCTGGGTGGGCAACGCTATGCCTTTTCGCCATGGCTCGGGGCCCTTGCAGTCGTGCTGCTACACGAGGTCCTTGCCAGCCACGCACTCTGGGGTGATTGGGCTCGCCATTGGGCGGCAGGCCTGGGTCTGCTCATGATCTTTCTTGCACGGAGAAAATAACGATGAACTGCATACTCTGCAACGAACCTGGCGGGCCGGTGGTCTTTGAGGATGACCAGCTCCGCGTCATTGAGGTCGCAGATGCAGAACTGCCTGCAAGCATGCGTGTGATCTGGAAGGCCCATGTGCAAGAGCTCACAGACTTAACGCCTCAGCAACGCTCGCATTGCATGCAAGCAGTCTGCCGAGTCGAGCAGCAGCTTCGTGATCAGCACGCACCGGACAAGATCAACATTGCAAGCTTCGGAAACCTGGTTCCGCACCTGCATTGGCACATCATGGCCCGATGGAAAACCGATCCCTGGTGGCCACAGCCCACCTGGGCGCCTCGACGTCCTGTGCAGCAGCTTGCCCAACCGGAATGCATATCAACGCATGCATACGCCGGACAACTCGGAGACTGGCTAAGCCTGCAGCCGCTGGCGGCGCCCATCCGGCACGAGGTGTTCGTTGACGAGCAAGGTGTTCCGGCCGAGGAGGAGTGGGATCTGGCCGACCGCTATTGCAGGCACGTGGTCATTCATGACCCATTGCTCTCGGACCCTCACCTCTCTGGACTTGCAACAGGGCGTCTCTTACCTGATGGCCGCATTGGTCGCATGGCAGTTCGAAAGAGCCACCGCAAATCTGGGCTCGGGAGCTGGGTACTCAGAAGCCTCATGCAGGAGGCCAAACGCATCGGCATGACCCACGTACTGCTCCATGCTCAGGTCCATGCACTCGGCTTTTATGCGCAGCATGGCTTTGTCGCCGAAGGGCCCGAGTTTATGGAGTGTGAGATGCCTCACCGTCAAATGCGGCGCGACTTATCCGATCTCTAACGGCCTCCCACTCAGGACCCAGAGCAGGCGCCTCGACCAGTAGAAGGTCGAACCCCAAGGCATCCCACTCATGCAAGCGCGCGTAGAGCTGTTGCGCAAGTAACTCTGGACGCGAGGGCATGAGCACCTGCGTGACCCGTGGATCATGAGTCGGAGCCAACTGACGCACCCAACAGAGCACTTTTTGAGACTCTGGCCTTGCTAGCTGCGCCTGAAGGGCCTCGTGCAGATCTGCGGCAGGCAACATGCGAAGCGGGGTTTTCGGGGCATAGTGCGATGCCAGACTGCCAGAGACACGGGGCAAAGGCTGGTGAGCCTCATGCTGTGGCGAACTGGAGACTGGGCCGATTTCAAGTGCCGACTCAAGAGCCGCGCGGGAGATCCCCCCTGGCCGCAGAACACGCACGGGATTCACCGTGCAATCAACAATCGTGCTCTCAATCCCGACTCCACATGGCCCGTCATCGAGAATGAGATCGCCTGGCTGAAGGTAGGCACCGAGTGCACTTTCGACATGCTGAGCCTGTGAGGGGCTAATGCCGCCGAAACGGTTCGCAGAGGGCGCTGCAACGGCACCACTCCCCATGGCCGCAAAAGCCTCAAGCAGAGCCTGTGCGGCAGGCTGTGCTGGCCAGCGCAGCCCCACCGTATCTTGACCACCGGTTACAGCGTTTGGCACCGATGGTGCGCGTTTCACGACAAGCGTGAGCGGCCCAGGCCAGAACGTCTCCGCCAGGATCTGCGCCGTCTTCGGCCAATCTGAGGACAAACGCTGTGCAGCCTGCAGGCTGGCAACGTGCACGATCAGTGGATGATCGGCTGGTCGCCCTTTGACCTGGAAAATGCGTTTGACCGCATCTGGATTGAGCGCATCAGCGCCCAACCCGTAGACGGTCTCTGTGGGAAAAGCCACCAAATGGCCAGAGGCCAGGGCCTGCGCAGCCTGAATCAGGGCAGCGCGGGTAGGCGCCAGACAGCTCATACGTTTAATGGCTGCGTGATGTGCCCCATCTTGCGACCCCGACGCGGCTCCTTCTTTCCATAAAGATGCACGAAGGCGCCCTGTCGCGTCCACTCAGTCCAGTCGGGCTCAACGGGAAACCAGGCATCACCAAGCACATTGGTCATGCGAACCGGGAACTTCAGCTCAGTGGGCCCAAGCGGCATATCGGTGCAGATGCGCACCTGCTGCTCGAACTGGCTCGTGACGCAAGCCTCGATGGAATAGTGGCCGCTGTTATGCGGCCGGGGTGCCATTTCATTGGCAACCAACACCTCACCCTCCAACACAAAAAACTCGACGCAGAGCACACCAACATACTGCATGGCATTCACGACCTGCTGTGCGGCCTGCTGAGCCGCACACTCAAGATGCGAGGAGAGTTGGGCGGGTACCGTTGTGGTGTGCAGAATGCCATCGATGTGGACGTTCTCACCCACGGGATAAGTGACAACGGCGCCGTGGCGGTCGCGCGCAATGATGACCGAGATCTCTTTGACCAGGGGGAGGCACTTCTCAAGCACACAAGGCACGCTGCCGAGCGTTGCAAATGCCTTCTGGGCCTCCTCGCGGTTTGATACGCGCACCTGTCCCTTGCCGTCATAGCCCAAGCGAGCGGTCTTCAAGATGCCAGGGAAGAGATGATCCGCAGCGTGGGCAAGGTCTTCCTCGCCAAGCACCGCAACGTGCTGCGCAACGGGAACCCCTGCCTCAATGAGGAAGGCCTTTTCGATGAGGCGGTCCTGTGCGCGCTCCACGCAGTCGGCGTTGGGAAAAGTCTGGCCATGCTGTGCCAAGAATCGAAGCGCCTGGGCGGGCACATTCTCAAACTCGGTGGTGAAGACCTGCGCAGAATGGGCCAGCTTTTCAAGGGCCAGGGGGTCATCGTAGGCGCCCACCACCACGGCATCTGCAATTTGTCCCGCAGGTCCGTTCGGGTCCGGGTCAAGCACAGTCACCGTGTGACCAAGCCGATGAGCGGCCTGAATCATCATCCGCCCGAGCTGCCCACCGCCCATCAAGCCAATGTTCACTGGGGCCTATGCCTCGGGTTTGGCACGCCCAAGATGGGCATTCATGGAGACTGCTGCCTCAGTCTGTTCCGCCCGGAACGCCGCGAGGCGATCGCGCAGTGTTTCGTCCTCGGTTGCCAGCGTTGCAATGAGGTGCAGGGCTGCATTTGCCGCTCCCGCCTCCCCAATTGCGAAGGTTGCGACGGGAATACCCTTGGGCATTTGAACAATGGAGTACAACGAGTCCTCTCCGCGCAGATACTTTGAGGGAACAGGTACACCGAATACGGGAACCGTTGTCTTGGCGGCGAGCATGCCGGGAAGATGGGCTGCGCCTCCTGCGCCCGCAATGATGCCCTTGAGGCCGCGCGCACAGGCTGCGCTGGCGTAATCATAGAGCTGGTCTGGCATGCGATGTGCGGACACGACACGCGCCTCATGGGGAATGCCAAAGCGATCGAGCACCTCAACCGCATGGCGCATCACGTCCCAGTCGGACTGGCTGCCCATCACCACGCCCACCACAGGCATGCGCACGCCAGCAATCCGAAAGAGCGCTTCGCGATACTTTTGGGCAGTGCGCTCAATGACATGAGCGGGCAGCGCCGGCGCGGGTGGGGTCTTATCCCAATCGAGGGTCTCCAGATAATCGCGCACATACTGCTTATCGAAGCTGGGGGGACTCGCACCGAGCGCGTACCCATCGACCGGCCAGTAGCGGGAGGAGTCTGCGGTGAGCACCTCATCCATCAGATGCAAGACCCCTGCCTCATCAAGACCAAACTCGAACTTGGTATCGGCAATGATGATGCCCTGCTCAAGCGCGTAGTCTGCCGCGGCTTGGTAGAGCGCAAGGCTCACGCGCCGGATCTCATCAGCACGCTCGGGCCCAATCATGTCGACCACCTGCTCAAACGAGATATTCTCGTCGTGCTCGCCCATTTCTGCCTTGTATGCCGGCGTAAAGAGTGGCGCCTCCAAGCGGGCAGCCATCTTCAATCCCTTGGGTAAGGCAATGCCGCAGACAGCGCCGGTCTCGCAATATTCCTTCCAGCCGCCGCCGATGAGGTAGCCCCTTACGACAGCCTCCACGGGAATGGGCTTCAGACGCTTCGCCACGACTGCACGGCCACGCACCTGTTCAACCTCAGTGGACTTGACCACGGTCTCAGGGTCGATGCCCGTGAGGTGGTTCGGCACAATATGGGCGAGCTTGGCAAACCAGAACTCGGACATGCGGTTTAGCACCACCCCTTTGTCTGGAATGGGCGCATCCATGACCACGTCGAATGCAGAGAGACGATCTGTAGCGACCATGAGCAGCTTGTCGTCTCCGACGGCATAGAGGTCGCGCACTTTGCCGCGGCCGACCAAGGGCAGGCTGCGAATCTGAGTCTGATAGATGCCGGTCATTGGACGATCTGACCGAGGCCACCCGATGCGTATTGCTGCGCCATGGACACCAGTGCGACCGGCTTAATCTTGCTGCCTTGTCCAGCGCATCCGAAGGCTTCATATCGGGAGAGGCAGACCTGGCGAGCGGCCTCACGTGCCGGCTTTAGATAATCACGCGGATCGAACTTCGAAGGCTGCTCGGCAAGATAACGCCGAATGGCTGCGGTCATCGCCAAACGGATATCCGTGTCGATGTTGAT
>JBJOHF010000101.1:0-15118 GCA_046047855.1 Pseudomonadota bacterium | reverse complement strand
CCTGGCATGCATCACCTACGCTCAACGTGTTTGCCAGTGTGGGACGCGGCTTTGAGTCGCCAACCCTTGCCGAGGTCGCATACGCCAGTGCGCCTTCTGGAGCAGTCCCCACCAGTGACTTCAACACAGACCTCAATGCAGCGGTGAATCGTCAGCTTGAGATGGGCCTGAAATGGAGGCCCAACTCGCGGGAGCGGCTGGATGTAGTCGCATTTCGAGCCAAGACGGTCGATGAGATCGTGACCGATCAGTCCGCATTCGGCCGAACGTCCTTCCGCAATGCGCCAGGGACGATTCGCGAAGGACTTGAAGTCGCCCACGCCAAGGACTGGGGTCTGGGCTTTCGATCCTCCGCTGCGCTGACTTGGATGCGAGCGGTCTATTCGGACGCCGCTCGGTCCACGCTGGGGCTGATTGCCGCTGGAAACCGAATTCCCTCTGTTCCCTTGCACCAGGCCTTTGCCTCTCTTGAGTGGGCGTCGGGCCGCGATCGTATGGGCCAATTCCTCGGCTGGAGTGCGGCCCTGGAGGGGCAATCATTCGGCACGCGCGTGGCCGATGACCTGAATCAGGTCAGGGTGAGCGGTACGAGGCTGCTCCATGCATCGGTCGGCTATCGGGGTGTATCCGATCGTTGGGATTGGACGATCTATGCACGCGCGGAGAACCTCACCGATGAAAGCTATGTCGCGTCAGTGATTGTGAACAATGCAGCCCCGCTTGAGCCGGGTCTGCCCCGTAACTGGATGGCAGGACTCAGGATGCGCTTGGCACTCTGAGGGGGGTGGGCTGCAGGGTGGGGTCGAGCAAACGGCGATCATCAAACACAAAGCAGCCGCCCTGAAAGTGACGCCCGTCGGTCTCCTCGAAGTACTTCAGAATGCCGCCCTCCAGCTGCAGGACATTGGTGAGGCCGAGCTCGTGCATGAAAATGGCGGCTTTTTCACAGCGAATGCCCCCGGTGCAGTAACTGACGACCGTCTTGCCTCGGAGCGTCTCAGCGTGGGCCTTCACGGCCTCTGGGAACTGGGTGAATTTCTGAATCCGCCAATCGATTGCTTGATGAAAGGCGCCCTCGTCAACCTCAAAGTCGTTTCGCGTGTCTAGCATGACGACCGGAAGGCCTGCGTCGTCGTGGCCTTGGTCCAACCAGCGCGCGAGCGTGCGCGCGTCGACAGCTGGAGCGCGGCCCTCGGCCGGTCGAATGGTTGGGTGATCCATGCGAATGATCTCGCGCTTGAGCTTGACTTTAAAGCGCTGGAACGGAATCGATTCAGACCAGCTTTCCTTGGCTTCGAGGCGCTCAAATCCAGGGATTGTGCGCAGCATGTCCAACAGTCTGCGCACTTCCATCTCGTCGCCCGCAAGGAATGCGTTGAGTCCTTCCGGCGTCACCAGGATCGTGCCTCTGACGGCAAGCGCCTCGGCAGCAGCGAGTATGGATTGCCGAACCGCCTCGGGGTTCGGGATCTCAGAGAAGTGATAAGCAGCAATATTGAGAATAGGCATGGCAAAGGATCAGTTGGTGCCTCCGGCACGAATCGAACGTGCGACCCTCCCCTTAGGAGGGGGATGCTCTATCCACTGAGCTACGGAGGCCTGTCTGGCATTCTAAACTGTGGCTATGCAAATGCCTCACCCGACTCAACTGCTTTCGCATCGCCTGTGCGTCGCCCCCATGATGGATTGGACGGATCGGCATTGCCGGTACTTCCACCGACTTCTTGCGCCCAATGCGCTGTTGTATACCGAAATGGTCACAACAGGTGCAATCCTCCACGGTGACCTAGAGCGGCTTCTTGGGCACGATGCCTCAGAGCATCCGCTCGCCCTACAAATTGGCGGGAGTGAGCCACAAGATCTCGCGAGAGCCGCTCGGGTCGGAGCCCAGTGGGGCTATCAGGAGATCAACCTCAACTGTGGCTGCCCAAGCGAGCGTGTCCAGAAAGGGGCCTTTGGCGCATGCTTGATGAATGAGCCCGCGCTCGTGGCGCAAGGGGTTCAGGCCATGCGCGATGCCGTGGACTGCCCCGTCACGGTGAAACACCGCATCGGTGTAGACCAGAGAGATGACTATGGCTTTGTGCGAGATTTTGTGGGGACTGTTGCAGAGGCCGGCTGCAGCATTTTTATCGTGCATGCACGGTCGGCCATACTCAAAGGACTCTCTCCCAAAGAGAATCGAGAGGTGCCACCGCTTCGATATTCGGTTGTGCGCCATCTCAAGCGTGACTTTCCGAATCTCACCTTTGTGCTGAATGGTGGCCTGACCTCAGTCGATGGCTGCCAAGCGGCACTGGTGTCTGGGGAGGAGGGGCCAGCGCTTGACGGGGTCATGCTTGGACGCGCCGCCTACCATGACCCTTGGATTTTAAGAGACCTCGATGCTGCCGTTTTTGGCATGGATATTCGGCGCCCAGACCAAAGAGAGGCGGTGCTAGACGCCCTCGATCAATATCTGTCCAGTTGGATCCAAAAGGGCGTCGCAGCCAAGTCCATCACTCGGCATTGGCATGGGCTCCTTCATGGGCAGCCCGGCGCGCGTCAGTGGCGCAGGTCTTTGTGTGAGGGGGAGTCACCCCTGGCGGTCTGGCGTCGGCATGCGCGAATGGCCAAGAGCACAACAAGCGTGAGCGAGAGCGATTGAACCAGCCATCCGAGGGCAAGGAACTGTTCGGTCACCGTCATGCCCAGGATCCGAACCAAGGCCTCGCAGACATAAAGCCACACGAGTAGGCTCATCCATTGATAAGTGTAGACCTTCCCTCGCCAGAGCCCAGGCAGCGCCAGTGCGAGGGGAGCGACTTTCAGCCAGAGCCAGGATCCGGTTCGGATGGGGTCGATGAGCCCCTCCCAGGCCACGCCGTAGATGATCATGGCCAGTGTCAACCCCGTCGCCCAGGCTCTCCAAGGCGAAGCGATCATGTTCGCGCCGCCCGTTTGAGGGCCAGCGAGACGGTAGCCACCCGCTTACCCAGCGCTCTGGCCAGAGACTTCTCGACCTCATCCACTGGTCTCTGCCCGTCGGAGCCAGCCCAGTGGCTTGCACCGTAGGGTGTGCCGCCCGACTGAGAGGCTGAAAGCGCAGGTTCCGAATAAGGCAGGCCAACCAGCAGCATGCCATGGTGCATCAGCGGGACCATCATGGTTAAGAGTGTGGCCTCTTGGCCTCCATGAAGGCTTCCAGTGCTGGTGAACACGGCGGCGGGTTTCCCGACGAGTCCACCTGCGATCCAGGTATTGAGTGTGCCGTCCACAAAGTACTTCATCGCTGCAGCCATGTTCCCAAACCGTGTCGGAGATCCCAAGATCAAGCCATCGCAGCGTTCCAGGTCCTGTGCATCGGCGTACGGTGGGCCATCGGCCGGAATTGAGGCCTCCGTCGCTTCGGTGTTTGCAGATACCGCCGGAACGGTTCGCAACACGGCGTTGCAGTCGGGGATGGACTCCACGCCCAATGCAATCTGCTCGGCCAGTGTTCGGGTGGCTCCGTGGCGGCTGTAATAGACAATCAAGATTTGTGCGCTCATGCACCTATCATAGTCAGATGTTTATGCACTTCTGGCGTTGGCTTGTCGGGCTATTTCACCGCTTCAATGCGCTTCGGCTTGGACAGGCGGCCGCGAGCCTGAGTTTTGCGTGGCTTTTAGCCATGGTTCCGCTCTTGACGGTCTCTTTGGCGCTCAGTACCAGCTTTTTTGAGCTTGATGACATTCGTAAGAGCGCGCAGGCGCTCATCTTCGAGCACTTTCTGCCGCAGGGGATTGGCGGCCAATTGACCCGCTATCTTGATCAGTTCCTACGCAAGGCGGCGAGCCTTTCATTGCTCGGGTTCGTCTTCTTGGCACTGACCGCCACCATCATGATGTTGACGCTCGACAAGACGCTCAACCTGATCTGGGGCGTGAGCCAGCACCGCCCTTTTATCAAGCGACTGTTGATGTACTGGGTGGCCCTCTTCGTGGGCCCTCTGGTGGCAGGAGGGGGTTCCTTGGCCCTCTCTGTGCTCGAGCGAAAATCACCCGCCACATGGTTTGACGTGACCAATCTATTGGTGACCTTCTGTGCATTGACCCTTTGCTACCGCATCCTGCCTAATGCGCCGGTTGCATGGCGTCATGCGGCCGTTGGGGCCTTTTGTGCGTCGCTGTTGACTGAGATCGGTCAGGCCTTCTTCGGTGGCATATTGGGCTCGATTCCAACCTATCGGCAGATTTACGGGCCTCTGGCTGCATTCCCGCTGTTTTTGATCTGGACCTACCTCACCTGGTGGATTTTTCTGCTCGGTGCCTTGGTCGCATCGCAAATGCCATGGGCGCCATCTTCGAGTGCTAGCATGTCCAAAAAAGAGGAGACACCGACATGAAAGTTGCAGAAATCCTCAGGCTCAAGGGGAACACGCTTTTTACCGTCAACCCGGACACCCCACTGGCTGAGGCTGTCATTACCATGGCTGAGCGTGACATTGGGTCTGTTGTGGTCATGCAGGCGGGACGTCTTGCGGGCATGCTCACGTTCCGAGAAGTCATGCGGGTGCTGGCGAAGCGTCAGCAGGAGCACCGCATCGGACCCACTCCCACAATGGCCGAGATCCTCGTGTCAGAGGTCATGAATGCGCGTCCCACCATTGTCGATCCAGAACTCTCAGTTGACGAGCTTCGCCGGGTCATGAATGCCTGTGGCGAGCGTTACCTGCCTGTTGTTGAGGCAGACACCCTTCTGGGCGTTGTCTCTTTTCATGATGTCGCCCGTGCGGTGCTTGAGGCTCAGAGCTTTGAGAACAAGATGCTCAAGGCCTACATCCGTGACTGGCCAACTGAAGAAGGGCAAAGCGGCCAGTGAGAATTCTCGTATCGAATGATGATGGCTACTTTTCGCCTGGCATTGAAGCCCTGGCAGAGGCCATGCGGGCGTTCGGTGACGTAACCGTTGTCGCGCCGGAGGCTGACCGAAGTGGAGCAAGCAACTCCCTCACGCTCGATCGCCCTCTCTATGTGCGCAGGTCAGCCAACGGCTTTCACTATGTCAACGGCACGCCCACCGACAGCGTTCATGTGGCGGTGACCGGATTTATGCCTGAACCCCCAGATCTGGTGGTCTCGGGCATTAACAATGGTCAGAACGTGGCCGAGGACACCTTGTACTCGGGCACGGTCGCGGCTGCGATGGAAGGCTATCTGCTCGGTATTCCCTCCATTGCCTTCTCCTTGGCCGACCGTGGATTTCAGAATCTGGCCACAGCCGTACATGTCGCCAAAGAGGTTGTTGATCGGGTCATTCGTCAGCCCTTTGCCTCCCCAAAGCTTTTGAGCGTGAATATTCCAAGCGTCCCGATCGAGGCCTTGGAAGGCTACGTGGTCTCGCGACTCGGGCGCAGACATGCATCCCAGCCTGTTGTGCGAGTGGAGTCACCGCGTGGAGAACCGATGTACTGGGTTGGGGCGCCCGGCGGCATCCGTGATGCTGGGCCAGGGACCGATTTTCACGCCCTCTCTGCGCGCCAGGTCTCCATTACCCCCTTGCGGGTCGATCTGGGTGACACAGACGCGCAGCAGGAGGTGGTGGATTGGCTCGCAAGCCAATCATAGTTCCGGGGGGGCCTCGGCCGCAGGCCCCTGCAGCGCGCATTCTGGAGCCCAAGTGGGGACAGTCAGTCCCCACCGCAAGGAAAGCACAGAAGCCATCGAGCAATGCGGTTGCGCCAACAGATCCCCACCTGAATCCGGGCCTTGCCAGTGATCGATACCGCGATCGGATGCTCGAGCGGCTTCGTCTTGCGGGCATTCAGAGTGAGCGGGTTTTGAAGGCCATGGCCTCTGTCCCAAGACATCGGTTTGTGGACCCTGCGCTGGCGAGCAGAGCCTATGAGGACACCGCTTTGCCGATTGGCCATGCGCAGACGATTTCGCAGCCCTATGTGGTGGCGCGATCGCTTTCTCTAGCCCTTGAGGCCATTACGCATGCTTTGTCGCAACCCCAGACAAGACCGCTTCGCGCGCTTGAGATTGGCACAGGCTGCGGCTATCAGGCCGCAGTCATGACTCAGATCTTTGATGAGGTGGTCTCTTTAGAGCGGATCGAACCGCTTCACAAGGCAGCCGTTCAGCGGCTCGCAGAGATGGGCTACAACGCGACTCTGAAGTTGGCCGACGGGCAGGTCAGTTTTGACGATGCATTGGGGTTCGATGTGGTGGTCATGGCGGCAGGCATGGCGCACCCGCCCCCCGAATTGCTGAGACAATTGAGGGATGGTGGTGTGTTGGTTGGCCCGCTTGGAAGCCCAGAGCAGCGTTTGGTGGTGATCACTCAGGACCGAGCGCTTGGGTTTAAGACCAGCACCCACGATGTCGTTCAATTCGTTCCCATTCGATCCGGTATTCAAAGATGAGACTTTTTTTCCTGACTCTGGCCTTGGCAATGACCCTTGTGTCCTGCGCCCATCGACCACCAGCTCCCATTGAATCCCGTACCGTTCAGCAGGCAGACTCGCCCAATCAGACAAGCATCACCGGCAAGCCCAAGCCCAGCACTGTGCCTCCTACCGCTCAGGCTGAGACCGAGCAGCCTGTTCCAGCCGGCATGCATCGCGTCAAACGGGGTGAGACGCTGATTGGTATTGCGCTGGAATACGGCGTCGACTGGCGCGAGCTGGCCTCGTGGAATCAGATCACCAACCCTAACCGCATCGAGGTGGGGCAGGTTCTCACTGTGCGCGCGCCCACGCCGAGTGTTGTTGCATCCGTGGTGCCCCCACCACAGCAGGCTACGCCTGCCCAACAGGTGGCACCCACTGGTCGCATAGAGGTGAAGCCCCTGGCACCCGTGGCAGGCATGCCTGCACCCCCCGTCGCTCCTGGCCCCCCCTCGAGCACCCCTTCAGCAGCCTCCCCGGTTGTACCTCCACCAGTGGCGTCGACGCCGCCCGAAGCGCCCGCTGCCGCGCCTGCCCCCGCGGTCCCTGCGGTCCCCGCTCCCCAGGCGGCCGAGGCCGCAGCAGACGGCTTGACCTGGGTTTGGCCGGCCAACGGAGGCGTGATTACTCAGTTTGCTGAGGGCGGAAGCAAGGGCATTGCCATTGCCGGCGCCCCGGGCGAAGCAGTTTTCGCGGCTGAGCGAGGGCGAGTGGTCTACAGCGGCAATGGTCTTCGGGGCTACGGAAACCTGGTCATCGTGAAGCATGCCAATGATTTCATCACGGCCTACGCACACAACCGCGCCATTCTGGTCAAGGAGGGGCAGTCTGTGCGTCGCGGGCAAAAAATCGCAGAGCTGGGCATGTCCGATGCCGACCGACCCATGCTGCATTTTGAGCTGCGTAAGGGCGGCAAGCCTATCGATCCCCTAGGCTTTCTTCCGAGCCGCTAGCCAAGCGCCAGAGCGGCTGATGACCCCCATTCTTTGCTTTGACCTTGAGACCGTGCCCGATGCGGCTGGCCTTCGCGCCTTAGCCCATTTTCCTGCTGAGCTCTCGGACGCGGACGGAGTCTCCCATGCGCGTCAGGTGAGGCTGGATGCTGGGCAGTCCGACTTTTTCCCCCACCATCTACAGCGCATTTGGGTCATCGGCTGTGCCTTCCGAGATGACGAGGGATTTCGCGTCCGGTGTCTTGGGGCCACGCCAGGGGTTTCCGATGAGGAGGAGGCCCAGCGGCTTCGTCAGTTCTTCAACACCATTGAGCGCCATCAACCGCAGTTGGTGAGTTGGAACGGCAGCGGCTTCGATGCACCCGTTCTTCACCAGCGCGCCATGATGCGGGGCGTGCCTGGTGGCGCATATTGGGATCAAGGCGAGCATAACCGAGACTTTAAATTCAACAACTATCTCTCGCGTTATCACAGCCGCCATCTCGACCTCATGGATGTGCTGGCAGCCTACAGTGGGCGGGCAAATGCACCCCTCGACGCGATGGCTCAGCTCTGTGGCTTTCCGGGCAAACTCGGCGAAGATGGGGCCAAGGTGTGGGATGCCTATCTCGAGGGACGTTGGGCAGAGGTTGCCGCATATTGTGAAACAGACGTTGTGAACACCTACCTACTCTTTACCCGGTTTCGACTGCTCCGGGGAGAGCTTCATCATGCTGCGTATTTGCAAGAGCTGGAGCTGGTTCGCAGCGTGCTCCAGGCTCAAATCGGCCAGCCCGATGCCCCACTTCAAGGCCGGCACTGGGAGCGGTTCCTCGCAGCCTGGGTCCCAGAGGAGTAAGCATGGGACGGCGCACGATTGGCGCACCACGTGTGGTGCGCACGCTTGAATCCATAGAGATCGAGTCTGTTGACCTTGAAGGCCAGGGCATCGCTCGCCACGATGGCAAGGTCCTCTTCGTGTCTGGCGCATTGGCGGGGGAGTGTGTCGACCTGGAGATTCTCAGAGAACGTCCGAGCTATGCCAAGGCACGTGCCGTGCGTTGGCATCGCACGTCGCCAGACCGCGTGAATCCGGGCTGCCCGCACTTTGGAGTCTGCGGGGGCTGTTCCATGCAGCACGCAAGTGGTGCCGCCCAGGTGGCTATTAAGCAGCGGGCGCTGGAGGATGCGCTTTGGCATATTGGTCGGATCCGGCCAGACGAGGTGCTCTCGCCCATGCGGGGACCAGACTGGGGTTATCGCATGCGCGCACGCTTGTCGGTGCGCTGGGTGGATAAAAAGGGTGGGCTGCTCATGGGCTTTCGCGAGCGCGCCAGCAGCTTCGTCACCCAAATGGAGACCTGCAAGGTACTTCCCCCTGCCGTGGCGGCGCGCTTGCCGGCCTTACGTGCGCTGATTGCCTCGCTCACCATTGCAAGGGAGATCCCCCAGGCCGAACTCGCAATGGGCGATGGACTCGAGGTCTGGGTGTTGCGCAATCTAGCCCCCCTCGAATCTGAGGACGCACAAAAGCTTCTGGCTTTTGAGGCGCAACATGCAGGGGTGGCTTTTTGGCTTCAGCCGAAGGGCCCAAGCACCGCTGCACCGCTTCAGGGCGGTCGAGGAGAGCAAACGCAGCTTGCCTACACGCTGCCTGAGTTCGGTCTCACCATGCCCTATTCGCCGGTCGATTTCACGCAGGTGAACTTTGCGATTAACAGGGTATTGGTGGATCAGGCAATTCGCAGGCTTGATCTGCAGCCTGGGCACCGTGCCGCAGATTTCTTCTGTGGTCTCGGCAATTTCAGTCTGGCAATGGCCAGGCGTGCCTTCCAGGTCTTGGGATTTGAGGGCAGTCAGGCATTGACGGACCAAGCGCAACAGAATGCGCGCAGGCAAGGCCTCGACGAGAAGACTTGCTTCGAGGCAAAGAACCTCTTTGAGGTGGATATGCAGTGGCTCGACGCCCTGGGCCCATTGGATAGAGTGCTGGTGGACCCGCCTCGTGAGGGGGCGCAGTCCTTATGTGAGGCCTTCGCTGCCCAGTCGAGAGAGGGGAGGGGGCCGGACCGAATCGTGATGGTGTCTTGCAACCCGGCAACACTGGCGCGCGATGCGGCCATTTTGGTGCATCAGGGTGCCTGGCGACTCGCGCAGGCTGGGGTGGTAAACATGTTTCCCCAGACTGCCCATGTCGAGTCGCTGGCTGTTTTCGAGCGGTTACTCCCTGCTGCCGCCGCCGAAGAGGGACATCAGAATGACCAGCAGATTGCTGAAGATGTTGTAAATGCTTAGGTAGACCGAGAGCGTTGCGCTGATGTAGTTGGTCTCCCCGCCATTGACGATGCGCTGCAGGTCAACCAGCAGAAACACGCTGAAGATTCCGACGGCGAGCACGGATACGGTCAGCATGAGCGCGGGCATTTGAAGCCAGATGTTGGCAACGGACGCCACAATCAGCAGCAGCACGCCAATGAACAGAAACTTGGACATGCCGGTGAGGTCGCGCTTGATGACTGTGGAGAGGCTGGCCATGCCGAAGAAAATGGCTCCTGTGCCGCCAGCGGCCACCGCCACGAGCTGCCCGCCATTGCCCATGCCCAATGCCACCCCGAGCAGACGCGACAGCATGAGCCCCATGAAGAAGGTGAACCCGAGCAGCAAGTAGACACCCGTGATGCTGTGTTTTGTGCGCTCAATGCCCCAGAAAAAGGCGAAAGCAATGCCCATGAACAGAAGGAAGCTAATCAGCGGACTGCCAGAGAAGAGCGAAAAGCCCATGGACATGCCCACCCATGCACCCAAAACCGTGGGCACCATGGTTGCGGCAAGCATCCAGTAGGTGTTGCGCAGTACGCGGTTTTGCAGTGCGGACGGCGCGCGGGTTGCGGTGAAGGACTGCTGAGACTGAGGGAACATAGTGGCCTGACTCCTGTTTAAAAAAACGCTGCCGTTATACTCTCAGGTTTGTCTTGGAAATCAAGGGATATACCAAGACATTTTGGGAATTTTCCTGTCCTTCTATAGACCAATAGGCAGGAAGAAGTTCCAAATATGTTCCAAACATTTCAATGTTTTAACCACAAGTGAGAGCAATCATGTCGCAAGAACGCACCCTGTCGATCATCAAGCCCGACGCAGTCGCCAAGAATGTCATTGGCCAGATTTATTCCCGCTTCGAAGGCGCCGGCCTGAAGGTTATCGCCGCGCAAATGAAGCATCTCTCACGCGGCGAAGCCGAAGCCTTTTATGCTGTCCACCGTGAGCGCCCCTTCTTCAAAGACCTGGTCGATTTCATGGTCTCTGGCCCGGTCATGATCCAAGTGCTGCAGGGCGACAATGCCATTGCCACCAACCGCGACCTCATGGGCGCAACGGATCCCAAAAAGGCTGCGCCTGGAACCATTCGCGCCGACTTCGCCGACAGCATCGATGCCAACGCGGTTCATGGATCGGATGGCGCTGAGACGGCTGCTCAGGAGATTGCGTTCTTCTTCCCCGCGCTTGCCATCTACAGCCGGTAGGGCATGTGACGGTTAATCTCCTCGGACTGGGGCCTGACGCACTCACAGAGTGGGTGCAGTCCATCGGCGAGAAACCCTTCCGAGCCCGCCAACTGCTGAAGTGGATTCACCAGCGGTCGGCGGATCAGTTTGAGGGGATGACCGACCTCGCCCGTTCGTTTCGCGAGGCATTGCAAGAGCGGGCTTGTATTGAGTCTCTGCCCATCTTGCGTGACCATCTTTCTGCCGATGGCACGCGCAAGTGGGCGCTCGATGCGGGAGCTGGAAATGCCATCGAGACGGTTTTCATTCCCGAAGACGACCGCGGGACGCTCTGTGTCTCATCTCAAGCGGGCTGTACCGTAGCCTGCAGGTTCTGCTCCACCGGGCACCAAGGATTTGCGCGCAATCTCACCACGGCAGAAATCATTGGCCAGCTCCATATGGCCAATCGTCTACTTGATTCGCGGGTCACCAATGTCGTGCTCATGGGTATGGGCGAGCCACTGCTGAACTTTGATCAGCTCGTACCAGCCCTGGCCCTGATGCTCGATGACAACGCGTATGGGCTCTCGCGTCGACGGGTGACGGTCTCGACCTCTGGGGTGGTCCCCATGATGGACAGGCTTGCCGATCAATGTCCCGTTGCGCTCGCGGTCTCTTTGCACGCGCCTAATGATCGGCTGCGTGACGAGCTGGTTCCCCTGAACAAGAAGTACCCGCTAGCCGAGCTCATGGCAGCCTGCACACGCTATTTGCGTGTGGCGCCACGCGACTTCATTACCTTTGAGTACGTCATGCTCGAAGGCGTCAATGACTCCGCCGAACATGCATGGGAATTGGTTGAGCTGGTGCGTCGTCACGCGGTGTCCTGCAAGTTCAACCTCATCCCATTTAACCCGTTTCCTCAGTCCGGCTTGCGTCGATCTTCTCAACAGGTCATTCGCGCGTTCGGACGCATTCTTGCGGACCAAGGCTTCGTGGTTACCACCCGCAAGACGCGGGGAGATGACATTGATGCTGCCTGTGGCCAGTTGGCCGGCGACATCCAAGATCGCACCACCATTACCCAACGCATTCAGCTCCATGGGAGGGTCCATGTCTAGCCAGCCATTTGCCTGCGGTCCACTGCCCCGACGTTCAACGACCCAAGTGACTGTGGCTTGGGGAAGTACTCAGGTGCGCGTGGGAGGCGACGCGCCCGTGGTCGTGCAGTCCATGACCAACACAGACACCGAAGACGCTATTGGCACCGCCATTCAGGTGCGGGATCTCGCTTTTGCCGGATCTGAAGTGGTGCGCATTACGGTGAACACCCTTGAAGCGGCCAAGGCAGTTCCGGCCATCCGCGAACAACTCGATCGCATGAACTGCCCGGTGCCGCTCGTAGGCGACTTCCACTTCAATGGTCACAAGCTGCTGGCTGAAGTCCCCGAGTGTGCCCTGGCCCTCTCTAAGTACCGGATCAATCCGGGCAATGTGGGCCGCGGCAGCAAACGGGATACCCAATTTGGCGCCATGATTGAGGCGGCTATGAAGTTCGACCGACCCGTTCGCATTGGGGTCAACTGGGGCAGCCTGGACCAAGATCTGCTCGCGCGCCTCATGGACGAAAACGCCGCCCGTCAGGATCCTTGGGATGCTCAAGCCGTCATGCGTGAGGCGCTTGTCACTTCTGCGATCGAGAGTGCAGAGCAGGCGGTGGCCTGGGGTATGGGGCGAGACAAAATTATTCTGTCTGCCAAGGTCTCCGCGGTGCAAGACCTCATTTCAGTCTATCGAGAGCTCGGGCGCCGCTGTCACTTCCCGCTGCACCTGGGCCTTACTGAGGCCGGCATGGGGAGCAAAGGAATTGTTTCCTCCACGGCGGCCATGGGCGTGCTGCTGCAGGAGGGCATTGGCGACACCATTCGTGTCTCGCTGACCCCAGAGCCCGGTGGCGATCGTCGTAAGGAGGTTGTGGTTGCCCAGGAGATGCTGCAAGTGCTGGGCTTAAGGGCTTTTACACCCATGGTCATTGCCTGTCCGGGGTGTGGCCGAACGACATCCACTTTCTTCCAAGAACTCGCGGCTAAGGTACAGGCCTACCTCAGAGACCAGATGCCCATTTGGCGTCGAGAATATCCCGGTGTGGAGTCCATGAACGTCGCGGTCATGGGCTGTGTTGTGAATGGTCCTGGCGAGAGCAAGCACGCCGATATCGGTATCAGCCTTCCTGGCACTGGCGAGCAGCCTGTCGCCCCGGTCTACATTGATGGCGAGCGCGGCCCCACACTCAAGGGCGAACGCATTGCTGAGGAGTTCCAGCAGATGGTGGCGGATTACGTCGCGCGCAGGTACGGAAAGGCGAAGGTGTAAGCAGTCGGTATGGAAAAAATCCTTGGTGTGAAGGGCATGAATGACTTATTGCCCGAGCAAATGGCTGCATGGCAGCAGATGGAATCCACTGTCGCTTCGGTATTTGAGCAGTATGGCTATCGCGCGATTCGTACCCCCATCGTAGAGCCCACAGCATTGTTTATTCGCGGCATCGGCGAGGTGACGGACATCGTCGAGAAGGAGATGTACTCCTTTACCGATGCGCTCAACGGAGAGGCACTTACGCTGCGGCCCGAGAATACGGCTGCTGTGGTTCGTGCTGCCATCGAGCACAACTTGCTCTACGATGGACCACGAAGGCTTTGGTATTTCGGGCCCATGTTTCGGCACGAGCGACCCCAGAAAGGACGGTATCGCCAGTTCTATCAGTTTGGCCTGGAGGCGCTCGGCTATGCCGATCCGATCGTCGACGCCGAGCAGATTCTCTTGGTCTGGCGCCTCTGGGAGGCGCTCGGTATCCCAGTTGTCGATCGCCCAAAGCTGCAGCTCAACTCGCTCGGCAGCAGCGATGAGCGGGCCGCGCATCGCGAGGCCCTCATTCGTTTCTTTTCAGAACACGCACACCAACTCGATGCAGATAGTCAGCGGCGATTGGGCAACAATCCGCTTCGTATTCTGGATAGCAAAAACCCCGAGATGCAGTCGCTGATTGAGCAAGCCCCTCGGCTGCCCGACTTCCTTGGAGACGCCTCGCGCGCGCATCAAGATCGTGTCCTCGAATCGCTTGCCGCTGCCTCGATCCCCTACGAGATGAACCACCGTTTGGTGCGTGGGCTCGACTACTACAACCTAACGGTTTTTGAGTGGGTGACCGATCGACTCGGCGCGCAGGGTACGGTCTGCGGCGGGGGGCGATACGACGGCCTCATGGCCCAAATGGGCGGAAAGCCTGCTCCGGCGGCAGGGTTTGCCATTGGGGCAGAGCGGCTGCTTGCCCTGCTCGAGGAGGTTGCACCGGTCAAGCCCGAGCGCGCCATCGATGTCTACGTGGTGCATTTTGCCGACCGCTCGGAGGGCCTGGCGCTCCAGGCCGCGGAGCGGCTCCGCTCGGCGGGACTCCGTGTGCAGTTGCATGGCAGTGCCTCCAGTGTGAAGTCGCAAATGAAGAAGGCCGATGCGAGCGGCGCTCTGGTGGCCGTGCTCATTGGTGAGGCCGAGCGTGATAGCAATCAAGTGGTCTTGAAGCCACTGCGATTCGACTCCAATCAGGTCACCGTTTCCATTACCGATTTGGCGGGACAGTGTCTGTCCCTTCTCACTCAAGGAGCCGCAGGTGCGTGAAGATTTAGAACAGCAAGAACAAATGGAGGCAATCAAGGGCTGGTGGAAAGAGAACCAGCGCTGGATCCTCTCGCTCCTCATTGCGAGTGCCCTGGGACTTGCCGGCTACACAGGATGGAATGTCTATCAGGCTAATCGTGCAGAGAAGGCAACGCTGCTGCTCGAGGCCCTGAACAAGGAGATTGAGTCTCAAGACCTCGAGAAGGCCAAGGCAGCGGCGCAGCCTCTTTTCGACGGGTATGCCGGGCTTGCCCAGGCCGATATGGCCGCTCTGCAGCTGGCCCGTCTGGCAGCTGGCTCGGGCGACCTCGATGGCGCTCGCGCTGCTCTTGTCATTGCGCAAGCCTCCAAGGACCCTGCGTTGGCGTGGGTGGCGCGCATTCGCATGGCGGGCGTTCTACTCGATCAATCCAAGCCTGAAGAGGCCCTGAAGGCGCTTGAGGGGACACCGCCAGAGGCCGTAAAGCCCCTTGTCGAGGACCGCCGAGGTGATGTCCTCGCAGCGCTTGGCAGGTCTTCAGACGCCTTGGCGGCATGGACAACTGCGCGTGCCGGTCTTGCGGCCGATGCTGCGCCGCGCACCCTTGATCTCATCGATCGGAAAATGGCCG
>JBJOHF010000100.1:0-8541 GCA_046047855.1 Pseudomonadota bacterium | reverse complement strand
GCGACGCGCCTGAACCAACACCTTCAGGAGCGCCTCTGGAAGTAAGGCTTGGGTGGCAAGCACCTCCAAGACCTGCTCTGAGTAATCCTCTTGGGGCTGCACCGCCGAGTCACTGGGATCGTTCTCGTCCATGGGCGGTTCAGCAGACTCATCGGCTGAGGACGCCTCAGAAGGCGCAGAACTGGGCACGACGCGCGCATGCGGAGCACCCGTAAACGCCAAGGCCCAGGCAAGGTCCTCGGCCTCACAGGCAGAGCGCCCGCACCAGCGCGCACGCTGGCGCGTGAGTCTCAGACAGGCTTGCAAGGGGCGGACCGAGAAAACAGCCATGGACATCAGCAGGCCAGCAGCCTGTTGGGCCAGCGCGAAAGGCAGATCTGCATCAGTCTCACCCGGGGCCGCATGAGGTTCCTCGGTATCGGCCAGCCGAGGTTCCGCGCGCAAATCGAGCCCAAGACCCATACGATCTGCAAGCACGGGCGCAAGCGCTGGCTCATCGTCCAACGATTCATCGAGCACCAAGAGCTTGAGGTCCTGAACGTCTAGCGCCTGACCCAATCGCTGCAGCGTCTCTATAGGCTGACGCTCAGCCATGGGCAACACCAGGACCTGCTTTGCTGAGTCGCCCAGAAGCCCAGGCGTCATGACGAACTGGCCAAGAGCCAGGGTCTGCGCCAAGTCCATCTGCGGGTCAAGCGACTCTGCGCTCAAACGGGCTGGAAGCCTTCTTACGGTGACGCCAAGCGCACCACAGTGATGCCCAATGCGTTGCATGACGGCCTGGCGGCTAGGCCCCTCCGTCCCGCGAATCCAGAGACCCGCTCCACCGGGCGAAAGCCAGGCAGAGATGAGGCAGTCTAGGTCGTCAACGGTCATCCGGCCATCTGCTCAAGGGCGAGCTGAACGCGATCACCAGAGTCCACATCGTCAAGAGGATCTCGTCGCAGACGATGGCGCAGCACCATGGGCGCCACTGCACGAACAGCATCGAGCCCAGCGCGCTTCTGACCCATCAGCGCCGCATAGGCCTTTGAGGCGCGAAGCAATGCAAGCTCACCGCGTAGCCCATCGGTTCCCAAGTCCATGCAGAGTTTGGCCACTGCAGGCAAGAGGTTCTCGTCGGTCTTCACCTTAAGCAGTGCCTTTCGAGCGGTCTGAATCTGTTTGCGAAGCTGTACCTGAGCCTCTGCCCAGGTGAGATGGAAGGCGCCAGGATCTCGGTCATACGCCTCACGACGAAGCACCACCTCGACTCGCTCTTGCAGGTCAGTGGGCGTGCGAACCTCCACCGAGAGACCAAAGCGATCGAGCAGCTGCGGACGCAGCTCGCCTTCCTCTGGGTTGCCGCTCCCCACAAGGACAAAAGCAGCAGGATGGACCACGCTTAGCCCCTCACGCTCGACGCGACTCTCCCCACTCGCAGCCACATCGATCAAGAGGTCAACGAGGTGATCTTCGAGGAGATTGATCTCATCAACATAGAGGAAGCCTTGGTGTGCCTTGGCCAACAGGCCTGGCTCAAATACCTTCTCGCCCGTCGCCAAAAGGCGCTCGAGATTGATAGACCCCAGGATGCGATCTTCGGTCGCCCCAAGGGGCAGATCAACCACAGGGACCGCCTGCTTATTGATTGGAGGGAGTACGTCCGCAAGGGCGCGAACCGCCGTTGACTTGCCGGTGCCGCGATGCCCGAGAATGAGCACGCCCCCCACGAGAGGGTCGACGGCCGCAATCAACAGACCCAGCTGCATCTCGGCCTGGCCCACAAGGGCCGAAAAGGGGTAAGGGGATTTTGTCATCCCCGCACTTTGCCTCTGACAGGCTATGTCGTCAATTTATGGTGACAGACCTAGCACTGCGATTGCCCCAGCAGGAAGGCTCACACGCAACCTGCCCTCTGGCGATATGGGCCCCTCTAAACGCGCCGACCCCATGAGGGACTCTGCGCGCTTCCACTGCGACAAACCCTCTACAGCCTGCACAACAGGCTGCTCACCAAAATTCAGGAGCACGAGCGTTCCCTCTTGGCCACGTCGCAGCTCCATCGACAAGACCGCGCCCTGAGAGACCACCTGCAGACGCTCTCCCTGCGAAATAGAAGGTCTCGCATTGCGCAAACGCATGAGCTGTCGATAGTGGTGCAGGAGCCCATCAGACCTTGCCTCCTCCGCAGCGACATTCTGCTGACCTTGATTGCCAGATGCCGCACGAAAGGGCTGGCCAGTGGAGAAGCCCGCGCTCGTGGCTGTCCAGCTCATCGGGGTACGCAGGCCCCAATCCCCGGAGAGCGTCGGATTGGCGCCCATACCGATCTCCTCCCCGTAGTACAGGTAGGGCGTCCCGGGCATGAGCAGAATCGATGCCGCCGCAAGCTTTGCGCGGCGCAAGTCTCCTGCAACCTGGTTCCAGACGCGATCTCCTGCAAATCGATCGTGATTAGAGAGAAAGACAGCAGGGTTAGCGGGCAGACCCCGAATATGTGCAGCCAGCGCCGCGACGTGGCTCTCAGTGGGTGAATTCACGGCCGCAAAGAGCTTACCCGGAAGGTCGAAGTCGAACGCCTGACCACAAGACTCAGTCGTCTCTTTCACGGCTGCTGGCGCCTCACACACCATGTGCGCATGAGGCACCTGCCTTACAAGCGCTCGCACGCGTCGCATGATGGAATGACTCTCAGGCTGGTTATCCCAGTTGCGCGCGTCGTTCTCGATCAGATGCTTGGTGGCATCGAAGCGAATGCCATCCAAGCCAAGATTGAGCCAGTGGCGAATATTGTCGAAATGGAAGGCTTCGACCGCTGGATTGCGCCAGTTAAAGTCGGGCATGTTCGAGCCAAAGGTGGCGAAGTAGTAGCCGGTCTCGGCGGCATACCAAGGGTTTTTTCCCCAGACATCCCAGCCGGCGGGCTGTTGCGTCTGCCAGACAAAGTAATTGCGGTCTGCGCTCTGTGGACTTGAGCGCGCGTTTCGAAAGAGTGGATGTTGATCGCTCGCGTGATTGATGAGGTAGTCCGTGATGACGCCGATGCCTCTTGCATGGGCCGCTTGAATAAAGGCCCGTAAGTCTTCGAGGGTGCCGTAGTCTGGCTCAATGGCTCGGTAATCTTGTACCGCATACCCATGGTCCCGATCCGAACTGGCCGTAACGGGCATCAACCAAATCCCTCTGATGCCCAACGACGCAAGGTAATCCAGCCGCTGGGTTAACCCCTTGAGGTCGCCAATGCCATCGCCGTCACTGTCTTGGTAGGCCCGCACATAGATCTGCATCACCGCGCCGTACGGCCAGTCGCTTGGCAGTTGAGTGGCTGGGGGCGCGAGTGCGACGGCACCGCGGTCGGTGACGGATAGGCTCACAGGCGTGGGCACGTTCGCCGTTGCGCTTGGCGGCGTAGCACCTGAGCCGCCGCAGGCCAGGAGCGCAGGTGTTAAGAGGAGACTGAGGCAGAATTTGATGAGCTTCATAACCGCGAGCATGTGTCAACGCTGTTATGGTTGTCTACTGGGGGAGTGACGAAAGCTGGAGACACTCATGAAATGAGTGGTAGCGGGGGTAGGCTGAGCGGACACTCATGAAATGAGTGGTAGCGGGGGTAGGATTTGAACCTACGACCTTCGGGTTATGAGCCCGACGAGCTGCCAGACTGCTCCACCCCGCGTCGAAGACTGGAGAGTATACATGAATTTCTGTTCAGGCTGTGGTTATGCGGTTCAGCGCATGATTCCGGCCGATGACAATCGCTTGCGTGCCGTCTGTGCTCAATGCAAAACGGTGCATTACGAGAACCCAAAGATGGTGCTCGGAACCATCCCAACCTATGAGGGACGGGTGCTGCTCTGTCGACGCGCCATTGAGCCGCGCCATGGATTCTGGACACTTCCTGCGGGCTTTATGGAACTGGGTGAATCGACCGCGCAAGGCGCAGTGCGAGAAACCCTGGAGGAAGCCGGTGCCGACATTGCGATCGGACGCCTCTTCGCTGTATTCGATATTCCTCACGTCGACCAGGTACACCTCTTTTATCTGGCTGAGATGCGCAGTCAAGCACTCGACCCGGGACCGGAAACACTTGAAGCAGCGCTTTTTGCCGAGGCCGACATTCCCTGGGAGGAATTGGCGTTTCGATCGGTCCATATGGCCCTCACGCGTTACTTCGAGGATCGACGTCTCGGCGTCGAGCGCGTCCACGCTGAATCGATTGCACGCGTCGCACCTTTAGCGTGAGCCACCCCAGCACACCGCGCCTCGCCTGGGTTGAACCCGACGGCGGTTTCCCACCGAGCCACATGGCCTGGCCGGAGGAAAGCGGGGCCAACGGACTGATTGCTGCAAGTGATCAGGTCACCGGCCCTATGCTGCTGCAGGCCTATCGACGTGGGATTTTTCCGTGGTCGGGTCCCGGAGAGCCGGTGCTCTGGTGGACCCCAAGCCCGCGCATGGTGCTGAGTGTGAACAACTTCCGCCGGCATAAGTCGCTTCGGCAAGCCATCCGAAAGGCTGCCCACACCGGTCTTGAACTTCGCCTCAACCATGACTTCGTTGCAGTCATGCGCGCCTGCGCTCAGCCCAGAGAGGGGCAGGAGGGCACCTGGATCACGCCTGCAATCATCCGCGCCTATGCCGGTCTGCACACCCTGGGATACGCCCACTCCATCAGCCTGCACCGTGGTGGACGCATGATCGGCGGGCTCTACCTCGTCTCCATTGGACGCATGATTTTTGGCGAGAGCATGTTTAGCCTCGAGTCCAACGCCTCAAAGCTTTGCCTTGAGGGCTTGGTGCGACTGGCAGAGGCACAGGACGCGCCGTTTATCGACTGCCAGCAACAGACTCAACATTTGGCACTCTACGGTGCGCGCCCCATATCTCGAGAGGCATTCGAATCCGCAGTGCTTTCCAATGTGGACCTGCCTGCACTAGACTGGGGGGTGAAAACCCTGCCATGGCCAACCTTCGCGACCTCCCATTAAGCCGCCTTCAGTTTTATGTGACGGCTCCTTATCCTTGCAGCTACATAGAGGGGCGCAAGGCACGCTCGCAGGTCGCAACACCGAATCACCTCATACAGTCTCGCGTCTACAGTGACCTGGTTCAGTTAGGGTTTCGTCGCAGCGGGGTGTTTTCCTACCGGCCCTACTGTGACAACTGCAGAGCCTGTCAGCCCATCCGCGTTCCCGTCGCAGCGTTTGAGCCGAGCAAAACCCAGCTTCGCACCTGGCGCCGGCTCTCTGGGCGTCTGCAGGCGCAAGAGGTGCCACTGATGTTCTCAGACGAACATTACGCGCTCTATCTGCGATACCAGAGCGGCAGGCATATGGGCGGCGGTATGGATCAAGACAGCCGCGATCAGTACGCACAGTTTCTGCTTCAGAGCCAGGTCGACACCCGTCTGCTGACCTTTCGGGAGAATGGGCGTCTGGTCATGGTCTCGCTCATCGATCGTCTGCAAAACGGGCTCTCGGCGGTCTACACTTTTTTCGATCCAGACCTCGCCAAATCCTCCCTCGGCACTTTCGGTGTGCTCTGGCAGATTGCCGAGTGCCAAAGGCTCGGTCTCGACTATGTCTACCTGGGCTACTACATCGAGGAGAGCCCAAAGATGTCTTACAAGGCTCGCTTCCGTCCCGCTGAAGTGCTCTCTCAGGGGCAGTGGACACCCGTAGAAGTACGCCGCGCATGAGCCTCTTTGAGCGCAGTTACCGCTGGATACGTCCAGCGCTCTTTTCGCTCTCCCCCGAGCGTGCGCATGACCTGAGTCTTGAGGCCTTCCAGCGACTTCATGACTCGCTTGGCTTTCTCCTGCCGCAAGCCACGCCCCTGCCCTTTGCAACGCCCATTCAGGTTGCAGGCCTGTCTTTTCCAAATCCTGTCGGTCTCGCCGCAGGCTTAGATAAGAATGCCGCACACATCGATGCCCTTGCACGATTTGGATTTGGTTTTATTGAAGTCGGGACGGTCACCCCCAAGGCACAGCCCGGAAATCCGCAGCCGCGTATGTTTCGACTGCAGGAGCACCAGGCCATCATCAATCGCATGGGATTCAACAATCTTGGTCTCGAGACGTTCATTCAAAACGTCTCGCGGTCTGCGTGGGTCCGAGAGAAACGCGGCGTGCTCGGGCTCAATATCGGAAAGAATGCCTCCACGCCTGTCGATCAGGCTGAGCAAGACTACTGCGCCTGCCTGCGCGGCGTATACCCGTGGGCAGACTATGTCACCATCAATATCTCCTCGCCCAACACGAAGGGGCTGCGAGACTTACAAAATGAGGCCGCCCTCAATCGGCTGCTGGGTGCCATTCGACAAGAAGCGACACAGCTTCAACACCAGCATCTTCGCCGGGTTCCGCTCTTCTTAAAGGTGGCACCAGACCTCGATGAGACTGGAATGGAGGCCATTGCACAGGCTGTGGTGACGCACGAAATTGAAGCCGTGATTGCAACGAACACCACCCTAGATCGCAGCAAAATTCTAGGGCACCCCCACGCTGAAGAATCAGGTGGGCTCTCTGGCGCACCGGTGTTTGAGCGCTCAAATGAGGCCTTGCGCCTCTTGCGGGCTCATCTCCCGCGAGAGGTCGCCCTCATTGGGGTGGGTGGCATCCTGTCTGCATCCGACGGATGCAAAAAAATGGATCTCGGAGCAAGCCTGGTCCAGGTCTACAGTGGCCTGATATACCAGGGCCCTCAGTTGGTCTCGGACCTCGTCGCAGCCCTGTCGGACTGCCAGCGTGCATAGCGCTGACTGAAGGTTCCACTCGCCGGAGCGGGCATGTCACGCGTGGCACTCCACCCCTTCACCAAGGGCAGGCTTCGAATGAGACCACGGCGATTCGACATCAGCCGCAACACCCGACTTCCAATGCGCGTCGTGAGCCTGTAGAGCGGTGGCCGCGCAGCAACATAAGACCAGACTGCAAGTCCTATGCGCTCTGCCCATGGCCGCAGATGTCGCTCGAACTGACGATCACGCAGCTTTCTCAGCAGATCGGGGAGCGGAATCTTGACTGGACAGACCACATGGCATTCGCCGCATAGTGTGGCCGCTTGCGGCAGGTCCAGCGTATTCTCAAGGCCGGTGTACGAGGGGGTGAGCACAGAGCCCATCGGCCCTGGATAGACCCAGCCATACGCATGCCCGCCGATCTTTTGGTAAACCGGACAATGATTCATGCAGGCGCCGCAGCGAATGCATCGGAGCATTTCTTGGAACTCACTCCCCAAGAGCGAGGACCGCCCTCCGTCGACCAGCACGAAGTAAAGATGATCGGGGCCATCGGGCTCACCTTCAACACGCGTTCCGGTGAGCAGCGAAATATAGTTCGAAATAGACTGCCCCGTGGCCGAACGGGTGAGCAGCCGAGCAATGGTTGCAAAATCCTCCAGCGTTGGCAGCACCTTCTCAATGCCAGTCACCACCACATGAACCTTGGGCATGATGGTGCACATGCCCTCGTTACCCTCATTGGTCACCAGGGCCACGGATCCCGTCTCGGCAATGACAAAATTCCCGCCAGTCACGCCCATGTCTGCCCGCAAAAACTTGGGCCGGAGCTGCTCCCGCGCCTCTCGGGTGAGCTGAGAGATATCGGACAGAGGCGGCTTCTGATGCACCTTCGAGAAGAGCTCAGAAATCTCCTCTTTGTCTTTATGAATGACCGGGGCAATGATGTGGCTTGGCGCCTCGTTATTGTTGATCTGAAGAATGTACTCACCCAGGTCGGTCTCAACAGGCTCAACGCCAGCCGCTCGGAGCGCATCATTGAGCGCCATCTCCTCAGAGACCATTGACTTCGACTTGGTCACCGTCTTGGCTTCATGGCGGCGCGCAATTTGCACCACGAGCTCGCTCGCCTCAGCTGCAGACTCGGCGTAAAGCACGGTTGCCCCCGTTGCAGTGGCATTCTTCTCGAAGATCTCGAGGTAGAGGTCTAGCCGAGAAATGGCTCTGTCTCGACGCTCCACCGCGGCCGTGCGAGTGGCCTCGAAATCAATCTCTTGAATGGCCACCGATCTGGCGGTAACAAACTTCTGGCTCAGCCGCTTCAGGTTCTTCTGCAGCCGGACATCGGCCAGCTTCTGACCGGCGCGCGCCTTGAAGTGCATCGATTGAACTTGCACGATAACGCTCCTATGACCCTTCGAGTTCGCCTGCAAGCACCTGCGCAATATGCAAGACCTGCGTCTTGTCATCGCCAAGCCGTCTGAGACGCCCCTCTAAATGCAACATACAGCCGAGGTCTCCCAGCACAACCGCCTGAGCACCCGTCGCCTGAACCTGACTGATCTTCTCATCAGCAATCGCAGAGGAGACCTCCCCGTATTTAAGAGAAAAAGTGCCGCCGAATCCGCAGCAGGCGCGGCTATCTCGCATTTCTTCAATCTTGAGACCGGGAATCATCTTAAGCAGTCTGCGCGGCTGCTCCTGAATGCCCAACTCCCGCAGACCGCTGCAGGAATCGTGATAAGTGATCGTGCCTTGCGATCGACCAGGCACCTCACTCACCTGCATGACCTTCACCAAGAAATCGGTGAGCTCGTA
>JBJOHF010000099.1:0-20381 GCA_046047855.1 Pseudomonadota bacterium | reverse complement strand
TGACAACCCTCCGCTGCTCTGCCCAGTCCGCAAGATAGGCCAGTACCGATAGCCCGGTGAGACCATCTAACTGGTGATCGAGCAGCACCAGATCGAAGCGCTCTTGCTGCAGCCAATTCATGGCTTCATTTGCGCAGCCAGTCTCTCGAAGCTCAAGACTCAACAGCCGTCCTGCCGAGACCATCAACTGTCGGGAGACGCGGTCATCGTCCACAATGAGGCATCTCAGGGATACAGACTGCCGAGGCGTTGCGACCTCTGTTTCGACTGCGTTCATGACCGGCTCTCCTCACAGGCAGGTGTTTCAAGATTTAAAAGGGCATCAAGCCACGCCAGGGCCTGCGCCCCTGCGCGCCTCGTGTCGTCTAGCGAGCCACTCAGATCTTGCATGGCAGCACGTGCGAGCTGACCAAATTGCTCGCAGCCCAGAGACGCTGCACTCCCCGCAATCCGATGCAGCGCTGCGGCGCGCACCTCTCGCTCCGTTGCCCACAGGGCATCCAGGTCAGTTCGCATCTGCGCACAGACATCCACCAAGAATGACGCGCGCTCTTGCGTTGAGAGGTCGCCAAAGTTTTCCGTAAAAATCGTCAGGACGGTATCGGGTACAAGCGTATTGGGTACAAGCGCATTGGGTACAAGCATTACGCAGCCTCCCGACTGAGTCCCTGGGACCCCACGCGGGCGCGAATGAGTGCGCGCAGGCCCTCGAGCGCGCGCACCAAGTTCATTCTCAGCTGTTCAAGACGCTCAGCCCCCGGCTGATCGCGCAATTCAGCCTCGACGGACCTACACCATTCGGAGAATCGAACATAGCCAATCATGCCGAGCGCCCCCGATAAGCGATGCACCCAACCCGCCAAGAGTTCGACTGGCACATTGACACCAATGGCATGGACCTCTTGAATTGCAGACTCAACCAGCTCAAGAGACGCAGCCAACATGCGGTCTGCAACATCGAGTCTGGCAAAGTTCTCATCCCAATAGCCCTCATCGAAGGCCAGGCGGCTTGTCTGCGCGAGCACCTCGATCAGGTCGTGTCGCCGAAAGGGCTTGGCAAGGTATGCATGCATGCCTGCCTCCATGCAGCGCTCTCGATCGCCGCTCAGCGCATTTGCGGTTAGCGCAACTAAGGGCAGTCGAGCACCCCGCCCACCCTGGGCTCGCAGCTGAGATGCAGCCTCGAGGCCTCCCATGCGCGGCATTTGCATGTCGACAAGCGCCAGGTCAAAGGGCTCGGCCTCAGAGCCCACCTGCTCAAGCACAGCGAGTCCATCCGTAACGTGTACAACAACATGCCCCATCTGGGTGAGCAGGGATTCGGCGACCTGCGCATTCACCTCGTTATCTTCTGCAAGCAGAATACGCAGCGGCGACGGGTCCTTCGATTCTGCGGTTCCAGCATGCGTGGGCGTTGGCGCGTTCCCGCCCAGGACCGGCAGGTTCAGAGTTGCTGAGAGCAGCTGAATTAAGCGTTCACCCCGAACCGGCTTTTGTATCTGTGCCGCAAAGCCCTCTCCTGTGGTGTCAATCTTGGCCAGCTGCCCAGCAGAGCTGCAGAGCACAAAGGGCAATGTGCTGTCGGGGTGCCTCGCGCGCCAGCGCTTCAGGAGCTCCACCCCACTGAGGCCAGGCATCATGTAGTCAGTCAAGACCAAGTCAAAGATGGACAACCCCGAACCGCTCTCCTCGAGTCTCTCCAAGGCCTGCTCTGCACTGTGCACCGACAGCGTTCGTGCACCGACACGTGCGAGGGTGCGCGACAACATGGTTGTGTTCACAGGCAGGTCATCGACCAACAGAATGGTCTTGCCATTGAGGGGATGCGCAGCAGGCTGAAGCCATGGCGATGGTGAACCGCCAAGTGCCTCTGGCGCGGGTGCAGCGGGAATACACACCTCAAAGACGCTGCCCTTCCCAGGGGCACTGCGCACAGAGAGGGCAGCGCCCATGGCCTTGAGAAGCCCCGAGCAGATGCTCAGCCCAAGGCCAGTGCCACCAAACCTCCGCGTGATGGAGTCGTCGGCCTGGGCGTAGGCAGAGGACAACCGAGACAGCTCAACCTCGTTCATGCCAATACCCGAGTCGCTCACACGGACACAGAGCCAGCCCTGCGGCTCAGCTGCTGGAGCAGACACCAACACCCGGGACACCCACCCACTGGACTGTTCCTGGGCGGTGAGCCCCTCACTCAGCGGCACATCGGACCACTGCACCTGTACCTGTACGGCACCCTGCTCGGTAAACTTTACGGCGTTACTCAACAGGTTGTTGATCACCTGACGCACGCGCAGCCCGTCAATCATGAGACAAGGCTCCGGAAGGTCCACGTCCTGCACGATCTCGGTAATCAGCCCCTGCCCACTGACTGGCGGGGAGAGGCGGGCGGCGTGAAGCTCGCAAAGCTCCTCAATGAGCTGGGTGACCACCACCGGGCCGAGTTCAATCCGCACTGCACCCGCCTCGAGCTTGGAGAAATCAAGGACATCGTTGAGCACGCCGAGGAGGCCCTCTGCAGACTTCAGAATGGTCTGCACACACTGGCCCTGATCGGGCGAGAGTGGGCTGTGTAGGAGTAATTCCGCCATGCCCATCACCCCATTCATGGGTGTACGAATCTCGTGGCTCATGTTGGCCAGAAAGTTGGACTTGGCCTGAGCAAGCGCTTGTACATCGAAGAGGCTCTGACGCAGTCGAAACGCATCGAGAACGACCTCCGCAAGCTCTTCAAGCGCCAGCTGATCCGCTTCACTAAGCGATCGGGGCTCATGGTCGATGACGCAGAGCGCGCCAAGGCCATGGCCATCTTCTAAGCGCAATGGAATGCCGGCGTAAAAGCGAATCCCCCCATCCTGCAAGACCAACGGATTCGACCTGAAGCGTGTGTCCTGAGTGGCATCGGGAACCACCAAGGCGTGGTCTTGGCAAATGGTGTGCGCACAGAAGGCATCCTCTCGAGGCGTCTGTGCGAGCTCAAGTCCAGTCCTTGCCAGAAACCATTGACGGTCATCATCGACCAGCGAAATGGCCGCAACGGGCGCTCTTAGGATCCGTGCCGCCAATCTGACAACGCGCCCGTATGTTTCTGTGGGATCGGAGTCGAGAAGCCCGAGCGCATGCAGGCGGCGCAGTCTCGCGCGCTCATCGAGTGGAACGGGATATGTCATTTGTATGCTCCCCTATGCTTTTCTTATTGGGGTGACAGTTTTGTGTGTCATGTTTACATGACTATTTCAGACCCTGCCTTTTTTGCGACGTCACGATGCTTCCTTGCCTTTTTGAAAATTTGCTCTTTTATTTTATTAATTTATATATTATCTTTCAGTCAACTTTACTCTGGTCACTCTGTCATGCCCACACCACACCGCTCACGCCTGACACACGCCCTTCTTCTGCTCATGATTGGTGCGCCCCTCCTCGCCGAGGGCATAACCTCCGCCCACGCGCAAGCAGCGCCTAAATCCGCCACGCCTGCGCCATCCCTAGCAACCCTCAAGGTCGAAGCGGCAGCGGGCGGCGCACTGACAAAAAGTCTCGATGGGCGAGTCGAAGCCATACGCCAAGCCACCCTCTCGAGCCAAGTGCCTGGTTCCATCCTGGAGGTGTTGGTTCGCGCGGGAGATCGTGTCCAAGCCGGCCAACCGCTCGTGCGCATCGATGCAAGGGCTGCACAGCTAAGCGCAGCGGGCGTTGAGGCCCAGCGACAAGCTGCTGAGGTGAACCTCTCCATCGCCAGAAAGGAGCTCGAGCGCCAGCAGGCCCTTTTTAAGAAGCAGTACATCAGCCAAGGTGCTCTTGATCGCGCACAGGCATCCTTCGATGCAGCACAGGCGCAAGTGCAGTCCCTTCAGGCTCAGGCCCGTGCTGCAACCACGCAAGCGAATTTCTATGTTGTTGAGGCCCCCTACAGCGGCATCATTTCAGCCGTCACCGCCCTGCCCGGTGACATGGCCATGCCCGGCAGACCGCTGATGGATATTTTTGATCCCAGCGCCCTGCGCGTGACCTCCTCGGTTCCGGAGAGCCTGCTCGGGTCAGTATCAGGACGCCTCTCAGCCTTGCGCATTGAACTCCCCGGACTGGGCGGCACACTGCGAGTGCCCACCCGCGTCGAACTTTTGCCACAACTGGGTCAAAGCCAAACCGCAGAGCTTCGGCTGGGCCTTGGCCCACTCCCAAGCACCATTGTTCCCGGATCATTCGCACGCGTCTGGATCCCAGCCCAGGCTGACAGCAGCACAGCCAATGGTTCACCTGAGATTCCCAGCTCCGCGGTGCTGCTGCGCGGAGAGCTCACCGCCGTTTACGTGATCGACGCCAATGGACGGCCACAACTGCGTCAGGTTCGGCTGGGTCGCAGTCGAGATGGGCGCGTAGAGGTGCTTGCAGGTCTTCGCATCGGCGAGACCATCGCGCAAGACCCCCAGGCTGCTGCCCGACTGCGATAGGAGCGCACGATGAGCCACTCCCTCGGCATCTCCGGGCGCATTGCACGTGCCTTCCAGTCCGCCCAGATCACCCCACTTCTTGCCCTGCTCAGCCTGCTGCTTGGGCTCTTCGCCGTCCTGGTCACACCGCGCGAGGAGGAACCGCAGATCAACGTCACGATGGCAAATGTCATCGTTCCATTCCCAGGCGCGGCCGTGCGCGAGGTCGAGCAGATGGTGGCTATCCCTGGGGAACAGGTGCTCTCCCAGATCGCTGGCGTGGAGCACGTCATGTCGGTGTCCCGACCTGGCATGGCCGTGCTCACCGTTCAGTTCGAGGTTGGTGTGCCGCGAACCGAGGCCCTGGTTCGACTCCACGACACCATCAGAGATAACGCCGACTGGCTGCCTAAGGGCTTGGGTGTGGGTGAGCCACTGGTCAAACCACAGGGTATTGATGACGTACCCATTCTGTCTCTCACGCTCTATGCTCAGAACCCAGAGACGGGCGCATTCGACCTTCAAAGGGTCGCGCATAGCATTGAGTCCGAACTCAAGCGGGTACCCGGAACCCGAGAAGTCGAGACACTTGGGGGACCCGGGCGGGCCGTGCTCATCGAGATGGATCCAGAGCGCATGGCCACCGCTGGACTGACCTTCACAGATCTGAGAGGCGCACTTCAATCTGCCAACCAAGGCATTCCGGTTGGACGCATCACCCGAGCCAATCGCTCTATTCAAGTCGACGCAGGCCCCTATTTGGCCAATGCGCAGGAAGTTGCTGAACTCGTCATTGGGACCCGGGAGGGGCGACCCATTTACCTGCGTGATGTCGCTCAGGTGCGCGAGGGTCCCCCCGTTGCAAGCCAATCGGTATGGCACGGCTATGGCCCCAAAACACCCGGACCAGAGCAGACCGCCGTAACCTTATCGATCACCAAAAAGCCGGGTGAAAACGCAATCGACGTCGCCAAAGCCGTGATGGATCGGGTCACGACCCTCAAGGGTACGATCATCCCCGACGACATCGTCCTGGTGGAGACGCGCAATTACGGCGAGACCGCCAATGACAAGGCCCAAAAGCTCATTCAGAAGCTGCTCTTTGCCACGCTTTCCGTCGTAGCCCTGGTCTATCTCGCCCTAGGTCGCCGAGAGGCCGCGATTGTCGGGGCGGCTGTCGTGCTTACGCTCGCAGCTACATTGTTTGCCTCTTGGGCTTGGGGCTTCACGTTGAATCGGGTCTCGTTGTTCGCCCTCATTTTTTCGATCGGCATTCTGGTGGACGATGCCATCGTGGTGGTTGAGAACATTCATCGGCACCAAGCGCTCTACCCGCAGAAAACCCTACTGCAAATTATTCCCGGGGCGGTGGACGAGGTGGGCGGCCCCACCATTCTGGCCACCTTCACAGTCATTGCTGCACTGCTGCCCATGGCCTTCGTCTCGGGCTTGATGGGCCCTTACATGAGCCCCATCCCCATTAACGCGAGCATGGGCATGCTCCTGTCTTTGGCCATTGCATTTGTGGTCACACCCTGGCTTGCGAATCTCTGGATGAAGCCCCATGGCGCAAGCCACGCCCCAGAGGGTCAGGAGCAGACCAGCCGACTCACCGCCGCCATGGCCCCCTGGTTTGAACGGATCTTTAAGCCGCTGCTCGATGAGAGGACCGGTGCAAAGGCACGCATGAAGCTGGGTCTGGCGGTGCTGGGGCTGATTGGGTTCTCTGTACTGCTCCCTGTGCTGGGTCTGGTCCAGCTCAAGATGCTGCCCTTTGACAACAAATCCGAACTCCAAGTGGTAGTCGATATGCCTGCAGGTACGCCGCTCGAGGAGACAGCCGCCGTCATGCGCGCGCTTACGGCGCATCTCTCAACCGTGCCTGATGTGGCGCACTACCAAGCCTATGTTGGTGGCGCATCACCCATCAACTTCAATGGCCTGGTGCGGCAGTACTACCTGCGCACTGGACCCGATGTCGGCGACATCCAGGTCAATCTCTTGCCCAAGGGAGAGCGAAAAGAGCAGAGTCATGCCATTGCCACGCGGCTTCGCCCGCAACTCCAGGCTATTGCGAAGCCCTATCAGGCCAACATCAAGGTGGTCGAGGTACCCCCAGGTCCACCGGTGCTCGCACCCATCGTGGCAGAAATCTATGGCCCCGAGGAGGATGGGCGCCGCCTACTCGCCAAGCAAGTGAGGGCGGTGTTTGAAAAGACAGACAGCGTGGTCGATGTAGACGACAGCAGCATTGCGACTGCCCCTCGGTTTCTCTTGGCGGTAAACCGAAGCAAGGCGGCCACCCTCGGGGTCTCGGCGGGCGATGTGGTCGCCACCCTCAGAGCAGGACTATCTGGCGAGAGTGCGACGTTTTTGCACGATGGCAGCAAGTACCCCGCGCCTGCCTTGGTGCAACTCCCCGCTCAACGCCAAGGCGATCTAGATAGCCTGCTTGCACTGCGCGTCAGGGCCTCGAGCGGGCAGACCATTCCCATTCGCGAACTGGTCATCGTAAAAGACACCACCCAAGAGCAGCCGATCTACCGAAAGGACCTCTTGCCGGTGAACTATGTCGTGGCAGACATGGCAGGTCGAATCGACAGCCCGCTCTACGGACTCTTCTCCATGCGCGGTGAGATCAACAAGATCACGGCGCCCAATGGCGGCCCGCTTGAAGAATATTTCATCAGTCAGCCAACGGACCCCTGGAGGGGATACGCGCTGAAGTGGGATGGCGAGTGGCAAGTCACCTACGAGACCTTCCGAGACATGGGCGCAGCTTATGCAGTCGGCCTCATTCTCATTTACCTGCTGGTCGTCGCGCAGTTCGGTTCCTACCTCACGCCCCTGATCATCATGGCCCCGATTCCGCTCACCATCATTGGCGTCATGCCAGGGCATGCGCTCTTCGGCGCGCAATACACGGCCACCAGCATGATCGGCATGATCGCCTTGGCAGGCATCATTGTGCGTAACTCCATTCTGCTCGTGGACTTCATCCATCTGCAGCTCAGTCAGGGGGTTGCACTCAGGGAGGCCATTGTGCGCTCTGCAATTACCCGTGCGCAGCCCATTCTGCTGACGGGCTTTGCCGCCATGCTCGGAGCCTTCTTCATACTCGACGACCCGATCTTTAACGGTCTGGCCATTTCGCTCATTTTCGGCATTTTTGTATCCACCGTTCTTACCCTAGTCGTTATCCCTACCCTTTACTACGCGACCCGCAAAAAGGAGCATTTATCATGACCTCATGGCAAATCGTTCGACTCATCGCTGGCACTTTCATTCTGCTCTCCCTGGCCATGGCCATCCCCTCCAGTCCTCTTTTCGTGAGCGAATGGTGGCTCGCCTTTACCGCCTTTGTCGGAGCCAATCTGCTTCAGAGCGCCATCACCCGTTGGTGTCTCATGGAGACCATCCTCCGCAAGCTCGGGGTGAGCGCCGGTCAGTAAGGCTAGCGGGCGCGTCGCTTCTCGGACTCGCTCTCCTGTTTCCTGGGTGGGGTCAGAGCCAGACGCCTGGCCCCCTTGAGTTCAAACCCTGCCGAGTAGACGGACTGGGCAGAGAGGCCAAGTGCGCCTGGCTGGCACGGCCGCTCAACCCAGACGCGGCCAACCAAAAAGATGCCGAGATCCGAATCCGGGTGGTCGTGATCCCGGCACGGGCAAGGATCCCAAAGCCAGACCCCGTTTTTTTTCTGGCTGGAGGTCCGGGGCAGAGCGCCATTGAGCTGGCGCCATTGCTTCAAGGCCGTTTCGGCCGTCTGCTGAATCGAAGAGATCTGGTGCTCGTTGATCAACGGGGGACTGGACAGAGTGCCCCGCTGCATTGCCCGATGGTGTCGCCTACGCGTCCGCTCTCACTGGCGGTGGACCCGCAGGAGATTCAAAAAGAGATCGAGCAGTGCCTCAAGGCGGCTCAATCGCTACCCTATGGCGATCTCACTGCTTTTACAACCACGCACGCCATGCACGACCTTGATGCGGTGCGAGCAGCGCTTGGCGCCGAGCAAATCAACCTCATTGGTGGCTCCTACGGCACCCGCGCTGGCCTGGAGTATTTGCGGCTCTACCCCAATCGGGTTAGGCGCCTGGTGCTCGATGGTCTCGCGCCACCAGACGGTGCATTGCCCCTCTCCATGGGGGCAGACGCGCGTACAGCCTTGCTCAATCAATTCGACCGTTGCGAGTCAGACACAACCTGTCGCACGCACTATCCAAAACTGCGTGAGCAGTGGGCGCAACTCCTCGAGAAGCCTCAGATCACCATCAACGGACGCCATCCGGTCACGGGCAAGGCTGAGCGCTTCTCGATGCCATCGGCGTGGCTGTGGGAGTTTGGTCGTTTGGCACTCTACTCACCTGAAATTGCATCCACGCTTCCGCACGCCATTTCTGAGGCAGCCCTGGGGAACTGGAGCCCATTTTTGGGGGTGCTCTCTCTCATGAATACCCATCCGCGCAAGCCGATGGCTGCTGCCATGCACTTCGCTGTCCTCTGCGCAGAGGACATGCCGCTCATCGAGGGACGGGTGCCGGGTGTGTCTGCGCCTCAGTTCACGGGCGAGGCATTTGCGGCTGCAAAAGTGGGACTCGAGCGCTACGAGCAGGCCTGTCGCATCTGGCCGCGTGGCAGAGTGGATCCGGAGTTCTATGAAATGAAGCCCTCGCCCGCCCCCGTGGTGCTCCTCTCCGGCGGTGCTGACCCTGTAACGCCGCCGCATCATGGTGCACGTGTAGCCCAGAAGCTTGGCGATCGTGCACGGCACGAGGTGGTTCTCAACGCAGGCCATGGGGTCATGGGGCTTCCTTGCATGCGCGATGCACTCTTTGAATTCATCAATGCCGACACGGATGCAAATGCACAGTCCGTGCGGCTTGACTGTGCGCGCAATCTGCCGGCGCCAGTGCCATTTATCTCTGTGGGTGCGCAGCCATGATTCAAATCGACAGCCTCTCCAAGACATTTCGATCCGGACGTGGCAAGAAGGCCACCGAGGTGCATGCAGTTCGCGCCGTCAGTTTCACAGCCCAAGAGGGGTGCATCACGGGATTGCTCGGACCCAATGGAGCGGGAAAAACGACGACGCTTCGGATGGTGGCTGGACTCATCCAACCGGACTCCGGAACTGCGCTCATCGATGGCATTTCAATTGCAAAAGATCGATCTAAGGCCATGAATCGACTGGGTGTGCTGTCGGACGCTCGCGGCTTGTATGGGCGCCTTACCGCACGCGAGAACATTGCCTATTACGGGTCGCTTTATGGGCTGAGCGCGGATGAATCACACGCGGCCATTGATCGCATGTCAGGCATGCTAGAGATGACCCCACTGCTTGATCGACGCACCGAAGGCTTTAGCCAAGGAGAGCGCATGAAGGTGGCTCTCGCCCGCGCCATGATTCACAACCCAGCGAACCTCATCCTGGACGAGCCCACCAATGGCCTTGACGTGCTCTCCACCCGTGCCCTGAGAGAGAGCTTACGAACACTGAGGGACGAGACGGGAAAAACCATCATCTTCTCAACCCATGTCATGCAGGAGGTTGAGCGGCTCTGTGACCATGTTGTCGTTGTGGCTCAGGGCCGATGTGTTGCAGAGGGAACCATTGAGGCCCTTAAATCGCAAGCAGGAACGCACGACTTTGAGGAGGCCTTTGTGCGATTGGCTTTTCCCGATGCGCATCCCAGCAACCACGCCACAAGCAGGAGTGCATGAGCATGATGCGCAGCGCACTTGCAGTACTCAAGAAAGAAGTCATCGACGCCCTTCGGGATCGTCGAACGCTGGCCGCGATTCTCATCAGCAGTGTCGCCATGGGGCCCCTCATCCTGCTCATGATCTCGAGCCTCATCAGCAGCATGGAGCGACAGGTAGAGTCTCGTACCATCATGGTCTCGAGCCTCGAGGCCTCGCCACGTCTCGTGAACTACCTTCAGCGCCAGAACCTCACCGTTGAAAAGGCCCCAGAGAACTTTGAGGCGCTGATTCGAAGCGGTGAGCTCGATAGGCCGGTTGTAGAACTGGAGGCCAATTTCGATGGCCTTCTTGTCCAAGGACTGCAGCCCAAGGCAACCGTTCTGACCAACAGCGATCACAAATCCGCTGTCGCTGGCGCACGGCGTGCAGAGGGCCTGCTTCGGGGCTTTCAGCGCGAAACAGGGGTTTTGACGCTGGCCTCCCACGGGCTTTCTCGCGAACTCCTCCAGCCTATTGAGGTGGACGGGGTCGACTTGGCTTCAACCTCCCCCATGGGCGCGCAGTTCACCTCGATGGTGCCCTATTTCATTTTGATGGCCGTTGTGTACGGCGCACTCACTGCCGCACTCGATACCACTGCTGGTGAACGCGAACGCCGCAGCCTAGAGCCCTTGCTGATGACACCTGCTTCCTCTTGGTCTCTTGTGCTTGGAAAATGGGGGGCCATTACCGGCGTTGCCATGATGATTACGGTTCTGAGTTCGTTGAGCTTTATCCCAAGTCAGTGGCTCATTGCCAGCGAAACCGTGTCCGCACTCTTTCAGTTTGGCCCTCGCGAGGCATTGGCCTTCGTGGCAATTCTCATTCCGCTCGGAGGCGCACTGGCCTCCGTGCTCATGGCCGTCGCCATTCGCAGCAAGACCTTCAGAGAAGCCCAATCCACCAGTACCTTTGTGGTGCTCGGAGCCTCTTTTATTCCAGCGATTAGCTTCTTGAATCCGACTGCTGAAGCCCCGTGGCATGCATGGGTTCCCGCGCTCGCTCAGTTTCAGATCATGGGGCGCGTTCTGCGTGGCGAGGCAATGCCCTGGGAAGCACTTGGCATTTCTGTTGTGGTCTGCGCAGTGATCATTGCGGCCTGCCTAGCCAGCGTAACCCGTGAAATACGAAAAGCAGTCTAGGCCGTGGCAGCGTTAGTGCAATACGGTCGAAGCAGCCGTGCCCGCCACATCCTCGGGCGCGCGAAGCGTGAACGCTGGAATCTCCGCCTGAAAGACTTCTGCATCATCTGCAATACAAATGTAGCTGCCGTGCATGCTTCCCAAGGCGCTCTGGATGCGCGTGCCACTGGTGTACTCAAACGACTCACCAGGCTGCAGAAATGGCTGCTGACCCACAACACCGAGGCCTCTGACCTCTTGTCGATGCCCAGCAGCATCCTCAATCACCCAGTGTCGCGCAATCACCTGCGCCGGCAAGAGGCCGCGATTCGTCAGGGTAACGGTGTAGGCAAAGGTAAACATCTGCTCACGTGCGTTCGATTCATGCGGCAGAAACTGGGTGTTAACGGAGACGGTGATGCGGTTTTTTTCCATGCTGTCTAGGTTGGGGGCATTTGGCACCTATTTCAAGAGAAATATCCCCTCTCATGTACTGCCTTCTCTTCTCTTCGTGTGCATGGGATCGGGCTGCGTTGTGAGAACCCAGGAGTTCCATTGCAGCGCAACCCTGAAAGACGGCAGCCCACAAGAGATCGACCTTGAGATGAGCCCAACGCAGATGCGCCTGGCCGGAAGGGCCTATCAGTTCAAGGAAGAGACGGGTGTCGACCGGATATATCAACATGCGTCAGGGGAGACCCTGCGCTTTAATGTCGCCTCAAACCAATTACGCTTGGCGGACCAGGCTTGGTCCTGCCGCCGCTACCTAAGCCCTTGAGGTCGCAAATGCCCTATCCACATCTCCTGTCACCCCTGGACCTCGGATTCACCACCCTGCGCAATCGCGTGCTCATGGGTTCTATGCACACGGGGCTGGAAGATCGCAGCGATCTCGGTCCCCTTGCAGCGTATTTTCGCGAACGGGCGGCGGGCGGGGTCGGTCTCATTGTGACGGGTGGTTTTGCGCCCAACATTGCGGGATGGAGCAAGCCCTTCGCTGGGAGCATGCGCACGCGGACAGACAGCCGTCGCCATCGGGTGCTCACCGAGGCGGTTCATGCGGAGGGCGGCAAGATTGCCATGCAGATTCTGCATACCGGCCGATATGGCTACCACCCCTTCATCGTGGCGCCCAGCCGCATCAAGTCACCGATCACGCCCATCACGCCATGGGCGCTCTCCAGTGCGGGCGTCGAGCGACAGATCAAAGCCTTTGTGCGCAGTGCTGAGTTGGCGCGAGAAGCGGGCTACGACGGCGTCGAGATCATGGGGTCGGAAGGCTACTTCATTAATCAATTCATCGTCAGCACCACCAATCAACGAAGGGATGAATGGGGGGGGTCATACGAAAACCGAATGCGTCTGCCCATTGAAATCGTGCGGCGCACACGAGAGGCACTTGGGGAAGACTTCATCCTTATCTATCGCCTCTCGATGCTTGACCTCATCCCCGGTGGAAGCACGTTCGAGGAGACCCTTGCACTCGCCCGCGCCATCAGTGCTGCAGGCATTACCCTCATCAACACCGGAATCGGTTGGCATGAGGCAAGAATACCCACCATTGCCACCAGCGTTCCAAGAGCCGCATTTACTTGGGTCACGCAGCGCATGCGCTCAGCGCTTCAGGCTGAAGGTATCCGTACCCCGCTCATCACGACCAACCGCATTAACACGCCAGAGATCGCCGAGCAGATTCTCAGCAAGGGTGAGGCTGATATGGTCTCGATGGCGAGGCCGTTTTTAGCGGATCCCGATTTTGTTGTGAAAGCCGCCCAGGGCCGTGCCGACGAGATCAACACCTGCATCGCCTGCAATCAGGCCTGTCTGGATCATGTCTTCGAGAGTAAGGTTGCGTCGTGCTTGGTGAACCCGCGTGCGTGCGCAGAGACCACCTTGGTATTCCGCCCCGCAAGTCAGCGCAAGCGCATTGCAGTGGTAGGTGCAGGGCCCGCCGGCTTAACCGCAGCGGCCTACACTGCAGAACGTGGCCACGAAGTCCACCTCTTTGAATCGAGCCCTGACCTGGGTGGCCAACTCAACATGGCCAAGCGCATTCCTGGCAAAGAGGAATTCCATGAAATGTTGCGCTACATGCGCAGACGCCTCGAGCTGACCGGAGTGCATCAACACCTCGGAGCATCGGTTCATGTCGATGTACTCAAGGACTTTGATGAGGTCGTCCTTGCGACCGGCGTCTCCCCAAGAAACCCCCACATCCCTGGACAAGACGACCCGCGCGTCGTCTTCTACACGGATGTGCTTCGCGGTCAGGCCGCGGTTGGCCCGCGCGTGGTCATTGTGGGTGCCGGCGGCATTGGTTTCGATGTGGCCGAGTTTCTCTGCCGCGACTCGGCTCCAGGCCTTGATGAATGGCTCTCTGAGTGGGGAGTGGCCGACCCTGCACGTGAGCCAGGAGGGCTCAGCCCTCGCGGGCCCCACATGGCTCGGGCCGCTCGGCAGATCACATTGCTCCAGCGCAAGCCTGGCAAGCCCGGTGAAGGCCTCGGCAAGACCACCGGATGGATTCATCGCAGCACCCTCAAGCTGCACGGCGTGGCGATGCGCAGCGGCGTGCAGTATCAGGCGATCAGCCCTGCGGGACTTGAGATCTCAGACGCAAAGGGCGGGCGAGAGGTGCTCCCCTTCGATACCCTGATACTCTGCGCGGGCCAGACCCCATTCAACCCGCTTCAAGCTGCTTTGCATGAGAGAGGCAAAACCGCTCATGTCATTGGAGGCGCTCGAGACGCCTCAGGGCTCGATGCCAAGCGGGCCATTCGCGAAGCGGCTGAACTCGCAGCCAGCATTTAAGAGAGGCAGGAGAGCCAACATGCACGACGCACTCAGCACCTTCATTCAAACCACCCAGCAAGCCTTGCGTGACCATCCTGGCCCTGAGGGCAGACAGGTCGTCTGTCGCGCCCTAGAAGCCTTGCTTCGCAACGAGTCCTTTATCGAAAGCGCGGTGGAGGCGAACACGTTGGAACGCAATAAAGTCTACGAAGACCCAGACTTGGGGTTTTGCGTGCTTATTCATACCTACGATGGGCCCAAATCCAGCGGCCCACACGATCATGGACCCTCCTGGGCCATTTATGGACAAGCCCAAGGAGAGACCTTCATGACCGACTATGCGCTCGTCTCACCTGCAACCGACTCTGTCGCTGGCCGAGTGCGCGCCCTGCGCCGTTACAGCTTGCAACCTGGCGATGCTCACCTCTACAACGAAGGAGACTTGCACGCTCCAGAGCGCAAGGCAGCTACCCGGTTAATCCGGATTGAAGGCGTCGACATGCTCACCGTGAAGCGCATGCGATACGAGGAAATTTAACGCTCGAGGTTATTACAGGCCTCGCACTCTTCCTTGAAGATGCCCAGCTTCACAAGGCCGGCGTGGATCTGACAGCCCACACAAAAGCCCAGAATAGCCTCAAGCCACATAAAGCCCAGACAGAGCCAGACCATCACCAAGGGCAGCCACCGAGGCATGTACTGCTCAGTTGTGGGAAGCACCTCGGTTTGAAAAAGCGTGTTCACCCATCCTGCAAACACCTCGGGATGAAAAAAGACCAAACAAATACAGACCATCGTAGCCCCAATGCTCCATGCGAATCGCTTGGGTGCGAGCGGCTTCCAATAGGGCCTCGCCTTTCGAGCAAGAAAGGTTGAGAGCCAGACGGTTGGGGACAAATAAGCCGTACGCACCGTCATGCCTGCAAGCATTTCAAAGAGCGTGTAGAAGAGCAGCCAAGTCTGGATGCTGTAGTCGTATGTGCGACGGACGGCTTCGACCATGTAGAGAATTCGCCCGTCAAAGTCAGTATCAAATGTGTCTCTCACCACATTTCCGGTGACCTCCCACCGGGTGCCCATCACGATATCCCAGAGCGTAAAGGCCATGAAGATGGGGATGGCCAACATGATGCCCGCGCGAATGCGGACCGCGGTCTCGTTGATCCACGGGGTTTCATCGTCGGGATGTCGGAACCACAAGAGGGGCTTAGCCATGGCAGCAATTTAATCCCAAACCCCCCGGGGTATCAAGTGCCCTGAGTGAAGTTGAGCGAGTGCCGCTACTATTACGCCATGACAACCGAAACCCTACACCCCTCCAGCATCTCCACCCGAGCCAACGTGTTTTTCGACGGCAAGTGCGTCAGCCACACCGTTCATTTCGCCGACGGCAGCCGCAAATCGGTGGGGGTCATTCTGCCCTCCACCCTCACGTTCAATATTGGCGCACCTGAAATCATGGAATGCACCGGCGGTGCTTGCGAATACCGTGTGCACGGACAAGACGCATGGCAAACCTGTACGCCAGGTCAATCGTTCTCAATCCCAGCGAATGGTGGTTTCGATATTCGCGTGGCTGAGGCCTTTCATTACATCTGTCATTTCGGATAAGCCATGGCAACTATTCTCCAGAGCCTGCCATCAGGGCAGCGTGTCGGCATTGCATTTTCGGGTGGTCTCGACACCAGTGCTGCCCTTTTATGGATGCGGCAAAAGGGCGCAATTCCCTATGCTTACACGGCAAACCTTGGCCAACCTGACGAGAGTGATTACAACGAGATTCCGCGCAAGGCGAAGGCCTATGGTGCCGAACTCGCTCGGCTCATCGACTGCCGCATGCAACTGGCCCATGAGGGCATCGCTGCAATTCAAACCGGTGCGTTTCATATTCGCACGGGCGGCGCCACCTACTTCAACACCACACCCCTTGGCCGCGCCGTGACAGGCACCATGCTGGTCGCTGCCATGAAGGAAGACGACGTCAATATCTGGGGCGATGGCTCCACCTTCAAGGGAAACGACATCGAGCGCTTCTACCGCTACGGTCTGCTCACGAATCCGAGTCTCAAAATCTACAAGCCGTGGCTTGATCAGCAGTTTATTGACGAGCTGGGTGGCCGCAAGGAAATGAGCGAATTCCTGATTGCAAACGGCTTTGACTACAAGATGAGCGTGGAGAAGGCCTACAGCACCGATAGCAACATGCTGGGGGCCACCCACGAGGCTAAAGACCTAGAAGAACTCTCCGCAAGTGTGCGCATTGTGAACCCCATCATGGGGGTCCCATTTTGGCAAGAAGACTGCCCGGTCAAGGCCGAAGAGGTCACCGTGCGATTTGAGGAAGGCCTGCCCGTCGCACTCAACGGGAAGACCTTTGAGCATGCTGTCGAGCTCTTTCTGAAGGCCAATGAGATTGGTGGACGCCATGGCTTAGGCATGTGCGACCAGATCGAGAACCGCATCATCGAAGCCAAGAGCAGGGGCATTTATGAGGCGCCTGGAATGGCTCTCCTGCACATCGCTTACGAGCGGCTTGTCTCGGGCATTCACAATGAAGACACCATTGAGCAATACCGCATCAATGGGCTCAAGCTGGGCCGACTGCTCTACCAGGGCCGTTGGTTTGACCCTCAGGCCATTATGTTGCGTGAGACCGCCCAGCGTTGGGTGGCCCGCGCGGTCACCGGCGAGGTCACCATCGAACTTCGTCGGGGCAACGACTACAGCATTCTGAACACCGAGAGCCCGAACCTGACCTATGCAGCCGAGCGACTGAGCATGGAGAAGGTTGAAGACGCGCCATTTTCTCCGGCTGATCGTATCGGTCAGCTCACCATGCGCAATCTCGACATCACCGACACGCGCGGAAAGCTAGGGCTCTACAGCAAGTCTGGTCTGCTATCGCTCGGTGAAGGAACCGACCTGCTCAAGCTGGGGCAATAAGCGCTTTTAGCCGGCTCACGGCCTCTGGCGAGAGGGGCTGTGATCGGCGCGTCTCATTATTGACCTGGACGACAACTGTCTTTCCGTTTGCCACACACAGGCCATGTTGGAACACCGCTTGGAGCAGGGTGACGGACGCAGATCCAACGCGTTCAACGCCCGTTCCGATTTCGACAATGCCCGGCCAGGTCACTTCATTCAGATAATCGAGCTGCAGGCTAGCAATGACAAAAGAGCAGCCCGGATCGAGGATGGGCTCAGTCTGGGTTTGAAGCATTTCTACCCGACCGGTCTCAAGAAAGGTCGAGAAGACCGCGTTATTCACATGGCCCTGGCGGTCGGTGTCGCCGTATCTAAGCTTGTCTTGAGACCGAATGGGGAATGAAGCGAGGTCTGGAGGGGCCGCTCGGGTAGGCATGCGCGCTAGCGTACCACCAAGACCGGAACCTTTGCATGGGCCAGCACTTTCTGCGTCTCGCTTCCCAACAAAACGCCCATGACGCCCGTGTGGCCATGAGAGGCCATAGTGATTAAGTCGCAGCCATACTGCTCGCACGCTTTCAGAATGCTCTCACTCACCCGAACGCTCAACACGTAGACCGCAGCACACGGAACGCCGGCAGCCTCGCAGGCCTTTTCGATGTCGCCAACATATCCCCGCGCGTTTTCCTCAACCCGCTTACCGATGTCCTCCGGCAGGTAAAAGCCCTCCATGGCATAGCCTGCGTAGACACCACTTTCGTAATCAGGCGCGGAGTGAAAGGCGGTGATCTTCGCATTGAGCGCCTTGGCGAGTGCTATGGCCTGATGAGCAGCCCGCATCGAGAGCTCAGAACCGTCGGTTGGAACCAGAATGTGTTTAAACATGGCGTGCCTCCTGAGTAAGTTCAAATCACCAGCAGAGTCTTCAGTAGATCGACAGCGCTTGTCAGGGGTATTGATGTCTATCAATAGATGGAGGATCTCATGATGGGTCTGAACTATGACCATCATTAAAAACAACGATTGGATTGTTTTAAGCGATTGGCGCAACCTATTTGTGTAGATCCCGATCAACCAGCCTTGAAAGGACAACGACATGTCTACAGCCGGAACCTGCCCCGTCATGCACGGGGCCAACACCTCTGGAAGCACCACCAACATGGAATGGTGGCCGACCAATCTGAACCTGGACATCCTTCACCAGCATGACCAGAAGACCAACCCCCTCACCGGCTTTAACTATCGTGAAGCCGTGAAAGCCCTCGATGTAAACGCGTTGAAGCAAGACATCACGACTCTCATGACAGACAGCCAGGATTGGTGGCCTGCAGACTGGGGCCACTACGGGGGACTGATGGTACGAATGGCATGGCACGCGGCCGGCACCTACCGTGTCGCCGATGGTCGTGGCGGGGGCGGCACTGGAGCGCAGCGCTTCGCGCCCCTGAACTCATGGCCAGACAATGCCAACCTCGACAAGGCGCGCCGTCTGCTCTGGCCCATCAAGAAAAAATATGGCAACAAGCTCTCTTGGGCAGATCTCATCATCTTGGCCGGCAATGTGGCCTACGAGTCTATGGGCCTAAAGACCTTCGGGTTTAGCTTCGGACGCGAGGACATTTGGCACCCCGAGAAAGACATCTATTGGGGATCCGAAAAGGAATGGCTGGCTTCAACTCGATACGAATCGTCTGGCGACGATCGAACGTCGCTTGAGAACCCATTAGCAGCTGTCCAGATGGGACTCATTTATGTCAACCCAGAGGGCGTCAATGGTGTGCCCGATCCCTTGCGCACCGCGCATGACGTACGCGTTACGTTTGCCCGAATGGCCATGAACGATGAGGAAACCGTTGCCCTCACCGCTGGCGGCCATACCGTTGGCAAATGCCACGGCAACGGCAACGCGGCTGACCTCGGCCCCAGCCCAGAGGGCGAAGAACTTGAGGAGCAGGGGCTTGGTTGGATGAACAAGAAGGGGCGCGGCATTGGCCGAAACACGGTCACGAGCGGCATTGAGGGCGCCTGGACAACCCACCCAACCCAGTGGGACAACGGCTACTTCCACCTCCTACTGAACTACGACTGGGAACTCAAGAAGAGCCCTGCAGGCGCATGGCAGTGGGAGCCAATCAACATCAAGGAAGAGGATAAGCCAACCGACGTCGAAGACCCATCAATCCGCTACAACCCCATCATGACCGATGCGGACATGGCCATGAAGATGGATCCCGCGTATCGCAAAATCTCTGAGCGCTTCTATCAAGATCCTGCCTACTTCTCAGAGGTGTTCGCGAGAGCCTGGTTTAAGCTCACCCACAGAGACATGGGCCCCAAATCGAGATATATCGGCCCAGAGGTGCCCAGCGAAGAGTTGATCTGGCAAGACCCCGTTCCCGCAGGCAGGCGTGACTTTGATGTTCAGGCCGTGAAGTCCAAAATCGCTGCAAGCGGCCTCTCGAATGCAGAGATGGTTGCAACAGCTTGGGACAGCGCTCGTACCTTCCGCGGCTCAGACTTCCGCGGGGGAGCCAATGGAGCGCGTATTCGCCTGGCGCCTCAGCGAGACTGGGAGGGAAACGAGCCTGAGAGACTCTCAAGAGTCCTGAGTGTGCTCGAGGCCATTGCTCAAGACACCGGTGCGAGTGTTGCCGACGTGATCGTGCTGGCCGGAAATGTCGGTATTGAGAACGCTGCAAAGGCGGGGGGATTTGACATCACAGTGCCCTTTAGCCCGGGACGGGGTGACGCCAATCAGGAGCAGACGGATGTCGAGTCTTTCGCTGTGCTCGAGCCATTGGCAGATGGCTTTCGCAATTGGCAGAAGAAGCACTACGTTGTGAAGCCCGAAGAGATGCTGCTAGACCGCGCGCAGCTCATGGGACTCACTGCCCCGGAGATGACCGTCCTGATTGGCGGCATGCGGGTGCTCGGCACCAATCACGGCGGTAGCTCACACGGCGTCTTCACTGAGCGGGTCGGAGTTCTCTCGAACGACTTCTTCGTTCATCTGACGGACATGCGCATGCACTGGAAGCCAACCGGGCGAAATAGCTATGCGCTGGTCGATCGCGCATCTGGCCAAACACGGTTCACAGCGACACGGGTCGACCTCGTCTTCGGTTCAAACTCGATTCTTCGCGCGTATGCAGAGCTTTATGCGCAAGACGATAACCGCGAGAAATTTGTCAGGGACTTCATCGCGGCATGGACCAAAGTGATGAACGCAGACCGATTTGACCTAATGACGTAGCGGCTGCATCTGCCCCACCACCTTCAGCAAGATGCGGTAGGTATCGCGATCGAACTGAATCTGACGCCGGCCTGCGAGGCAATCCTCCAGGTCGGCCTCGGAGTGGGCAGTGCCTAAATAGGC
>JBJOHF010000098.1:0-2990 GCA_046047855.1 Pseudomonadota bacterium | reverse complement strand
CCTTCTTGTCACTCGAGCTGCCCGGCGAAAAATGGGTGGCCGGAGAGGGCCCCTTGGAGGCCACACTGAAGGCGCGTTACCCGAGTGTCAATTGGATTGGTGTGCTCCCACAAGACAAGCTCGCCGAGGTCTATAGCCAGGCCGATGTCTTTGTCTTTCCAAGCCTGACCGACACCTTCGGGCTCGTCATGGTGGAGGCCATGGCCTGCGGACTCCCGGTGGCGGCTTATCCCGTGGCCGGCCCGATCGATGTGGTGGGCACGAGCAAGGCTGGTGTGTTATCCAATGACTTGCGCCAGGCCTGCCTTGCCTGCCTGGAGATTCCCCGTGAGGCTGCGCTGGAGCGGGCAGCGCAATTCACTTGGCGAGCAGCCACGGAGCAGTTTGAGGCCGCACTCGTGCCGATGATCCCAAATTAATCAGCCGTAACGACCGGTAACGTAGTCCTCAGTTCGCTGCTCTTTCGGATTGATGAAGATCTGATCCGTTGGGCCGAGTTCCACCAAATTCCCAAGGTGAAAGAAGGCGGTGCGATCGGCCACGCGCGCAGCCTGTTGCATATTGTGGGTCACGATCACAATGGTGTAGTTCGACTTCAATTCGTGAATGAGTTCCTCGATTCGAGCTGTAGCGATCGGATCCAGTGCTGAGCAGGGCTCATCCATCAGAATAATGTCTGGGCTGACGGCGATCGCCCTCGCAATGCAGAGGCGTTGCTGCTGACCACCAGACAAGCCAGTGCCAGGCGCGTCCAAACGGTCTTTGACCTCGTCCCAGATGCCGGCCTTGCGGAGGCTTGCCTCGACGATCTCGTCGAGTTGACCCTTGGAACTCACCAACCCATGAAGCCTTGGACCATAGGCAATGTTCTCGTAGATCGACTTTGGAAAAGGATTGGGCTTCTGAAAAACCATTCCAACCTGAGCACGCAGCAGAACAACATCGAGACTCGGGTCGTAGATATCTTGGGAGTCAACGGCGATCAGGCCCGTCACGCGGGCACCTGCAACCGTGTCATTCATGCGATTCATGCACCGAAGAAAGGTGGACTTTCCGCAGCCAGAGGGGCCGATGAAGGCCATGACCTCATTGGTGTGAATATCCAACGAGACGCTGTGCAAAGCCTTATTCTCACCGTAGTAAACACAAACATCCTTGGCCTGAATCTTCACTGCGCCCTGAGTCTTGTCTCCACCGGACTTCGATGCAAAGCTGGCGGGGTCCATCCGGCTGGAGGCTACGGGTTGTTGACTAGAGGTTGGTTGGGTCGAAGTCTCTGTGCTCATGGTCTACCACCTTGTCTCAAGTTTTTTGCGTAGTACAACGGCGATGGAATTCAGGGTAAGAAGCAGCCCCAGCAGAACCATGATGGCTGCAGACGTTCGGCCCTCAAAGAAGTTACGAAGCTCATTGCCCTGCCAGAGGTAAATCTGAACTGGAAGCGCGGTGGCCTGATCGAACGGTGTCGCGGGGACACTCGCGACAAAGGCACTCATGCCGATGAGCAGCAGGGGCGCTGTCTCACCCAAGGCCTGGGCCACCCCGATGATGGTCGCGGTCAGGATGCCGGGGAGCGCAAGAGGGAGCACGTGATCTGTGATGGCCTGCACCTTCGAAGCGCCGACCGCCATTGCACCCTCTCGAATCGATGGCGGGATTGCCTTCAGAGTGGAGCGAGTAGCAATGATGACTGTCGGAAGCGTCATGAGTGTCAGCACCAGCCCCCCCACCACCGGCGCAGAAATGGGCAGGTTGAACCAGAGGATGAATACAGCTGCCCCGAGGAGGCCGAAGACAATCGAGGGTACCGCTGCAAGGTTATTGATATTGACTTCGATGAGGTCTGTCCACCTGTTTTTTGGAGCAAACTCCTCGAGGTAGATCGCAGAGGAGACGCCAATGGGCACCGCCAGGAGGATCACGATGATCATCATGAAGAGCGAGCCCATAAAGGCACCGGCCAGTCCCGCCGCAGCAAGTGAACTTCGGGAGTCTGGATTCATGAACAAGGCCGTGCTGAACCTATTCTGAATAACACCCTTCTCATACAACTGATCGGCCCACTGCCGTGTAAGGGCGCTGAGCTGCTGCTGTTCATCGGGCAGGCTTCGGTCAATATTTCCCTTGAGCCAAACGTCCACATTGGCGTCAGTAAGCAGACTCAGTCGAACGGTGGTGCCAATCACAGATGGATCATTCGCGACAAGGTCGCGTAGGGCGAAACGCTCACCTGAGGTGATGAGTGCGATGGCGCTTCGGGGGCTCTCTGCAGCTTCCGGAATATGCTTGGCCACCGCATCGATCATGAGCGCATTGAAGTTCACAAAGCCCAGACTATTGACCCACTTTTGACGCGCATCCAGGTACTCAGCCGGACTGGCGTAGGCCGACTCCGTTGGGGGGGGCTCTACCTGTACCACCTCTGGGGAAAAGAAAATGTCCAGATCAATCTGAGTCTGCCAGAAGGCTGGGAGCCCCTTCGAGATTACAGATGCAAACAATATAAAGACCAACAAGACCGCAGCGGTCACCGCTGCCGCGCCAAACATAACGAACCTGGACTCCGCACGCTTTCGGCCACGCAACGACTGTCGAACGCGCTGTTCAATAGCGGCATAGCCCTTGAAGGAGCCCTCAGACGTGGGGGGCATTGTGACATTACTCATACTGTTCCCTATAGCGACGCACGATCACCAGGGCGATGACATTGAGCACCAGGGTCATCGCGAATAATGTGAGCCCGAGGGCAAACGCAACCAGTGACTGTGCACTCGAGAAGTCCTGGTCGCCAGTCAGTTGATTCACAATCGAGACCGTCACTGTTGACACCGCCTCGAACGGATTGGCAGTGAGGACGGGAGAGTTTCCCGCCGCCAAGACGACAATCATCGTCTCTCCGATCGCCCGGCTGACCGCGAGCAGTATTGCACCGACGATTCCTGGCAGGGCGGCCGGAAGCACGACCTTCACGGTGGTCTCAGACTTGGTGG
>JBJOHF010000097.1:0-15645 GCA_046047855.1 Pseudomonadota bacterium | reverse complement strand
AAACTTCGTCGACAACACCGTCGTGATCGCCGCCGTCAGCGTCGTCTTACCATGGTCCACGTGACCAATCGTCCCTACGTTCACATGCGGCTTGGTCCGCTCAAACTTGCCCTTGGCCATTTCCGATTCCTTTAACTAAATAATCAACTGGGTTGTGGGAGGGTGTTACTTGGTTCGGCTGCTCATGACAGCCTCTGCCACGTTCTTTGGTGCTTCAGAGTAGTGCTTAAATTCCATGGTGTAGGTTGCACGGCCTTGGGTCAATGACCGCAGAGTCGTGGAGTAACCGAACATTTCTGCCAGCGGAACTTCGGCCTTGATGACCTTACCGCCGCCCACCATATCGTCCATGCCTTGCACCATGCCACGGCGGGAGGACAAGTCTCCCATCACGGTGCCAGCGTAATCTTCAGGGGTCTCAACCTCCACGGCCATCATGGGCTCGAGGAGGACTGGGTTTGCCTTGCGCATGCCGTCTTTAAAGCCCATGGATGCAGCGAGCTCGAACGCGATCTGCGACGAGTCAACGTCGTGGTATGAACCATCAAACAACGTCACCTTGATGTCGACCACTGGAAAGCCAGCAAGCACGCCAGAGTTCATGGTGTCCGCACAGCCCTTATCAACCGAGGGAATGAACTCACGGGGCACGACACCACCCTTAATCGCGTCGACAAACTCGTAGCCCTTACCCTCTTCCTGGGGATCGAGCTTGAGCCATACGTGACCAAACTGTCCCTTACCGCCGGACTGCTTGACGTACTTGCCTTCGATTTCGACAGACTTGCGAATGGTCTCGCGGTAGGCCACCTGGGGTTTACCAACCGTTGCTTCAACACCGAACTCACGCTTCATGCGGTCAACCAGAATCTCGAGGTGCAGCTCACCCATACCCGAGATGATGGTCTGACCAGACTCTTCGTCGGTCCGCACGCGGAAGGAAGGATCCTCCTTCGCGAGACGATTGAGCGCGATGCCCATCTTCTCTTGGTCAGCCTTGGTCTTGGGTTCGACGGCTTGGGAGATCACGGGCTCGGGGAACTCCATGCGCTCGAGCACAATGACAGACTCGGGATCACAGAGGGTGTCGCCGGTGGTGACCTCTTTGAGGCCCACGGCAGCAGCAATGTCGCCCGCGAGAATCTCCGAGATTTCTTCACGCTGATTGGCGTGCATCTGAAGCAGACGGCCAATGCGCTCTTTCTTTCCCTTGACCGAATTGAGCACGGTATCGCCCGACTTCAGCACGCCCGAATAGACGCGAACGAAGGTGAGCTGGCCCACAAAGGGGTCGTTCATGAGCTTGAACGCAAGCGCGGAGAACTTCTCCTTGTCATCGGCCTTTCGGGAGGCCTCCGTACCGTCTTCATGGGTGCCGGTGACAGGAGGAATCTCGATGGGGCTGGGTAGAAACTGAATCACTGCGTCGAGCATGCGCTGCACGCCCTTATTCTTGAAGGCTGAGCCACAAAGCATGGGCTGAATTTCACCCGCGATGGTGCGGGCCCGGATGCCCTGCATGATCTCATCCTCGGAGAGCACGCCGCCTTCAAGGTACTTGTTCATGAGATCTTCGTTGTGCTCGGCCGCGGCCTCCACCATCTTCTCGCGCCACTCTTCTGAGACGGCCTGAAGCTCGGCGGGGATCTCTGCGTATTCGAACTTGGTGCCTTGGCTGGCTTCGTCCCAGAGAATCGCCTTCATCTTGATCAAGTCGACCACGCCTTTGAAATTCTCTTCAGCGCCGATGGGCACCACAATCGGCACAGGGTTCGCACGCAGACGGGTCTTCATCTGCTCGACCACCTTGAAGAAATTCGCGCCCGTGCGGTCCATCTTGTTTACGAAGGCCAGTCGGGGCACTTTGTATTTGTTAGCCTGACGCCAGACGGTCTCTGACTGAGGCTGAACGCCGCCAACGGCACAGTAGACCATGCAGGCACCATCGAGCACACGCATGGACCGCTCGACCTCAATGGTGAAGTCCACGTGTCCCGGGGTATCGATGATGTTGATGCGGTGCTCGGGCATGGATGCATCCATGCCCTTCCAGAAGGTGGTCGTCGCCGCAGAGGTGATCGTGATGCCACGCTCTTGCTCCTGCTCCATCCAGTCCATGGTCGCGGCGCCATCGTGCACCTCACCGATCTTGTGGTTGACACCTGTGTAGAACAGGATGCGCTCAGTGGTGGTGGTCTTACCTGCGTCAATGTGGGCGCTAATACCAATGTTGCGATAGCGCTCAATGGGGGTCTTGCGAGCCATGGATCTTCCTTTTGGGAGAGATTAGAAACGGAAATGGGAGAAGGCCTTGTTGGCCTCTGCCATACGGTGGACTTCATCGCGGCGCTTGACAGCACCGCCGCGGCCTTCAGCGGCCTCGAGGAGTTCGCCTGCCAACCGCAGGTTCATCGATTTCTCGCCGCGCTTCTTGGCAGCCTCTCGGAGCCAGCGCATAGCCAGCGCCATGCGGCGAGCTGGGCGCACTTCGACGGGAACCTGGTAGTTCGCACCCCCCACGCGACGGCTCTTGACTTCGACGAGCGGCTTGGCGTTATTCAGGGCCGACTGGAACACCTCCATCGGGTTCTTTTTGGCAACCTTTTCGATCTGCTCGAAGGCACCGTAGACGATGCGCTCGGCAACAGCCTTCTTGCCGTGGAGCATGACCACATTCATGAACTTGGAGACATCTTCGCTGCCGAACTTGGGATCGGGCAGGACAATACGTTTAGGCACTTCGCGACGACGGGGCATGTGGACTTCCTTTACCAGTTGCGTTTCAGTTGAGCCCGATCAATCGAGCAGGCTCAGTCGACAGTCCACTCAGATGTATATGAGTGCGCCAACCCTTACTCCATACCAAAGAACCCGCCAGGACCCCCTCTAAAGGAGTTGGCCTAGGCGGGAAGTGAATTACTTCTTGCCGTCTGCCTTCGCAGCACCGGCCTTAGGACGCTTCGCACCGTACTTGGAGCGTGACTGACGGCGATCTTTTACGCCCTGCAGGTCAAGCGAGCCACGCACGATGTGGTAGCGCACACCGGGCAGGTCCTTGACTCGACCGCCACGAATGAGGACCACGGAGTGCTCCTGCAGGTTGTGGCCTTCACCACCAATGTAGGAGATGACCTCAAAACCGTTGGTGAGTCGAACCTTGGCTACTTTACGCAGCGCTGAGTTCGGCTTCTTCGGGGTGGTGGTGTAGACACGGGTGCAGACACCACGACGCTGAGGACAAGACTCGAGCGCAGGGCTCTTGCTCTTGATGACTTCGCTGACGCGGGGTTTACGCACCAGCTGGTTAATGGTTGGCATTGCTTATTCCTTCAACTGTTCTGTTCTGAATTTCACTGCGATTGGTGAAAAGCCCTCAATTTTTGGGCTTTTCACCTAGGCTGTCAAGCCGATTCTCCTTGGGCATCTTCTGCACCCATGTCATCCGGTCCGGAAAACAGCGCCTCGGCCTCAAGCGCGGCTTGCTCGGCCAGGGTCTTAGCCTCCGCCGCCTCGGCTTGCTCGCGGTCTTTGCGCGCCTTATGGAACGCCAAGCCTGTGCCTGCGGGAATGAGTCGTCCCACAATCACGTTCTCCTTGAGACCGCGCAGATCGTCCTTCTTGCCCATGATCGCAGCCTCGGTCAGCACGCGGGTGGTCTCCTGGAAGGAGGCCGCGGAGATGAAGGAGTCCGTTGAGAGCGAGGCCTTGGTAATACCCAACAACAGGTTCTCGTACATCGCCGGGCGTCCACCCTCGGCCTCCACGCGGTCGTTCTCTTCGAGCAGATCAGAGCGCTCAACCTGTTCACCCGGAATGAAGCGCGTATTGCCGGGGTCAGAGATCTGGACGCGACGCAGCATTTGGCGAACGATGACCTCAATGTGCTTGTCGTTGATCTTCACACCCTGGAGTCGGTAGACGTCTTGGACCTCGTCCACGATGTAGCGAGCCAGTGCCTCGATCCCCAACAAACGCAGGATGTCCTGAGGATCAGCGGGGCCGTCCACAATCATCTCGCCCTTGTTCACGATCTGCCCGTCATGCACGAGCACACTCTTTTCCTTGGGAATCAGGAACTCTTGGGCGATGCCGTCCATATCGGTGATCACCAGACGCTGCTTGCCCTTGGTGTCTTTTCCAAAGGATGCAGTTCCGGTGACCTCGGCCAACATACCCGCGTCTTTGGGCGAGCGGGCTTCGAAGAGTTCGGCCACGCGGGGCAGACCGCCAGTAATGTCGCGGGTCTTCTGAGACTCTTGAGGAATACGCGCAAGCACCTCACCCACCGCCACATCTTGGCCATCACGCACAGTGATCAGTGCGCCAACCGGGAAGCTGATGTTCACGGCATGGTCAGTTCCAGCAATGCGCACCTCTTCACCTGAGGCATCAATCAGCTTGACCTGTGGGCGAACGCCCTTGGAAGCCGCGCTGCGACGCTTGGCGTCGATCACGACGAGGGTGGATAGGCCGGTCACCTCATCAATCTGCTTGGCTACCGTAACGCCCTCTTCCACGTTCTCAAAGCGAACCGTACCGGCGTACTCGGTGATGATGGGTCGTGTGAGCGGATCCCAGGTGGCAAGAATGGCCCCAGCCTTCACCGGGTGACCATCCACCATCGAGAGCGTTGCGCCATAGGGCACTTTGTGACGCTCTCTCTCACGGCCGTTGTCATCGACAATCAGCACCTCGCCCGATCGCGAGATCACGATGGGCTCACCCTTGGCATTGTTCACATAGCGCATGGTGGCTGTGAACCGGATGGTGCCGTTGGACTTCGCCTCAATACTGGATTGTGCGGCGGTACGCGAGGCTGCACCACCAATGTGGAAGGTGCGCATCGTGAGCTGTGTGCCTGGCTCACCAATGGACTGGGCAGCAATCACACCAACGGCCTCGCCCACATTGACCAGATGGCCTCGACCCAGGTCCCGTCCGTAGCACTTGGCACACAGACCATAACGCGTGGCGCAGGTGAGCGGGGTGCGAACTCGCACCTCGTCAATGCCCAGACGTTCGATGTCATCGACCATGTCTTCGTTGAGCACTTCGCCCGCTTCAATCAGCGTCTCTTGGGTCTCGGGGTTAACGACTTCCGATGCCGTGACGCGGCCAAGAATACGATCACGCAAGGCTTCAATCACCTCACCGCCCTCGACGAGCGCCTTCATGGTGATGCCATTGTCCGTCTTACAGTCATCTTCAATGACGACGAGGTCTTGGGTAACGTCCACAAGACGGCGCGTCAGGTAGCCCGAGTTCGCGGTCTTGAGGGCCGTATCTGCGAGGCCTTTACGGGCGCCGTGCGTGGAGATGAAGTACTGCAACACATTGAGACCCTCACGGAAATTCGCCGTGATGGGGGTTTCAATGATGGAGCCATCGGGCTTGGCCATCAGGCCTCGCATACCCGCAAGCTGCCGGATCTGGGCTGCGGATCCACGGGCGCCGGAGTCGGCCATCATGTAGATGGAATTGAACGACTCCTGACGAACCTCGTGACCGTGGCGGTCTGTGACCTGCTCACTGGCGAGCTGGTCCATCATGGCCTTGCCCACTTGGTCGCCCGCGCGGCCCCAGATGTCCACCACCTTGTTGTAACGCTCGCCAGATGTCACAAGACCGGAGGCATACTGCTGCTCGATCTCTTTGACCTCGGTCTCTGCACGGCTGAGGATGTCGACCTTCTGGCTCGGCACAAGCATGTCGTCTACGCAGATCGAAATGCCCGCGCGTGTCGCCAGCGTAAAGCCTGATTGCAGCAGCTTGTCGGCCAGAATAACGGTGGCACGCAGACCGCAACGACGGAACGAGGCGTTGATCAGGCGGGAAATTTCTTTCTTTTTAAGCGCCTTGTTGATGTGTGAGAACGGAAGGCCAGCAGGGAGAATGCGCGAGAGCAGTGCGCGCCCTACGGTGGTCTCATAGCGCACCGTTTTCGGGGTATGCACGCCCGTCTCTCGATTGACTTCGACCTCTTGCAGTCGAACCGTGACACGGCTACCCAACTCCACTTCTTTGTTCGCGTATGCGCGGTCAAGCTCTTTGACATCGGCAAAGAACATGCCCTCACCCCGCCCATTGACCTTCTCACGGGTGGCGTAATAAAGACCCAGCACGATGTCCTGAGAAGGAACAATCGAAGGCTCCCCGTTGGATGGGAAGAGGACGTTATTGGAGGCGAGCATCAGGGTGCGCGCTTCCATTTGAGCCTCAAGCGAGAGGGGGACGTGAACGGCCATCTGGTCGCCGTCAAAGTCGGCGTTGAAGGCCGCACAGACCAGAGGGTGCAACTGAATGGCCTTGCCTTCGATCAAGACAGGCTCAAATGCCTGAATGCCAAGCCGGTGTAGGGTTGGCGCACGGTTGAGCATGACTGGGTGTTCGCGGATGACTTCTTCAAGAATGTCCCAGACCTCGGGCACCTGCTGCTCAACAAGCTTCTTGGCGGCCTTGATGGTGGTCGCCATGCCGCGAAGTTCGAGCTTATTGAAGATAAAGGGCTTGAAGAGCTCCAGGGCCATGAGCTTGGGCAGGCCGCACTGATGGAGCTTGAGCTGGGGGCCCACCACGATAACCGAACGGCCGGAGTAGTCCACGCGCTTTCCGAGCAGGTTCTGACGGAACCGTCCGCCCTTGCCCTTAATCATGTCGGCGAGGGACTTGAGGGCACGCTTATTGGCGCCAGTCATCGCCTTGCCGCGACGACCGTTGTCGAGCAGTGAGTCAACCGATTCTTGCAGCATGCGCTTTTCGTTGCGCACAATGATCTCGGGCGCACGCAGTTCCAGCAGTCGCTTGAGGCGGTTGTTTCTGTTGATGACGCGGCGATAGAGGTCGTTCAGATCGGATGTGGCGAAGCGACCGCCATCCAGCGGCACGAGCGGCCGTAATTCTGGCGGAAGGACTGGCAGCACCTGCATGACCATCCAGTCGGGCTTCACCCCCGACTTCTGAAAGCCCTCCAGAACCTTGAGTCGCTTGGCGATTTTTTTGATCTTGGCATCGGACGATGTCTCGGTCAGGTCCTTGCGCAGGGTCTCAACCTCGCGGTCCAGATCAATCGAGGACAACAACGCAGCGATGCCCTCTGCGCCCATCACAGCCTCGAACTCACCATCGCCATACTGCTCAACCTTGGCGATGTAATCATCTTCAGACATGATCTGGGCGCGCTTGAGCGGGGTCATGCCCGGCTCAATCACCACATAGGCTTCGAAATAAAGCACGCGCTCAATGTCACGCAGCGTCATGTCAAGCACCATGCCCAAACGCGAAGGCAGGGACTTCAAGAACCAGATGTGAGCAATGGGGCTTGCAAGCTCAATGTGGCCCATGCGTTCGCGACGCACTTTGGCGAGGGTGACCTCGACGCCGCACTTCTCGCAGATCACGCCACGGTGCTTTAGGCGCTTGTACTTACCGCACAGACACTCGTAATCCTTGACCGGGCCGAAAATCTTGGCGCAGAACAGGCCGTCGCGCTCAGGCTTGAAGGTTCTGTAGTTAATGGTTTCAGGCTTCTTAACCTCGCCATAGGACCAAGAACGAATCTTGTCCGGCGAAGCGAGGCCGATGCGGATGGCGTCAAACTGCTGGTCCTGTTGGACCTGCTTAAAGAGATCGAGCAGTGCTTTCATGGCGAAGCGTTCCTCTTGTTATTGACGTTCGAGGTCAATGTCGATGCCGAGTGATCGGATCTCTTTGACCAACACATTGAAGGACTCAGGCATGCCCGCATCGATGATGTGGTCGCCTTTGACGATGTTTTCGTAGACACGGGTACGTCCGCCCACGTCGTCAGACTTGACGGTGAGCATTTCTTGCAGGGTGTAGGCCGCACCATAAGCCTCGAGCGCCCAGACCTCCATTTCACCGAAGCGCTGTCCACCGAACTGGGCCTTACCGCCCAGGGGCTGCTGCGTGACCAATGAGTAGGGTCCGGTCGAGCGGGCGTGCATCTTGTCGTCAACCAGGTGGTGAAGCTTGAGCATGTGCATGTAGCCCACGGTGGTAAATCGATCAAATGCCTCGCCTGTGCGGCCATCGTAGAGCTGAACCTGCGTGCGGGTGGCGGAGAGACCGACGCGCTTGGATACGGCCTCAGGGTAGGCCAGCTCAAGCATCTTGCGTATTTCCGACTCGTGCGCGCCGTCAAACACAGGGGTGGCAAAAGGCACGCCATCACGCAGATTGTCGGCGAGTTCAAGCACCTCGGCGTCGGACAGGGAGGCAATGTCCTCGGGCTTTCCAGTCTGGTTATAAATACCCTCGAGCGCCTTTCGCACATCGGTGGCAGCCGCATGGGCATCGAGCATCTCACCAATGCGCTGACCCATTCCTTTTGCAGCCCAGCCCAAATGGGTTTCTAGGATCTGACCCACATTCATCCGCGAAGGTACGCCCAAGGGATTGAGGACGATGTCCACTGGACGGCCATCGGCCATGTGGGGCATGTCCTCAACCGGAACGATGCGAGAGACAACGCCCTTGTTTCCGTGACGACCCGCCATCTTGTCACCTGGCTGCAGGCGACGCTTGACCGCAAGATAGACCTTCACCATCTTGAGCACACCTGGGGGCAGTTCATCCCCCTGGGTAAGCTTGCGATGCTTTTCCTGATAGGCCAGGTCGAAGGAGTGACGCTTTTGCTCAAGCGACTCTTTCAAAGACTCAAGCTGGCTTGCAGCGGTCTCGTCCGAGAGGCGGATATCGAACCAGTGGTAGCGATCAAGGTCGGCGAGGTAGGCCGCTGATATGGCCTCACCCTTTGCAAGCTTCTTTGGCCCTCCATTTGCAGGCTGACCAATGAGCAGCTTTTCGATCCGCTGAAAGGCGTCTGCCTCCACGATGCGGAGCTGATCATTGAGGTCCTTGCGGAAACGGCCGAGTTCTTCGTCAATGATCTGCTGCGCCCGCTTGTCACGCTGAATACCCTCACGGGTGAAGACCTGGACATCGATGACTGTGCCACTCATGCCTGAGGGCACGCGCAACGAGGTGTCTTTCACGTCGGAGGCCTTCTCACCAAAGATGGCTCTCAGCAGCTTCTCTTCAGGCGTGAGCTGGGTTTCACCTTTTGGTGTGACCTTACCCACAAGGACGTCGCCCGCCTGAACCTCTGCGCCGATGTAGACCACGCCGGCATCATCAAGACGGCCAAGCTGTGCCTCGGAGAGGTTAGAGATGTCGCGCGTAATCTCCTCGGGTCCAAGTTTGGTGTCCCGCGCAAAGACGGAAAGCTCTTCGATGTGGATAGAGGTGTATCGGTCCTCAGCAACAACGCGCTCGGAGATCAGAATGGAGTCTTCGAAGTTGTAGCCGTTCCAAGGCATGAAGGCCACAAGCATGTTCTGGCCCAAGGCAAGCTCGCCAAGGTCGGTGGAAGCCCCATCGGCCACCACATCACCGCGACTCACGATATCGCCCTTGCGCACGACTGGCCGCTGATTGATGTTGGTGTTCTGGTTGGAGCGGGTGTACTTGATCAGGTTGTAGATGTCGACACCCGACTCACCGACCTGGGTCTCAGCATCGCTGACCCGAATCACAATGCGGCGCGAGTCGACGTAGTCCACGACACCGCCGCGTCGGGCCTGAACGACTGTTCCGGAGTCAACCGCACAGGTGCGCTCAATGCCGGTTCCCACGAGTGGCTTCTGCGGGCGCAGGCAGGGGACTGCCTGGCGCTGCATGTTCGAGCCCATCAGTGCTCGGTTGGCGTCATCATGCTCGAGGAATGGAATGAGCGAGGCAGCGACCGAGACAATCTGGGAGGGCGCAACGTCCATGTACTCGACCTTCTCAGGCCCAGACAGGGTGGTTTCGCCATTGACCCGAACAGAGACCAGGTCGCCGGTTAAGCGGCCAGTCTCATCCACCGATGCATTGGCCTGCGCGATCACATACCGGCCCTCTTCAATAGCGGAGAGGTACTCGATCTGATCGGTCACACGGCTATCGACAACCTTACGGTAAGGGGTTTCTAAGAAGCCGTATTCGTTCAAGCGTGCATAAAGGGCGAGCGAATTAATCAGGCCGATGTTCGGGCCTTCGGGCGTCTCAATGGGACAGACACGGCCGTAGTGGGTCGGGTGGACGTCGCGAACCTCAAAGCCAGCCCGCTCTCGCGTCAAACCGCCGGGACCCAGGGCCGACACGCGGCGCTTGTGGGTGATTTCAGAGAGGGGATTGGTCTGGTCCATAAACTGCGAGAGCTGGCTTGAGCCAAAGAACTCGCGGATCGCGGCTGAGATGGGCTTGCTGTTGATCAGGTCGTGGGGCATGAGGTTGTCAGCCTCGGCCTGACCCAGACGCTCCTTCACAGCCCGTTCAACGCGCACAAGGCCGGAGCGGAACTGATTTTCGGCAAGCTCACCGACGCAACGCACACGGCGGTTGCCCAGGTGATCAATGTCGTCAATCTCACCGCGGCCGTTGCGCAGTTCAACCAAGACCTTAATCGTGTCGAGGATGTCGTCGTTCGAGAGCACCATGGGGCCGAGTACCTCGTCACGACCGAGTCGGCGATTGAATTTCATGCGACCGACCTTGGAGAGGTCGTATGACTCCTCTGCAAAGAACAGACGATTGAAGAGGGCTTCGACCGCGTCTTCGGTGGGGGGCTCGCCCGGGCGCATCATGCGATAAATGGCCACACGCGCAGAGAGCTGGTCGGGTGTCTCATCGAGCCTGAGCGTGCTCGAGATGTAGGGGCCATGATCGAGGTCGTTGGTGTAGAGCGTGGCGATGTCGCGGATGTTGGCATCGCGAAGCTTGACCAGCAGCTCTTCAGTGATCTCATCATTGGCCTTCGCAACCAGCTCGCCCGTCTCAGCGTCGATGAGGTTTGTCGCCACGATACGGCCCATGAGGTAGTCGTCAGGAACCGACACCCGCTTGAGTCCTGCCTTCTCGATGTCGCGAATATGCTTTGCATTGATACGCTTGTCTTTGGCCACAATGACCTGGCCATCTTTGTCGACCAGATCAAAACGCGCCTGCTCGCCGCGCAGGCGATCAGCGACGAGCTCCATCTGTGCGCCTTGAGGCATGACCTGGAAGTGGTCAAAGCTGAAGAAATGCGCAAGGATCTGCTCAGGCGTGAGGCCCAAGGCCTTCATCAAGATGGTCACGGGCATCTTGCGGCGACGGTCAACCCGGAAGTACAGAATGTCTTTGGGGTCGAACTCGAAGTCGAGCCAAGAACCACGGTAGGGAATGATCCGAGCCGAGAACAGGAGCTTGCCTGAGCTGTGCGTCTTGCCGCGATCATGCTCGAAGAAGGCTCCAGGTGAACGATGCAGCTGGCTCACAATGACGCGCTCGGTACCATTGATGACAAAGGAGCCCGTATCGGTGATGAGCGGCAGCTCACCCATGTAGACCTCTTGCTCTTTGACTTCCTTGACGGTGGGCTTGGCCGCCTCACGGTCCAGGATGACGAGGCGAACGCGCGCCCGCAGCGGTGCGGCAAAGGTGAGGCCCCGCTGCTGACACTCCTTCATATCAAAGGGTGGCGTGCCGAGCTGATAGTGCACGAACTCAAGCCGAGCCATGCCATTGTGGCTTGTGATGGGGAAGATGGACTGAAATGCGGCCTGCAAGCCATCTTCGATGCGGGTGTCAGGCGTGGTGTCGGCCTGAAGAAAGCTGCGATAAGACTGCAGCTGGGTTTCGAGCAAATAGGGCACCTGCAGCACTGGCGGGCGCTTTGCAAAGCTCTTGCGGATGCGTTTCTTTTCAGTAAATGTGTAGGCCATGACGGGTCCTCAGGGTCTGAAAGAGAGGGACTGACTCTGCAATGGGCTCGAAGCGGGCGTTTGGGCCCATGGCAGAGTCAGCCCCAGCCGGATAACCGGCGGGGCTAAAACAACAGCGTGACTTACTTGAGCTCGACCTTGGCACCGGCCTCTTCGAGCTGCTTCTTCAGGGCCTCTGCGTCGGCCTTGGAGATGCCTTCTTTGACGGGCTTGGGGGCGCCATCCACGAGGTCTTTGGCTTCCTTCAGGCCCAGGCCCGTGGCTGCGCGAACGACCTTAATGACTTCAACCTTCTTGTCACCAGCGGCAGCCAGCACCACGGTGAACTCGGTCTTCTCTTCAGCTGCAGCGGCTGCGCCACCTGCGGCAGGAGCGGCAGCAACCGCAACCGTTGCTGCAGCAGCAGACACGCCAAACTTCTCTTCCATCATCTTGATCAGCTCAGAGAGCTCGAGCACGCTCATCGCGCCAACTGCTTCCAAGATGTCTTCTTTGCTCATTGCCATTTGAAAAACTCCGAAAAAATGTAAACGTTAGACAGACGTGGTTAGGCTGCAGCCTGTTCGCGCTGATCCTTGAGTGCGGCAACCGTACGGACAAACTTCGACGGCACAGCATTGAGGGTCTGAACGAACGTGGTTGCGGGAGCCTGCATCGTGCCAAGCAGCTTGGCCAACAACTCGTCGCGCGAGGGCAGGGAGGCCAGAGCCTTCACGCCATTTGCGTCGAGCAGAGAGTTGGGCAACGCGCCGCCCTTGATCACCAATTGCTCGTTGCCCTTGGCAAAGTCTGAGAGGACTTTTGCTGGTGCAACGGGGTCTGGCGAAATGCCGTAGATCAGAGGACCGACCAGCTGGTCAGTCAGCTTCTCGAACGGCGAACCCGCAACAGCGCGTCTGACGAGCGTGTTCTTCAGAACACGCAGATAGACGCCCGATTGACGGGCCTGACGGCGGAGCTCGGTGATGCGGCCAACCGTAAGACCACGGTACTCTGCAATCACGATCGACTGTGCCTGGCCAACTTGCGCCATCACGTCATCGATAATGACCGCCTTTGCTTCGCGGTTAAGTGCCACAGTGGACTCCTACTGTTTCCCGCCCTGCCGAAGCAGTTTGGGGTGGTTAAAACCGGCGACCGTCGAACGCTTCAATGAACCGAAGTTCTGGTGAGGTGTTCTTCAGGACCGCCATCTACGCTGGGACCGGCAAACAGCCCGGAATTAAGTCGAGACCCCAACGGTCTTTGACAACCTGCTGGCAGGAGCACACGGCTCATGCCAGCAGCCCAAAGTTCTTAACTGGCCTGCTGCGCCTGCACCAGCGACTGTGTCTCGACACGAATGCCAGGACCCATCGTGGTTGAGATCGCAACCTTGCGCAGATATACGCCCTTGGAGGACGAAGGCTTCGCACGCTGCAGAGCCTCAATCAGCGCCAAAAGGTTGGACTTCAGGGCGCCAGGCTCAAAGGAGGCTTGGCCAATGGTGCAGTGAATAATGCCGGCCTTATCGGTACGGTACTGGACCTGGCCCGCCTTGGCGTTTTTCACTGCAGTCGCAACGTCTGGGGTGACCGTGCCGACCTTAGGGTTCGGCATGAGGCCGCGCGGGCCCAAGATCTGTCCGAGCTGGCCGACCAGACGCATGGCATCGGGCGAGGCGATCACAACGTCGAAGTCCATCTGACCCGCTTTGATGCTGGCTGCCAGGTCGTCCATGCCCACAATTTCAGCGCCTGCGGCCTTGGCCTGGTCGGCCTTTTCGCCTTGGGCGAAGACAGCGACGCGCGCAGTCTTGCCGGTGCCGGCAGGCAGCACGATGGAGCCGCGGACGATCTGGTCAGACTTTTTGGCGTCTACGCCCAGCTGAACCGCAACGTCTACAGATTCAGTGAACTTGGCGGTGGCGCATTCTTTGGCCAATGCAATCGCCTCGTCTGCCGTGTAGGTGCGTGCGCGATCGACCTTGGAACGCACTGCGAGGCTGCGCTTAGATAGGTTTGGCATGATTAGAGTCCTTCCACGGTAATGCCCATGCTGCGCGCGCTGCCAGCAATGGTCCGAACGGCAGCCTCGAGATCGGCTGCGGTCAGGTCGGGTTGTTTGGTCTTGGCAATGTCCTCGCACTGCGCACGGGTGATCACACCAACCTTGTCTGTGTGAGGCTTTGACGAACCCTTGTCAATCTTGGCTGCCTTCTTGATGAGAATAGACGCGGGTGGCGTCTTCATGACGAAGGTAAAGGTCTTGTCCGCGAATGCGGTAATGACGCATGGAATGGGGAGGCCCGGCTCCATGCCCTGGGTCTGGGCATTGAACGCCTTACAAAACTCCATGATGTTCAGGCCACGCTGGCCCAGCGCTGGACCAATGGGGGGCGAGGGGTTGGCCTTGCCGGCCGGCACCTGCAGCTTGATATAACCAATAATCTTCTTTGCCATTTTGGCTCCTTCGTGAGTTCAACCGCAGCCTCGTTTCGAGGCCGCTCCTCTTGCCCTTGGGCCGCTTGCGCAGCCTAGGGTCCCTAAACGATCAGCGAGATCAGAGTTTCTCGACCTGACCGAATTCCAGCTCCACCGGCGTTGATCGACCGAAAATGGTGACCGACACCCGCAGACGATTCTTGTCGTAATTCACTTCCTCGACGTTGCCATTGAAGTCCGTGAACGGGCCTTCTTTGACGCGAACCACTTCACCCACCTCAAACAAGACCTTGGGCCGTGGCTTCTCCACGCCCTCTTGCATCTGGGCCATGATCTTGTCCACCTCAGCTTGAGAGATGGGAGTCGGCTTGCTGGCCGTCCCGCCAACAAAACCTGTGACCTTGTTGGTGTTCTTGACGAGGTGCCAGGTCTGCTCGTTCATCTCCATCTCGACCAGCACATAGCCCGGAAAGAACCGCCGCTCAGACAGTGCCTTCTGGCCACCGCGCACCTCTATCACCTCTTCGGTGGGAACGAGAATCTGGCCGAACTGCTCCTGCATGCCGGCTCGATCGATGCGTTCCTGGATGGCGCGCGCAACGCTCTTTTCCATGCCTGAAAAGGCATGCACCACATACCAACGTTTCGTCATTAACGCTTCCATCCCAGCAAGAGGTCGTACAGCACCCATTCAAGCGACTTGTCGGTAAGCCAGAGGAAAATAGCCATGACCAACACGAATACAAAAACCACACCGGTCATCTGACCCGTTTCTTTGCGCGAAGGCCAATGCACCCGCTTCGCTTCAGCCTGGGACTCCTTCGCAAAGCCAATAAACTGCCGGCCTGACGGGCTCCCCAGCCCGAGCGCGACTGCCACGATCAGACCCGCAAGCAAGAGTCCGAGGCCCAAAAAGGCCTGCTGTTCACCGGCCCAATGGAAGCCCACCACACCGGCCAGAAAGGCCAGAATGGATGCCGCCAACATCAGGCGGTTTTTCCAAGGGGAGACATCTTGTACGTCAGTGACCATCAGGTGCTTTCAAGGCTTCAGTGAAAACGGGCGCGGCGCCCGAAGGCGCCTGTGGCAGGGGCAGAGGGAATCGAACCCCCAACCTTCGGTTTTGGAGACCGACGCTCTGCCAGTTGAGCTATACCCCTTTGCGCCTTACTCGATAACTTTTGCGACGACACCTGCACCGACGGTACGGCCACCCTCACGGATCGCAAACCGCAACCCCTGCTCCATCGCAATCGGAGCAATCAAGGTAACCACCATCTTCACATTGTCACCAGGCATCACCATCTCCGTGCCAGATGGCAGCTCTACCGAGCCCGTCACATCCGTCGTACGGAAATAAAACTGCGGACGATAGTTGTTAAAGAACGGCGTGTGACGTCCACCCTCGTCCTTAGACAACACATACACCTCACACTCAAACTTCGTGTGCGGCTTGA
>JBJOHF010000096.1:0-10426 GCA_046047855.1 Pseudomonadota bacterium | reverse complement strand
TTAACGGCGGCGCAATTGCATTGGGCCACCCAGTCGGCGCGACCGGCGCCATCATTGCGACCAAGTGCATTCATGAGCTCCACCGAACAGGCGGGCGTTACGGTCTTGCCACCATGTGTATCGGTGGCGGGCAGGGTATTGCGGTGGTCTTTGAGCGGGTCTAAGGCCGGCCCGCTGTCATCGCGATTTGCAGTTGGGGGCTTCGGCCCCCTTATTGCCATCCATTTTAGTTTACATAATAAACCTTATACGACAAACGGGCTAGGCGGTCATTCGGGCAAAACGCAGGAAATTGGCAGTGGTCGCCAGTGCAACTGACTCCAGACTGACCTCCTTGAGCTCGGCAATTCGATAGGCCACAAAGCGCGTAAAACCGGGCTCATTGGTCTTTCCACGGAAAGGGACTGGGGCGAGAAACGGCGCATCTGTCTCCACCATGAGGTGCTGCAGTGGCACTCTGCGAGCAACGTCATGGACTTGGGCGGCAGTCTTGAATGTGACAATGCCAGACAGCGAGATCAAGAAATTCATATCGATCGCAGCCTGGGCCACCTCAAAACTCTCAGTAAAACAATGCATAACGCCACCAACTTCATGTGCTTTCTCTTCTTGGAGGATGCGCAAAGTATCACTCGCGGCCTCTCGCGTATGAATGATTAATGGCTTGCCCAACTCACGGGCCGCACGGATGTGGGTGCGAAAGCGCTCGCGTTGCCACTCAAGGTCCCCCTTTAGCCGGTAGTAATCCAGTCCAGTCTCACCAATGGCCACAACCCGCGGGTGCGTTCCCCGCCGAACCAGTTCGGTGACAGAGGCCTCCTGCGGCTCATCCTCGTAGTCGGGGTGAACACCGACACTGCACACCAGGCGATCATCGCTGAGCGCCGTGTTCAATACCGCATCCGCCTCAGTGAGTGTGGTGCAGACATTAAGCCCGCGCGTCACACCGGCTGCTGCCATTCGATCGAGAATCTCAGGTGTACGGCCTGAGAGCCCGTCATAGTTCAGATGGCAGTGTGAATCGACGAGGGTTGCGGCTCCAAGGTCCCCAGGCCATTGGGCGGGGGGTTCAACGTTGGTCATGACGGAAAGGCATCCTGAAGTGAGATAAACACGCTCTCATAGAGCAGACGTGGGTTGAGTGGGTGGTCAGCATGGGCAAGGTAGGACTGAAGTCGAGACTGGGCATCAGCAAGCCTTTGTGCAGGCTGCGGCTGTGTGCGCACCCAGTTCACGTGCCGCTCGAGGCCTGAACGCTGGGCAGCGAAGGTCATAGGTTCCAGCCCCGACAGCATACGATGGACGTCCAATAGCCAGAGGCTGAGCCACTCCAGCACCGGCCTCACCGGGGCTTTACCGGCCCGATCCGCCCAGCCCATGGCATCGAGCCGGCCTTGGGCGAGCAGCGGCAATAGCCAGTCCTGGGGCCCATCGGGCTGCGCGATTCGCGCAGCAGTCACCGCAGCCGCCGGGGCTGACAGGGCCACCCTTCGGCAGCGTGACAGAATCGTGGCGGGCACGCCTTGAAGCCGTTCGCCATAGAGCAAGTACCGCATGCCTTCAGCAGGCTCCTCCAGGCCCTTGAGCAGGGCATTGGCAGACGAGACGTTCAGACTCTCCACAGGCCCAATCACCGCAATCCGAACGCCCCCGCGATGGGAGCTCAATTGGGTAAAGCCGCTGAGTTCGCGCACCTGGTCGATGCGAATCTCCTTGCTGAGCTTTTTTTCCTTGCTCTCGGCTCCCTCGTCGCTGGCGCCCTCCTCTTCGGGCGTCTCTTCAAGGGCTGCAGGGCGAACCCAACGCAGGTCGGGATGCTGCCCTTGCGCTACCCATTGGCATGATTGGCAGACCCCACAGGCCTCTGCCCGATGCGCGCCCTGAGGAGAACCGCAGAGTAATCCCGCAGCGAGGTTGACTGCGAAATCTCCCAGCCCCAGCCCAGGAGGGGCCGTAAGCAAGGCGGCCGTCCATGGCCGCTGTGCAAGCCCCTGGGCCTGCTCCAGCCAATGTCGCTGATATGTTGGGCTCATGGAAGCAGGGTTTCCAATGCCGCCGCAATCTGGCTCTCGAGCACCGCCATGCCCTGGCTGGCATCGAGCCAAACGCCACGATCGCCGCGACGCTCAGCAGCCGCCCGATAACCCTCGCGGACGCGATTAAAGAACGCGAGATCCTCCTGCTCGAATCGATCAGGCGTCTCGCCTGAATGCAACTGGCGCCCCGTGCGTCGCGCTGCTGCCTGTTCGGGTTCCAGGTCGAAGTAAAAGACCAAATCGGCGGTTCGTGAGCTGCCATCCAGGTCTGACTCCACGGCCTGTGTGAGGGCGTGGAGCAAGCGATCTGGCACCCCTCGTCCAGCACCTTGGTATGCCCAGCTTGAGTCTACATAACGATCGGAGAGAACCCACTGCCCCGCCCGCAACGCCGGCCAGACCGTCTGAGTCAGGTGATCCCTTCGAGCAGCAAAGACAGCCAGGGCCTCTGTAAGACCGTCCATTGGCTGGTTCAGCATAAGGGTGCGCAAATGCTCAGCAAGGGCGCTCCCACCGGGCTCACGCGTGAGACATACACGCTGGCCCCGCTCAACCAGCCAATCGCGAATAAATGGAATATGGCTGCTCTTGCCGGCCCCATCAACACCTTCGAGTACCAAAAATCGAGCCAGTCCAGTCTGATCTGTCCTCATCGTCCTGAGACCTTCATAGACGGCGGTGGCGCAGGCCCCCGCTTGCGCTGAAAAAAATTCACGGCATGGTTGTGCTGATCCAGTGTGTGGCTGAAGTAAGAGCTTCCGTCCCCCTGAGCCACAAAATAGAGGGCCTGGGTCGGTGCGGGGTTGAGCGCCGCAACCAGCGCTGCACGGCCCGGATTCGCAATCGGACTCGGGGGCAGTCCGCGTACCCGATAGGTGTTGTAGGGGGAGTCCCGCTGCAAATCAGCCTTTCTCAGGTTCCCATCGAATGCACTGCCCATGGCGTAAATGACGGTTGGATCCGACTGCAAGGGCATGTTGAGGCCGAGCCTATTATGGAAAACGGCAGACACCCACTCCCGATCCTCAGGATGCTGGGTTTCACGCTCAATCAGACTGGCCATCGTGAGCGCCTCCTCGATTCGGGTTATTCGGACGCGCGGATTTCGGGCCTCCCAGGCCTCCGTGAGCACCCGTTTCTGGAGTCGAACGGCGCGTTCGAAGAGCGCCCGGTCAGTGCTGCCCTTCTGAATCAAATAGGTATCCGGAAAAATCCATCCTTCAATGGAGCCACCGGCCATGCCCAGATCTCTGGCGAGGATGGCGCTTGCCTCAGGCACATGCGTAGGCAGCTGCTTCACGATGGCTGGATGGCCCTGAACTGCGCGCAGCATTTGTTCGAAGGTCCAGCCTTCGATGAGGGTGATCGCAACCTGAAGGGAGTCTCCCCGGGAGAACTTGTTGAGGATGTCAACCAGTGAATAGCCCGCTCTGAGCTCGTATACGCCGGCTTTCAGGCGTGACTGGACGCCGAGCGCGCGTGCGGCCCAAGCAAATTCCTGGCCCTGGAGGTCAAGGCCTGCGTCCTGAAGCAGCCAACCGATGGCCTGCGCCGAGCTGCCCGGAGGGATCACAATCTCCAGCCCGGGAGTGGAGGCAGAGGCCGTCTCCCCCGGCACCACCGATCGGTGCAGCCAGGCATATCCGAGCCCAGCCGAACCAATGGCCAGCAAAAGGGTGAGGGCAATGATGCGAATGAACCATTTCATCCTCGCTATATTAGTCGGCATGCAAAACATTCAGCTGCTTGCCCACACACCTCCCCTCTCCCTGGCCGTCTGGACGGCGCGAGGCGCGGACGCGCGTCGCTTTCTGCAGGGTCAACTCACCCAAGACACACTTCGGCTGGAGCCCATGGAACCTTCGCAGGCACATGCGCATCAGCTCACAGGGCTTTGCACACCAAAGGGTAGGCTTCTGGCCAGCCTCCAACAGTGGTCCATCGGGGAGCAAGACCTCGCACATCTGGCCTCATCCGAGCTGACCCCTGCGCTCATCAAGCGCCTGAGCATGTATGTCCTGCGGGCGAAGGTTCAGATTGCCTCCGAACCCTGGGAGGTTCGCGGCGCCTGGCTCGGTCCGAGTGACATACCGCAGGGCTATGGCCTTGCGCTCGGCGAGGCGTTGTGGTGTCTTCGGACCCAAGACGATCCAAGCCAAGGGCCACGGGCTTGGCTTGTGGGACCCTCTGAGGCGCTGGCCCGTTGGATACAAACCACGCAGCAGGCCCCCGCGGAACGGACGGAGTCCGCCTGGTGGACATCCGAGGTTCAGGCGGGCTGGCCGACGGTCTGGCCGCAAACCCAAGATGCATTTGTTCCTCAAATGATCAATTTTGATCTGCTTGATGGCATCGGCTTCAAGAAGGGCTGCTACACCGGCCAAGAGGTTGTCGCACGCAGTCAGTACCTCGGCAAGCTCAACCGACGTATGTTCCGCATGACGCTCGCGGAGCCGCTCGCACAGCCCGTGCTGCCCGGCACAGACATTTGGGGCGGCGGGCTCGAGCCTGTCGGCAGCCTGGTCATGATGGCGGAATCCCAGGCACTGGTCTCGATCAGCTTGGATGGGCTTGCAGAGGCAAGCAAAACAGGCCTTCGCCTCGGATCCAGAGAGGGGCCATCCTTAACCCTCGCGTCCCTGCCCTACAACGTTCCGACAGAACCTCAGCAGGTGAACCGCCCTAAGCTGTAAGGCGTTTAAAGCTACCCATCGCCTGGGCGAGCAGACGCCCATGTGCATCGCGAAGATCCGCCCTGCAAAAGGCCATGGATTTCGTGCGATGGTCGCAGTAGCCCAAACAGGTCAGGCGCCCCTTGGCCGGTCTGAGAAAGCTGGTCTTCATTTCTATGGTGACCACGCCTCGGCGCTCAGGGTCCCCGGCTCTGGCAGCAACGGCCATGGTCACGTCGAGCAGGGTCATCACCACGCCTCCATGGGCCATCCCAAGGTCGTTCAATTGCCAAGGCTGAAGGTCAAGCGCGAGCTCGCTCTGGGCTGCCTCGGCGCGGATAACCTCTATCCCCAGGTGGGCTACGAAGGGCGGTACGGCCCGATTAAACACGGTGTCGGGTGTGGTCTCCATGGCGGCAAAGGGTATCAGGACTTAAGATCGACGGCTTGAACGCGCCCGCCCCCCTTCCTCTGCCGCCGCTTGCTCCTTTCGTCCCCCCAGGAACCCAGCCCAGGGTATCTGCAGATGCGTTGGGACTCGCGGCATCGGATTTGACCCCCGACCTCCCTGACTACGGGTTTCCCAATGAGGAGCCCATCGCCTTTGCATGCGATCCGACGCCGTTGGAGGATGCGCAGCTCTGCCTTGTCGTGCCTGAGGTTGCACGCCTCTTGGCCCTTGAGCCGGAGGCGCTCGCCGGTCAGGCCGAATGGCATGCCTTGCTCAGTGGGGCAGCCACCCTTGCTGAGCGCACTGCTTACGCGAGCGTCTATGCGGGGCATCAGTTCGGTAGCTTCGTACCCCGGCTTGGAGACGGCCGCGCGCTCAATCTCGGTGCGGTCAGAGGCTGGGTGCTCCAACTCAAAGGTGCAGGCACCACACCGTATGCCCGATTTGCGGACGGACGTGCTGTTCTGCGCTCCTCGGTCCGTGAGCTTCTCTGCTCTGAGGCCATGGCTGGTCTGGGCGTTCCCACCACACGAGCGCTCTCATTGGTCGTATCAAGCACACCCGTGTTTCGAGAGGCCCCCGAGCCAGCGGCGATTGTCTGCCGGGTTGCGCCGAGTTTCGTGCGATTTGGACACTTCGAATACCTCGCTGCCCGCGGTCGGCCAGAACTCATGATGCAGCTTGTTGACCAGCTGGTCCTGAACCAGACGGCCTTTGCTTCCCTGCGCAACGTGGAGGGTGCTGATCGATTGGCTGGCCTATTTCACCTCACCGTTGACCGAACAGCGGCATTGATGGCTGATTGGACTGCCGTCGGGTTCATGCACGGCGTCATGAACACCGACAACTTTTCGATTCTGGGATTGACGCTGGACTATGGGCCCTTTGCCTGGATGGAGGCTTTTGACCCGCATCAGATCTGCAACCATTCCGACCACTCAGGTCGCTATCGGTTCTCCCACCAGCCATCGATTGGGCTCTGGAACCTAGAGCGCTTGCTCGCGGCCCTGTGTACCTCCCCCCTCATTTCGCTGCAGCGAAAAGAAGCGCTGAGAGATGAACTGCTCGAGCGCTACGAGCGGTCCTTTCAGGGCGCGTTCAGATCACGCATGGCGAACAAGCTTGGGGTGTCCGCAGCCCTTCCGAATGCCCAATGGGAAGCCGTGCTCAATGGGCTCTATGGCCTGCTCCATGCAGAGCGTCTGGACTACTCGCAATTCTTCGCCGCCCTCTGCCGCTGCAACCCTCTGGCATCGACTGCAGAGGGCTGGACGCCGTTGAGGGATCAAGTGCTCAATCCCGTCGGGCTCGAGGCGTGGTTGGCTGCCTATCAGCCCGCCGCGGCGTCGGAGGCGGTCCGACTCGGCACACCCACATGGCAACTGGAACGCAGTCTGCAGAATCCGCGCTTCGCTCTGCGCAACTGGGTTGCAGAAGAGGTGATTCGCGCCCTGGAAGATGAGGGCAACCTAGCCCCACTGCAGGCCGCTTCGCGTTTCGTCGCTGAGCCTTATCGGTGTTTTGCGGATGACCCGCTCTGGACGCGGTGGACAGGTCCGGCGCCAGACTGGGCATCGAAGCTCTCATTAAGCTGCTCCAGCTAAACTCTTGTCCTCTGAGGAGACGTACATGACACAAGACGATGAATTACGCGCGCGCCTAACCGACATGCAATATGCGGTGACCCAGAAGGCCTATACGGAGCCCCCGTTCACGGGTGAATTCTGGAACTTCTGGGGTAAGGGCCGGTATGACTGCATCTGCTGCGGGACAGAGCTTTTTTCCTCGGAGAGTAAGTTCGATGCCGGATGTGGCTGGCCAAGCTACGACCGCGCGCTCATTGCGGGCAATATTCGCGAGGTAGAGGACCGCAGTCACGGTGTAATTCGAACCGAGATTCTCTGCAACCACTGCGGCGCCCACCTGGGCCATGTGTTCCCCGATGGACCAACCGAGACCGGCCTTCGATACTGTGTGAACTCAGCCTCGGTCAAGTTTGAAGGCAGCCCCGAGTGAAGCTGCTGGCGGACTGGGGCGCGCTTGTCGTCTTTTTTATCACCTATAAGCTGGTCGACCTCTACTGGGCGACTGCACTCGCCGTCGTGGTCAGCGTCTTGATGATTGGCCTCATGCGCGCGCGCGGGATGCCAATCGATCGCATGCAGTGGATTGGGCTCGGGCTCATCGTGGTTTTTGGCGGGCTCACCCTGCTGCTCCAAGATGAGCGATTCATCAAGGCCAAGCCCACTCTGCTCTATGGACTGTCCGCTCTGGTGTTTGCGATACCCCAGCTATTGGGTAAGACGGTCCTACTCAAGACGCTGATTGGAGACAAAATTCAGATGCCCGACTTTGCCTGGCGCAGGCTAAATATGGCGTGGGCACTCTTCTTTGTGGTGATGGCCGTGCTCAACGCCTGGGTAGCCATGGCCTTCCCCACAGATATCTGGGTCGACTTCAAGCTGTTCGGTGGCATCGGTCTGATGGCAATCTTCATTGTGGGTCAGACTGTGTACATGACTCGACACGGCGTGGAGTCTGAACCAGCAGGCCAGCAGCCCTCGGAGCCCAAAGCATGAGCTCGGCCCTACATATGAGCCAGGCCATTGAAGCGCGACTTCGAGAGCGTCTCCGGGTGATAGAACTGACCCTTCGAGATGACTCCGCCGCTCACCATGGCCATGCTGGAGCGGCTCAAGGTGGAGGTCATTTTGAACTCTTCATCGTCTCTCCTGACTTCGAGGGCAAGACCCGAGTCAGCAGACACCGCCTTGTGTATGATGCCTTGAGCGACTGGATGCCCGCGCGAATCCATGCGCTCTCAATCGACGCGCGAACCCCTTCGGAGTTTTCCTAATGTTGCGTCTCTCCCCCGTACTGGCAGCGTTGCTTTTTGTCGTCTCCAGCAGCGCGCTTGCCCAGAATATTGCGGTCGTAAACGGTCGTGCAATCCCCAAGGAGCGGGCAGACCTGTTCCTCAAAGAACTAGAGAAACAAGGGCAGCCCGTGACCCCCGAGCTTGCAACCCTTGTACGGCAAGAGCTGGTCGACCGTGAAATCCTGCTGCAAGAGGCTGAGCGTCGCGGCCTTCCGGCCAAGCCCGAGCTCAAGTTCCAGATCGATGCGGCCCGTCAGCAAGTGCTGATCCAGGCTCTGGTTCAGGACGAGATGAGCAAGAACCCCGTGAAAGACGCAGACGTACAGGCTGAGTACGACCGGCTCTCAAAGCTGCAAGGTGATGAGTACCGCGCCCGGCACATCTTGGTTGAGACGGAGGACGGCGCAAAGGCTGTCATCCAGAAGCTGAACAAAGGCGCAAAGTTTGAAGATCTGGCGAAGGAGTCCAAGGACCCCGGATCCGCCGCGCGCGGGGGCGACCTCGATTGGGCAAGCCCTTCAAACTTCGTCAAGCCATTTGCCGATGCGATGGTGGCGCTCAAAAAGGGTGAGACCACGCAAGCTCCCGTGCAATCTCAGTTTGGATGGCACGTGATTCGGCTCGAGGACACGCGCAAGGCACAGGTCCCTGCTTTTGATGAGGTGAAGGCGCAGCTCAGTGAGAGCCTTCAGCGCCGACGCCTGGGCGAATTTCAGGAAAAGCTCAAGTCCAAAGCGAAGATCAAGTAACGCTTCGCGTAGCGCTTAATAGTCGATAAGGACTGTGGTTCCTGCGGGAACCCAGTCGAACAGATCGACAATGTCCTGGTTGCGCATGCGAACGCAGCCAATGGAACCGGGTTCCCCCATGTTGACCGTGGGAGGGCTCCCATGAAGGTAGACGTATCGACGCATGGTGTCGACCTCGCCGAGCCTATTCACGCCGGGCTCAAGGCCTGATAGCCAGAGAATACGCGTGAGAATCCAGTCTCTCTTTGGGTGCTGATTCGCAAGCTCGGGCGTCCAGATTTCACCCGTTGGACGGCGGCCAACGAAGACGGTATTGAAGGCGGACCCAGCGCCAATTTTGGCTCGAATCTGGTGCCGCCCCAGCGGGGTGCAGAAACTCCCCTTCTGATTTCCCACACCATTCTTCGCCGTTGAAATGGAAAAGGACTTGAGCCATTGCGCCTGTATGGGATGCCAGCGGGCTGAGTCGTGTTGGAGCGGCAGCTCGCGATGCGTCCTGCGCAAGTCGTATACGTGCAGCCGCTGAGCCGCAACAGAAATCACAAGGTGATAAGGACTGGCAATGACGAAGCTCAAGGCTTTCCTCCTGTTCGGCGCTGGGCGAAGAACGTCCTCAAAAGACTGCCACACTCCTCTGCCAAAACGCCACCGCGCACCTGGGTCTGGTGGTTAAGGTCGGCCCAACCAAAGACCTCCCGGGCACTCCCCGCGACGCCTGTCTTGGGGTCGGAGGCCCCAAATACCACCTCTGCCAGCCTTGCATGAAACATCGCGCCAGCGCACATGAGGCAAGGCTCGAGGGTGACGTAAAGCCGTGCGCCAGGCAGACGGTAATTACCAGCCCGCTCACCGGCGGCGCGCAGCGCCTGAATTTCGGCATGGGCCGTGGGGTCATGGAGCCCTATGGGGCGATTGCGCCCCACGGCAAGCAACTCGCCAGTGTCCGACACCACCACAGCGCCAACGGGCACTTCTCCGTCTGCGGCAGCGAGATGGGCCTGTTCAAGCGCCAGGCGCATCCAGTCGGTATCGGCTCTTTCCACTCATTCCCACTCAATACATACACAAGGAAAAACCCTAATAAATTCAAAGACTTGCATCAACTGATTTTGTGTGTGTAAGTTTTGTGTGAGTTTTGCATCCATTCAGGCACACAACAAAGCACGCTTAAAGTGTTGAAAATCAACGCTTAAAAAAGTTTTGGTTGCACGTTGTGCGACATACTATACACCCGACTGTTGTTGCCAACAAATTCAGATATCGAACGTTAAGGATTGTCTTATACCAGTTTGATAGATTGTTAAAATCAATTAACGAATGCCATCAAACGAATCAAAGAACCTATTAAAGTTTGGATTTCTGGGATTCTTTGACAACTTTATTGATTAAACTAAGTGCGTTAAGTCTTTTATTTGAGGCGATTAACAGCCTGCCTACATCAACCTTCGAATGAATTGAATCAATAATTATTGCATTACCTTTTTTGTCTATCCAAGTAAACGTCTGCTTATCAAACTTATTTCCAATTCTATTGGAGACAGAAGAAGTTTCCTTTTTAGGCTTACCAAATTTCTCGGTAAGCAAGGCAGATAGTTGGATCAACGACTGCGTGTCTGTTATAATTTCAACTTGCTCTAGTG
>JBJOHF010000095.1:0-20939 GCA_046047855.1 Pseudomonadota bacterium | reverse complement strand
AGGCCATTCGTGGCATCGGACCATCGATGTCTGCTCGCATTCTTGAGGAGCGTGAGAAGCGCGGGCCGTTTAGGTCTCCAGCGGATCTTGCCAAGCGTGTATCTGGCATTGGTGAGAAGACTCTGAAGAAGTTCCAAGACGGCGGCCTGGTCGTGCCCACGGTTCAGCGGCCGGAGCCCCCGCTGGCCAAAGGCGCAGATGCAGCTCAGCCCAAACAACGCGCCCAATCCGCTGCTGAGAAGCCCGCACGCCGGAGAGACTAGCCGCCTGAAATACGAGAAGACTGCCTAAAATGGGGAATGACCCTTGCGTCTTCCCCACCACCACCCCATCCTCCCTCGTCTCAGGCTCGCTCTTGGGGCGCAGGGTGGTCCGCCTATTTACGGCTTGCCCGCTTCGATAAGCCCGTTGGCACGCTCTTGTTACTGTGGCCCACGGCCTGGGCCCTTTGGCTCGCCGCCCAGGGCTTCCCTGACCCGCCCAGGCTCTTGGTGTTTCTTCTGGGTGTGGTCCTCATGCGCGCCGCTGGGTGTGTGCTGAATGACTTGGCTGATCGGCGCTTCGATGGTGCAGTGAAGCGTACGGCACATCGGGTCCTGGCTCAGGGGGAGTTGAGCGTACGAGCAGCCGCAGGCTTTGCTGTTGCATTGTTGCTGCTCTCGGCTGCACTCCTCTTCTTTCTGAACCCATTGGCCATTGGGGTCGCACTGCTCGCCGTTCTGACGGCCGCTGCATACCCATTCTTCAAGCGCTTTTTCCCGGTGCCCCAGGCTGTCTTGGGCGTTGCCTTTGGATTCGGCATTCCAATGGCCTTTGCAGACACCCTGAATACCCTCCCTGTATTGGCCTGGCTCCTCTGGATTGCAAACGCACTCTGGGTGCTGGCCTATGACACAGCCTATGCCATGGTGGATCGGGACGATGATCTTCAGCTCTCACTCAAGAGCAGTGCCATTGCGTTCGGTGATTGGGACTGGGCTGCAGTGGCATGTGCGCAGTTGGGCTTTTTGCTGCTCATGCTGACCCTGCCGCTCATGGCCCCTCTTGGAGGGATCTATCTCATCAGCTGGCTTGCCGCTGTGCTGCTGTCTTGGATGTTGCTTAAACGGCTTCGGTCTCGCAGTCGTGAGGACGCGTTCTGGGTGTTCCGCCAGAGCCATTGGGTCGGCGCCATTCTCTGGGTTGGCATGGCTATGGACCTGGCTCTTCAGGCGCTCTTCTAGGATTGACCGGAGCGCATTATCGACTGAGCGCCTGGCCGCGATTCCGCGCAGCTTCAAGCGCAGCGACGACCGTTTCGCGAAATCCCCTGGCTTCGAAGACTTCGAGCGCCGCAGCAGTCGTTCCGCCCGGAGATGTGACGCGGGCACGAAGCGTCTCAGCGGAATCCTCAGACTGCGCCAGAAGCATCCCTGCGCCTGCAGCGGTATGACGCGCGAGCAATGCTGCCTGAGCCTCGCTCAACCCAAGCGCGACTCCGGCTTGCGTCATGGCCTCGGCGAGCAGAAAAAAGTAGGCAGGCCCCGATCCGGAGACAGCAGTGACTGCATCGAGCAGGGCTTCATCTTCGAGCCACACCACTTCGCCCACAGACCTGAGCAGATGCTCTGCTTCGACTCTCCTGCTCTCTGAGACGGCAGCACAAGAGAAGAGCCCCGAAATACCCCGACCGATGAGTGCGGGTGTGTTGGGCATGCTACGTACGATGCGCGCATGACCCATCCAGCTTGAGAGTTTCTCGGTGTTGAGCCCGGCAGCGATGGAGAGCAGCGCAGGGGCTGAGAGCCATTCGGGTCGGGCGGCCTTGAGATCCTCCAAGGCCGTTTGAGCGACCTGCGGCTTGACTGCGAGCAGCAGCCAGTCAGGCAGCTGGTGTTGCGGGTCGAGTTCGTGGAGAGCGGCCACCTCAAGCACGACGCCTGCAGTATTTGCCAGGGCCTCGCACTGAGCCCTGAGCTGCTCGCGGGCGTGTGCGTTGGGCTCGATGACGGTGATCTGCCGTAAACGCAGGGCTTGATTGGGCGTGCGCAGCATCCCCTGAATGAGCGCCTGGGCCATATTCCCGCCACCAAGGCAGGCCAGTACCAGTCCGCTTGAGTCTGTTGTGTTCATACCTGAGGTCCTTTGAGAAGCGCACGCCAACGCACCCCAAGGAGGGTGAGGCAGAGCCCATAACTGGTGAGCGCCACGGCGAGCAAACCAAACAGCGCCCCTACGCGCGTGAATGGTGTGGATTGCCAGTCTGCCCAGGGAATGGGCAGTGCAAGCCAGGCAAGCAGCGCACCCATTGCAGTGGCGGAACCCACCACCCTTAGCGCAAGGAGCATCCAGCCTGGAGTGAGCCGAAAGCCTGACTTGCGAATCAGGAAGGTGAGCAATAACCCCGCGTTTACCCAGGCGGCCAGGCTCGTGGAGAGCGCGAGACCTGCATGGGCTAGGAAGGGGACGGTGATTACATTCAGCAGTTGGGTGACGACCAGCGAGACCAGTGCAATCTTGACCGGGGTGCGGATATTCTGCTGCGCATAGAAGCCGGGGGCGAGGACTTTGACCGCAATCAATCCGAGAAGGCCAAAGGCATAGCTCTGCATGGCCCATGCAGTCATGGCCAGGTCTTTCGCGTCAAATGCACCGTAGTGAAAAAGGCTTGCAGCAAGCGGCTCAGAGAGCACCCAGAGGCCCACCGAAGCAGGCACAGCCAGCAGCAACACGAGCCGCAGACCCCAGTCAACCAGGGCATGGGCGCGTTCAATATCCTGCTTGCCAAATGCTTTGGAGAGCGTAGGCAGCAGCACGGTCCCGAGGGCGACGCCCAGCATGGCCGTGGGGAACTCCATGAGGCGATCTGCGTAAGACAGCCAGGAGACGCTGCCTGCCTCAAGTCGCGCGGCAATGTGGGTATTGATGACGAGGCTGACCTGCGCCACCGACACGGCAAGGCTTGCGGGAAGCATGAGGGTGAGAATGCGGCGAACGGGCTCTGAGGCGAGCGCCTCCCGGGTGCTTCTGAGTGGCTGCCGGAGCAGGGCAGGAAGCCCTCGCAGGAGTCCGGCTCGATGAAGGCCGAATGCCTGGGCCCCCAGTTGAAGGATGCCTCCGAGGAGCACAGCAGCGACCAATGCCCAAATCGGTTCGTCGAGTTGCGGTGCGAGGAGCAGCGCACACCCGATAAAGGAGAGGTTAAGCAGCACGGGGGTAAAGGCGGGCAGCTTGAAGCGTGACCAGGTGTTGAGCACGCCAGAGGCCAGCGCCACCAGCCCAATCATCCAGATATACGGAAACATCCATTGCGTCATCTCAATGGTGAGTTGCTCGCGTGGGAGGTCGCCGCCGTACCCACCGGTCATCATCAGCACAAGGATCGGCGCAGCGGCAATGCCAATCAGCGTGATGACACCAAGCGCAAGGAAAAGAAGGAGTGCCACTTGGTGGGCCAGGGCGCGTGCGGCAGCCTCTCCGTCGCGGGCCTTGGTCTGCCCCAAGACAGGCACAAAGGCTTGGGAGAAGGCTCCCTCGGCGAAAAGACGTCGCAGCAGGTTAGGAAGGCGAAAGGCAACGAAGAACGCATCGGTGGCCGCACTGGCTCCAAAAAGGCCTGCCGTGATGACCTCGCGGATCAGCCCGGTGACACGAGATAGGAGGGTGAAGCCACTTACCGTGGCAACAGTCTTGAGCAGATTCATAAGCTGAGCTATAGTCTAGGGCTTTTGCCGTTTTATGGAACCAAAGGATCAACATGGCCAACTCAGCATCCGCTCGTAAGAGCGCAAGAAAAGCTGCCGCCCGTCGTCTGTCGAACGCTGGACTTCGCTCGTCTTACCGCACCGCGGTGAAGTCGGTGCGCAAGGCCGTGGCCGCTGGTGACGCCAAAGCAGCCCTCGCAGCCTTCTCCGCCGCCTCGAGCGTTATTGACCGCATCGCGGACAAGAAGATCGTGCACAAGAACAAGGCCTCGCGCCACAAGAGCCGTCTGGCCTCCGCATTGAAGGCCATGGCTGCCGCCTAAGTTGTCGTTAGGTGGGTGGGGTGCGCGCACCAAAAAGGGCGGACCCCACACGTATCCAAGTGACCCCTTCGGGGTCACTCGCAGCAATAGCCTGCTCTAAATCCGCGGACATGCCCATCGAGAGTACGTCAAGGGCCATGGGTTCGACGAGGTCCATCGACCGATAGAGTTCCGCATTAATCGCTCGTTTGAGCGCCTTGAGGGCCTGAAACCGGGCCCGAATGAGCTGGACATCTTCGGTTGGCTCAGGGATTGTCATCAGGCCTCTAAGCCGGATTCTGCCCGTCGTTTCGGCAACCTCCGCTACGTCCAGCGCCAGTTCGATCGCCTCATCGGGAGAGGCGCCAGACTTCGACGTTTCTCCGCTGAGATTGACTTGAAGGCAGATCTGCAAGGGGTCGAGGTGTTCGGAACGTTGTTCCGCGAGGCGTTGCGCAATCTTGAGCCGATCGACGCTGTGAACCCAGTCGAAGTGGTCGGCAACCGTTTGCGTCTTGTTGCTTTGTAGGGGGCCAATCAAGTGCCATATGGGTCTTGCAATCGCGCAGTCCTCACCCATCGCCTCCAAAGCGGCTTCAACAGCTGCTCTTTTGGCTATTCCCTCTTGGACGTAGTTCTCCCCAAAGTGCTTGAGACCAAGCCGCCAGGCCAGTGTGACAGCATCTGCCTCAAACGTCTTGCTCACCGCCAAAATGGCCACCCGGTCTGGGGGGAGTGACTGGCTGGCGCATGCGCTGGAGACCCTTGCGATCAGGTGATCGAGTCGATCGCGAAGCAGCTCAAGGCTTGGGGCTGGATTCATCCGTTTTGGGGCGCCGTGCAGAGCCAGCCACCATATCAAATCGCATCCACCGGCAGTCGAGGTCGCCGTTGTAAACCGGGATTCGTCGCGCGGCCTTCAGTCGCAGGGCGCTATCAAACTTGAGGTCATCGCTGAGCAGCCATACCGTTTGACCGGTGTAGCGCTGTTTGAGCACCTCTGAAACCCGACGTGCATCCTCGCCAAGTTCGAGTCGTTTGCCATAGGGTGGGTTGCAGACCACCATGCCTTGGGTGCCCGAGAGCACCTGAGGCGGATCGGCCTCAAAGAAATCGCCCTCGGAGAATGCAATCTGCTGGGCGATGCCCTCGGGCAATGCGCGGGCGGCATTCGCTCGAGCATGCATGACCAGCTCTGGGTCTATGTCTCTGCCCATGATTGGAGGAATGGTCCTCTGGACGGCCCGCTGCCAGGCTTGTGCGCACTCCCGCTGAAGCTCTGGCAAAGAGACACGGCTAAACGGGCTGCCGGAAGCAAACTGTTCAAATGAGAAGGGCCGAGGACGGCTCGGATGAAAACCGGGGGCAAGGCCAGCCGCCCAGCTAGCAGCCTCTATAACCAAGGTTCCGCTGCCACACATCGGATCAAAGAGTGGCTGGTCTGCATCGCTCGAGCGCCACTCCGTCATTTGAATGAGGGCGGCCGCAAGGTTCTCGCGAAGGGGTGCCTCGCCTTTGGAGAGGCGCCAGCCTCGCTTAAAAAGCGGCTCCCCCGTTGTGTCGACTGAGATGGTGGCCTTGTCACCATCAAGGTAGGCCCAGATGCGGATGTCCGGGTTACGCGTATCCACGGAAGGACGCCTACCCATTTGCTGGGTGAGTCGATCGCAGAGGCCATCCTTGATCTTGAGAGCGGCCAGCGCAAGGCCAATTGGCGGGTGAAGCGGCCGTCCTTGGTTCACATCCACCCGGATGGTCATGTCGGGGGTGAGCCATTTCTCCCATGCGATGCGCTGGGCAGCCAACAGGAGATCTTCGGGCCCACGGAGCCGAACCTGGTCTACCAGAACCAGAATGCGTGTCGCCAGCCGAGACCAGAGGTTCGCCCGTGCAATAGCCGTTGGGTCTGCTCGGAAGGAAACGCCCCCTTTGCCTGGCTGGCTTTCAGCGATTCCCGGCATGGCTGCGAGCTCTGCAGCCAGCAGCGGCTCAAGTCCTGAAGGACAGACGGCAAAGGCCGCCAAGAGCGTCTTCAAAAGGGTTTCACCACAACCAAGACGACAGTGACCAGCAAGACGATGACCGGGACCTCATTGAACCAGCGAAACCAGATGTGGCTCTTGGTACAAAGACCTTGCTGGAATTGTTTGAGCATGCGTCCACAGACATGGTGATAGCCCAAAAGCCCAACCACGAGCAGCAGCTTGGCATGCATCCAGCCGTTTCCAGGTCCCTTGCCAATGCCGTAGCCCAGCCAAAGCCATAAGCCGAAGACCAGCGCCAGAATCATGAGCGGACGCATGAAACGATAGAGCTTCTGGGACATCAGCAAGAGTCGCTCTCGCTCGGCGACATGGGCCTCACCAGAAGGCACCATGGCCAGGTTTACGAAAATGCGGGGGAGGTAGAAGAGCCCTGCAAACCAGCTGGTCACCATCACGATATGCAGCGACTTCACCCAAGGCATAGCCCCAAACCAGATTTCGTCCATGTCTTTTCCTAGCTGCGAATATGACCGTTGCCGAACACCACCCACTTCTGGGTTGTAAGCCCCTCGAGGCCAACAGGACCACGCGCATGGAGTTTGTTTGTACTGATGCCAATTTCCGCACCGAGCCCAAACTCAAAACCATCAGCAAAGCGCGTCGACGCATTGACCATGACCGATGCAGAGTCGACCTCCCGCAGGAAGCGCATGGCAATGGTGTGGCTCTCGGTGATGATGCTGTCTGTATGGGCTGAGCCGTAAGTGGCGATGTGTTCCATCGCCTGCTCTAGGCCGTCGACGAGGCGAACGGAGAGGATGGGTGCCAGATACTCGGTGCGCCAATCGTCCTCGCTGGCAGCCAGGAGTTTGTCTGCCCAGCTGAATGACTGAACTGCTGCACGTGTGGCCTCACAGGTGCGCAGCTCAACGCCCTTGCTCAGATAGATTTCAAATAAGGGGGGGAGGACTTTCGGAGCAATCCGGTGGTCGACCAGTAGCGTTTCCATGGCATTGCATGGGGCATAGCGTTGGGTCTTCGCATTGTCAGCAACCCGAATGGCCTTCTCGAGGTCTGCCTGCTCGTGGATGTAGACGTGGCAGATTCCGTCGAGGTGCTTGATCACTGGCACCGTGGCTTCAGCCGTAATGCGGCTGATGAGCGACTTGCCTCCCCGCGGAATGATGACGTCAATGAACTCGGGCATCGTGATCATCGCCCCCACCGCAGCACGGTCCGTGGTGGGTACAACCTGCACGCATGCGGATGGAAGGCCATGGGCCTCCAGGGCATTTGCAATCAGTCCAGCCAGAAACTGATTGGAGTGGTGTGCCTCAGAACCCCCTCGGAGTACCGTCGCATTTCCACTCTTGAGACAGAGCGCAGCCGCATCAATGGTCACGTTGGGTCGTGACTCATAGATGATGCCGATCACCCCAATGGGCACCCGCATGTGGCCAACCAGAATGCCGCTGGGCTGCTGACGCATGGGGCCGAGCGCTCCGACTGGGTCGGGCAGGGCAGCAACCTGGCGAAGCCCCTCGGCCATCCCAGAGATGGCCTTATCGGAGAGTGCGAGTCGATCGACAAAGGCGGGGTCTTGACCTTGCGCGCGGGCAGTCTGAAGGTCCATTTCGTTGGCTACCTTCAATGCATCGCGAGAGGACTCAATGAGGCTGGCCAAGTGAAGCAGACACTGGTTTTTTTGTGCGGTGCTGGCTGCGGCCAGAGGGCGGCTTGCCGACCGGGCTGCTTTGCCGAGGGCGATGAGGGTGTCTTGAATCGTCATCGGTCGTTATCGCGTGCCTTGTGGGTGGGCTAGAAAAAGGGCGAGGCGCTCAAGCGCCATCCAGGGATCTTGGCCATGCGCCAAGCCCTTCGCCATTGTATCGATCCGGCTGAGCGCCTGCAGCGCCGGGCCAGCGCGACGCGCTGGCAGCTTTCTACAGGCCTGCGCCGCACTCCAGACCAGCATGGGCAACGCTTCCCCTTCCTCTCGCAGCGTGCGAATGACACGAAGGCTTCTGCGGGCATCGCCGGCCGTGAGGACTTCGCCGAGCGAGAAGGGGTTGAACCGCGCATGGTCGCTGATGGCGTCTTGCATCTCTTGCAGACTGATGGGCGAATCGGGTTGACTGCGGGGCAGTGCGCCGAGCTTCATGATCTCTTGGTGGGCAGCGGTTAGATTGCCCTCGCATTGCTGAACGAGCCACCGGACGGCGTCTGCCGATGCGGTGAGCTTCTGGCGGGCGAGTCGAGATTGAATCCATGCCGGCATATCTGCGAGGGCGAGATCGCCCATCTGCGCCCATAGCGCTTGGCTTGAGAGGGCTTGAGCCCAGGCTGTGTTCTGGCCCGCTCGATCGAGTCTCGGAAGGTGAAGCACCAGAAATCTCCCCTCGGGGGGGGACTGAACCCAGGCCTGCAAGGCCTTTGCGCCCTCAACGCCTGGGCGTCCCGTGGGCAGACGGAGTTCAAGCAACTTCAGATCAGCAAACAACGAGCCGGTGCTGGCCTGAGCGAGCCACGAGGACCATGGAAAGCTCCGGTCTGTAACCTCTGATTCACGATCTACGAAGCCATTTTGCCTGAGCACCTTTCGCAGGGCATCCGCTGCTTCTGTCATCAGCAGCGGGTCGTCGCCAGAGAGCACACAGACACCCCGTGACTGTGGGAGCAGTCGGGAAAACTCGGACTCAAAGGCCTCGCTGCGCCTAGGATCGAGGCGCAGCTGCATCGGTACGGATTCCCTCAAGCCTACGAAGCACCTCTTGGACGAGCGCTTCTTCCATGGTGATCTGTTGACTGCGCTCCGCGTCTTCCGTGGCGAGCACATCGGACTCGTTGATTCGTATGGTGCGTCGAATATCGAGCTCATCGGCCGGCACAAGGGCCCGGCCTGCGCGGTCTTCAATGCGAAAGGCCAACCGAAGCCGCAGTTCCACCTCTCGAGGGCGGCCTGTACCTGAATAGCCCACCACAATGCGCTGAGACTCGCTCTCAAAAATCCGCAAAATGACTTCAGCCTGCTCCGCTGAATTCACCAGCTGACGCTGGAGCCGTCCACCCAGGGCCTCCCGCAGTCTTTGGGTGATTTGGGTCTGTCCGCGATCGAGGCTGGGTCGGTTTGGGGAGGCAGCCTGGGGCTTGTCCTCGCGAATATAAATGCGTTGAAAGGGCAGGTTGAGTCGAACGGGCCTGGGCTTGAAGCCACACCCAGCGCTCCAGACGACTGGGCTCAGCGCGACGAGTTGAAGCAACGCTCGCCGCACCCTAGATCACCAGGTTCACAAGACGGCCGGGCACAACAATGACCTTCTTGGCTGGTTTGCCCTCACTAAACTTTTGGAAGGCCTCACAGGTCAGCGCTGCGGCTTCGATCTCTTCGCGCGTCGCACGAGCAGAGACCTGCAGGCTGCCACGCAGTTTTCCATTCACCTGAAGCATGAGCTCAAGCGTATCGCGCACGCGTGCTGACTCATCCACCGAGGGCCAGGCTGCATTTAGCAGGCTGCCATGCGCGGATGCGAAACCAGTGTCTTTCCAGAGCTGGAAGGTGAGGTGAGGAACGACGGGGTATAGGACACGCAACAGGATGCTCATACCTTCTGCGAATGCAGGCTGAAGGGCTGAGGGAAGGCCTGCGGCATTGGCCTTCGCAATATCGTCGAGCAGGTTGAGCATCTTCATGCAGGCCGAGACCACCGTGTTGTACTGGCGGCGACTCATGTCAAAGTCCGCTTGCTTGAGCAGTTCGTGGATCTGCCTGCGCAAGTCCTTGGCCGCTTCGGTTTCTGCCGGCACGCCAACGAGTGCGGCCGGTGCTGCAAGTGAGAGCCAGGCGGCGTGTTGGATGGCAAGGCTATGGAGGCGCTTGAGAAACCGATGAGCGCCTTCGACGCCAGAGTCGGACCATTCCAGTGTCTGCTCTGGCGGGGAGGCGAACATGGTGAAGAGCCGGGCAGTATCCGCACCGTAGCGATCGATAATCGCCTGCGGGTCGATACCGTTATTCTTGGATTTGGCCATCTTCTCTGTGCCGCCAATCTCCACAGGCTGACCATCCGTGCGAAGCACGGCCGAGACAGGCCTACCCTTGTCGTCGAATGAGACATCGACATCTGCTGGGTTGAACCACTGGCGCCGCCCGCTGGTGTCCTCTCGATAGTAGGTTTCGTTGAGCACCATGCCTTGGGTGAGCAGGTTAGAGAAGGGTTCATCGAACTGAACCAGTCCAAGGTCGCGCATGACCTTGGTCCAGAACCGCGCGTACAGGAGGTGGAGCACAGCGTGCTCGATGCCGCCAATGTATTGGTCCATGGGCATCCAGTAGGCGGTGCGCGCGTCGACCATGGATGTGGAGCTATCGGGTGAGCAGTAACGCATGAAGTACCAGCTCGAGTCGATGAAGGTGTCCATGGTGTCCGTCTCTCGGCGCGCAGGCTTGCCGCAGGATGGACAGTTCACACGGAGAAACGCTTCCGACTTGTTGAGCGGGTTGCCACTGCCATCCGGAACCAGATCCACCGGCAGCACCACGGGCAGGTCTTGTTCGGGAACAGGCACCTCACCACAGGTCTCGCAGTGAATAATCGGAATGGGAGTGCCCCAATATCGTTGGCGCGAGATGCCCCAGTCACGCAGACGGATTTGCGCCTTGCGCTCACCCAGGCCACGTTCGCTCAGCCGAGCGGCGACAGCCTCTACCGCTTCGCTGTGAGAGAGGCCATCGAGATCTCCGGAGTGCACACAATGCACGCCGTCCTTCTGGCCGTACCACTCCTGCCATGCATCGGTTGAGAACACCTGGCCCTCACGTGCCATGACCTGCTGAATGGGCAGGCCGTACTTCTTGGCAAAGGCAAAGTCTCGTTCGTCGTGGGCGGGCACGCCCATCACCGCACCATCCCCATAGCTCATGAGCACATAGTTGCCGACCCACACGGGAATGGGCTGACCGGTCAGGGGATGCTGCACGAGAAGCCCTGTATCCATGCCCTCCTTCTCGCGCGTCGCGATATCGGCCTCTGCAACACTGCCAGCCTTACAGGTCTCGATGAAGGCAGCGAGGGCGGGGTTGTTGCGTGCCGCGTGGCTTGCCAAGGGGTGCTCAGGCGCAACCGCCATAAAGGTCACGCCCATGATGGTGTCCGCACGTGTGGTGAAGACAAACACCTTTCCATCTTGAATCGGCGCGCCTTGGGCATCTGCAATGGCATGGGGGAACGCAAAACGCACGCCCACGGAACGGCCAATCCAGTTTTCTTGCATGAGCTTGACGCGATCGGGCCAGCCAAGCCCGTCAAGGCCACTGATGAGTTCGTTGGCGTACTGGGTGATGCCCAAGTAATACATGGGGATCTCGCGCTTCTCGACCAGGGCGCCGGAGCGCCAGCCGCGGCCGTCGACTACCTGCTCATTGGCAAGTACGGTCTGGTCGATCGGATCCCAATTCACCGAGCCTGTTTTGAGATAGGCAATGCCTTTTTCTCGCATCTTGAGAAAGAGCCATTGGTTCCATCGGTAGTAGTCGGGCTTACAGGTCGCGATTTCACGCGACCAGTCGATGGCGAGGCCCATGGACCGCATCTGGCCCTTCATGTGCGCAATGTTGTCATCCGTCCAGGCTGCAGGCGCAACGCCATTGGCCATGGCTGCATTCTCGGCTGGCAGTCCAAAGGCATCCCAGCCCATCGGCATGAGCACGTTGTAGCCCTGCATACGCAGTGAGCGGGCCATCACGTCATTGATGGTGTAGTTGCGCACATGGCCCATGTGCAGCTTCCCCGAGGGGTAGGGCAGCATCGAGCAGGCGTAGTACTTGCCTTTGGGGTAGCGGGGGTCGTTTTCGCGCGCGCAGTATGCATTCTGCGCGTCCCACTCGGCCTGAACAGCGGCCTCTAGGGCCTTTGGGTGATAGGTGTCCATAAGCCAAGAATTCTAGCCCGTAGAATGCACCCATGCTCGAGAGTCTGAACCCCCCACAACGCGAGGCGGTGACGCTTCCCGCTGAACCCGCCCTGATCCTCGCGGGAGCGGGAAGCGGAAAAACCCGCGTGCTCACCACCCGTATTGCCTGGCTTGTGTCGACGGGACAGGTCAGTCCCTATGGCCTGCTTGCCGTAACCTTTACCAACAAGGCTGCGCGCGAGATGCTTACGAGGCTTGGGGGCATGCTCTCGGTCAATCTCAAGGGACTCTGGGTCGGTACGTTCCATGGCCTGTGTAACCGACTGTTGCGCACCCATCACCGCGATGCAGCGCTGCCTGCGACCTTCCAGATCCTTGATAACCAAGATCAGTTGTCGGCCATTAAGCGGGTTATGAAAGCCATGGGCGTCGACGATGAGAAGTTTCCACCACGTCAAGTCCAGTCATTCATCAATGGGTCAAAGGAGCAGGGGCTGCGGCCGTCTGCCGTGGATGACTCCGATGGCTACAACCGCAAGTTCGTAGAGATCTATCAGGCCTACGAGGATCAATGCCAGCGCGAGGGAGTTGTGGACTTTGGAGAACTGTTGCTGAGGTCGGTGGAGCTTCTGCAGCGGCATACGGTTCTGCGCGATCACTATCGCCAGCGCTTTGGGCATGTACTGATTGATGAGTTTCAGGATACCAACCCGCTGCAGTACGAGTGGCTCAAGCAACTCTCGACACCGAGCACTGGGGTCTTTGCAGTGGGCGATGACGATCAGAGTATTTACGCTTTTCGAGGAGCAGACGTCGAAAACATGAAGCGCTTTGAGCGCGAGTTTGGCGTGCGGCACCTGATTAAGCTCGAGCAGAACTATCGCTCACACGGGCATATTCTCGATGCCGCAAACGCGCTGATTCGCAACAACAGCGACCGGCTCGGCAAAAACCTCTGGACGGATGCTGGCGTGGGGGAGCCCATCCGCATCATGGAAGCCGCCACAGACTTACTTGAGGCCCAGTGGCTCGTAGAGGAGGTTCGTCAGCTCGCACAGGAGGGCCGCCTGCGCTCAGAAGTGGCTGTCCTCTACCGCAGTAACGCCCAGTCTCGGGTCATCGAGCAGACGCTCTTCAATGCGGGCATTCCATACCGCGTGTTTGGTGGCCTTCGCTTTTTTGAACGCGCAGAAGTTAAGCATGCCCTGGCTTATCTGCGGCTCATGGACAATCCGCATGAGGACAATGCATTCCTTCGTGTGGTGAACTTTCCCACGCGAGGCATCGGCGCGCGCAGCATAGAGCAGCTCTCCGATCTGGCTAAGGCGCGGCGTTGCAGCCTATACGAGGCAGCCTCAGCACTCGATGGCAAGGCGGGGACGAGTGTGCGTGGATTCGTCCAGATGATTGAATCTTTGCGCTTCGAAACCCAGGGCTTGCCACTACACGAGATGGTCACCGCCATGCTCGACCGCTCGGGGCTTGTCCGCCATTTTGAGACCGAAAAAGAGGGCAGAGAGCGAATAGAGAACCTGCGTGAACTGGTCAATGCTGCTGCAGCCTTTGTGGCCGACGAGGGGCTTGTGCTTGAGGCGCCAGCCAACATGGGCGTAACGGGTGCTGCAATTGACGATTCGGGAGAAATCTTCTCAAGCCCGCTCTCCATGTTCCTGGCGCATGCATCGCTTGAGGCGGGCGACAACCAGGCCGCTGAGGGGCAGGATGCTGTGCAACTCATGACCATCCATTCAGCCAAGGGGCTTGAATTTAACGTGGTCTTTATCACGGGGTTGGAGGAGGGGCTCTTCCCGCACGAGAATAGCCTTTCAGAACTCGACGGCCTCGAAGAAGAACGAAGGCTCATGTACGTGGCGATTACCCGCGCTCGCCGCCGGCTCTACATCTCCTTGGCCCAGACCCGCATGTTGCATGGCCAGACCCGCTACAACATGCGCAGTCGTTTTCTCGACGAACTGCCCGAGGGGGCACTCAAGTGGCTCGCACCACGTATTGCTCAGCGGCCTGCACAGCCGGGATTCTCCATGTCGGGTCGCTCTTCAGTGAGCAGCTTCGATCCGGATGCCCCCATGCATGCGAGGCGGGTCTCTGCAGATACACCCTATCTGGGCGGTCCTGCTCGCCTTTCAGGGCAGACACACGACAGCGGTTTTCGGATTGGGCAGGCCGTGAGTCATGCGCGATTTGGTGAGGGCGTCATTACTGCGCTGGAGGGCAGTGGCCAGGATGCGCGTGCGCAAGTGCAATTCAAGCGAGCCGGTAGTAAGTGGCTCGCATTATCGGTGGCTAAGCTGGATCGGATGTAGTGGTGTCCGCGGGGCTGTCAACGCCAAGCACTTCCCGAGTGCTGATGTAGGCGCTTGCATGACCGATCGCCATCAGCAGCAGAGAGAGTGGCAGCACTGCCATTAGCAGCCCACCGCCACTCAAGCCAATAGCGGTAATGAGGAGCCCAAGCCCTACGCTTGAGGCCAGAATGACGCCAACCCAGAGGAGCCCGTATCGCAGAAAGGCACCTTTATTGAGCCAGACTGCAACGAGGGAGAAAAACAAGGCCTTGAGCGGCGCGAGCTGCTGCCAGACGACGAGCTGAGGCGCGAACCAGAAGGCCATCAGAACCGGAACATAGAGCGCAGCCAGTAGGAGCAACCATCCAGAGAACCCTTGGCTCATCTGCTCGAGTGCTTCATCAGGAGACTCAGGCGCAGGCTTTGGCTCTAAAGTGGATGGGCCTGCGCTGGGATCAAGGCCAATGGAGACGAGCAGCAGGAGCCCAAGCAGGGCCCCATAGATGAGCCCCAACTGAATCAGCCGAATCGCTGTCTCGCGGCCCATTCGAAATCCGGAGAAGAGGGTTGCAGGCGTTGCGGGTTGTTCAGGGTCTCGTTTGTCAATGGCAAAGGCAAGCGCCACGAGGCCGAATGCCATCACCTGTGAGAGCGCCATGGAGACTGCGATGCCCACCAGGGGAAGACTACTGACCAGGACGAGCACCAGCCAGTAGCTCACCATCGTGACGAACCAGACCAGGGGCTGCTGATGAAAGAGCCGGAAACCGAGACCGACCCAGGCGGCGCCGCGTCTCGCGGGCAGGAGGTGCGGGCGGCTACTGAGCCTCATTGCCCTGCTCTCCGGGCGCGCAATAGGCGTTCGAAATGGCTCGGATCTTTCGGAGTCAGCATCGCAGCCTCGCGCGGCAGATGCCAGTCGTACAGGCGGGAGATCCAGAACCGCAAGGCCGCGGCCCTGAGCATCATGGGCCAAGCATCGCGCTCGCCGGTCGGGCGGATACGAACCTCGTCGTAGCCGTCCAAGAGCGCCTCAACCCGGGTGGGGTCGAGGTGGCCTGAGTCGCCTGAGGCCTGATCAATACACCAGTCATTGACCGTAACGGCAAGGTCGAAGACAAGCCGATCGACGCCTGCAAAGTAGAAGTCGATAAAGCCGCCGATCTGAGGGTCGGTTGGGCTGTCGTGCTCGAAGAGCACATTGTCTCTAAAGAGGTCCGCGTGGACTGCTCCTTGCGCTAGGCCTTGATAGTGCTCGGTCTGGGAGAAAGCCATTTGCGCCGCAAGCTCATTTTCCAGCAGCTGTGCTTGCGGCTCAGCGAGCAAGGGAAGGAGGATGGGTGCGGTTTCGGTCCACCAGGAGAGGCCGCGTAGGTTGGGCTGTTGGCCGGCGAAGTTATGCACGGCCAGATGGGCCTGGGCCAAGGCACGGCCGAGTACCCTGCAGTGGGCTGCTGTGGGATGCTTCACATCACGGCCTGGGATGCGGCTTGCAATTGCTGCGGGCTTGCCGCAGCAGGACGTCTGGAGTGCACCAGCACGCGTCGACATCGGCTTGGCGCATGCCACTCCATGGTCTGCAAGGTGCCGCATGAGGCTCAAATAGAACGGCAGTTGCTGGGCGTTGAGCTTCTCGAAGAGGGTCAGCACGAAGCGACCCTCTGTGGTGTCCACGAAGTAGTTGGTGTTCTCAATACCTGCCGAAATCCCTTCAAACTGAATCAGGGTTCCGAGCGGGTATTCCGTCAGAAGTTGCTCAAGCGCCTCGGAGGACACGGGGGTGAAGACAGCCATGTCCGAGAGTGTATCTGGGCTAGCGAAGGCGCTTGATCAGGCTGGAGGTATCGAACCGCCCACCGCCCATCGATTGCACATCCGAGTAGAACTGGTCGACGAGGGCTGTGACGGGCAGTTTGGCCTGGTTGCGCTTGGCTTCATCCAGGCAGAGCCCCAAATCCTTTCGCATCCAGTCGACTGCGAATCCGAAGTTGAACTGGTCATCGACCATCGTCTTTCCACGGTTGTCCATTTGCCAGGACTGGGCAGCGCCTTTGCCGATGACCTCGAGCACGAGCTTCATATCAATGCCAGCCTTCTGGCCGAATGCAATACCCTCGGATAGCCCTTGGACCAGGCCTGCGATGCAGATCTGGTTGACCATTTTGGCGAGCTGACCGGTTCCGCTCTCGCCAATGCGGGTAAAGGCGCGTGAGAATGCCATGGCGACAGGGCGCGCTTGTTCGAATCGGGCGAGGTCACCGCCCACCATAACCGTGAGCAGGCCATTGACCGCGCCGGCTTGGCCGCCAGAGACGGGGGCATCGAGAAAGCTCAAGCCGTGTGCTTCGGCGACAGCAGCAAGCTCCCGGGCCACTTGAGCCGAGGCCGTGGTGTGGTCTACGAGGAGGGCGCCCGGCTGCATCCCTGCAAAAGCACCGTCGGTACCGAGGATGACGCTGCGCAGGTCATCATCATTACCCACACAACAGAAGACGATCTGCGCGCCTTGTGCGGCCTCACGGGGGGTTGAAGCAGATCGGCCTCCGAATTCGGCGACCCAGGCCTGAGCCTTTTCTGGGCTGCGGTTGTAGACCGTGACGCTATGTCCCGCCTTCGCCAGGTGCCCTGCCATGGGAAAGCCCATGACGCCCAGTCCAATAAAAGCGACCGCCGTGGGGGCAACGGAATCGTAGGATTTGGCTTGAATGCTCGACATAGCGGACCTCGGGGTGAATGATGGAAGGGCCATAGGATAGCCCGAGCAGGGGCAGCCTTCCATTAAACTCCTACTATGAGCTCAAACCATCCATTCGTCTCCGTCTCCGAGATTCGGCAGAAATTTCTCGGCTACTTTGAATCCCAGGGCCACACCGTGGTTCCCTCGAGTGCCCTGGTGCCTGCAAACGACCCCACCCTGTTGTTTACCAACAGCGGCATGGTGCAATTCAAAGACGTCTTTCTCGGGCGCGAGCAGCGGCCCTACGTGCGCGCCACATCTTCTCAGCGAAGCGTGCGCGCAGGGGGCAAGCACAACGACCTGGAGAATGTGGGCTATACGGCACGCCACCACACCTTCTTTGAAATGCTTGGGAACTTCTCGTTTGGAGACTACTTCAAGCGCGACGCCATCCGCCATGCCTGGACCTTGTTAACCGAGGTCTACCAGCTGCCCAAAGAAAAGCTCTGGGTGACCGTCTACGCGGAGGACGATGAGGCCTATGCCATTTGGCGCGACGAGATCGGTGTCCCGGTTGCACGGATCATTCGGATTGGCGACAACAAAGGTGCCCGCTACGCGAGCGATAACTTCTGGCAGATGGCTGACACAGGCCCTTGTGGGCCCTGTAGTGAGATCTTTTTCGATCACGGTCCAGAGATCTGGGGCGGGCCCCCGGGTTCCCCAGAGGAAGACGGTGATCGTTACATCGAAATCTGGAACCTCGTGTTTATGCAGTTCGATCGCGACGCGCAGGGCGTGCTGACGCCGCTGCCCAGGCCATGTGTCGATACCGGCATGGGCCTGGAGCGCATCTCAGCCGTGCTCCAGGGCGTGCACAGCAACTACGAGATCGACCTCTTTCAAGCGCTTATTCGTGCTGCGGCCCGAGAGACGGGTTGTGAGGACCTTGAGAACCCCTCTCTGCGCGTCATTGCGGACCATATTCGGGCCTGTTCCTTCTTGATGGTCGATGGAGTCATTCCGGGTAACGAGGGGCGGGGCTATGTGCTGCGCCGAATCATTCGACGTGCCCTACGCCATGGCCATAAGCTCGGGCAGCCCAAGCCATTCTTTTTCAAGCTCGTCCCCGACTTGGTCGAACAAATGGGTGCGGCTTACCCCGAGTTGGCCTCGGCTGCACCCCGTGTGGCTGACATGCTGCGCCAGGAAGAAGAGCGTTTCGGCGAGACCTTAGAGAAGGGAATGGCCATTCTGTCGCAGTCGCTCGCGGGCTTAGCGAAAGGCCAGGCTCTCGACGGCCAGACCGCTTTTACCCTTTACGACACCTTTGGTTTCCCGCTCGACCTCACGGCGGATGTCTGCCGAGAGCGCGAGGTGAGCGTTGATGAGGCTGGGTTTCAAGAGGCGATGAACCGCCAGCGGGAGCAGGCTCGCGCTGCCAGCAAATTCAAGGCCGGTGCATCCCTGAGCTATGAGGGCACCGACACCCGGTTCGTCGGATACGAGCAGCTCACGCATGCGGCGCGGGTTCAGGCCATTTATCTCGAGGGCGTCTCAGTGGACCAGGCCCTTGAGGGGCAGTCCGTGGTGGTGGTGCTCGACACCACGCCGTTCTATGCGGAATCGGGTGGCCAGGTGGGGGATGCGGGCCGACTGGTCGCGACCAGCGGGCAGGTGCGCGTGGATGACTGTCTGAAGGTGACGGGCCAGGTCTTTGGGCATTACGGCACGGTCGCGCTTGGCAGTCTGAAGGTGGGCGACTTGGTCACAGCCGAGGTCGACCTGCAACGTCGTGCGCGTATTGTGCGTCACCACTCCGCCACACACCTCATGCACAAAGCTCTGAGGGAAACCCTCGGCGGGCACGTCCAGCAAAAAGGCTCTTTGGTTGATGACGAGAAGACGCGATTTGACTTCTCGCATACCCAGCCCATGACTGCCCAAGAAATCGCCACCGTTGAGGCCATGGTGAACGCAGAGGTCTTAGCCAACCTCGACACGCAGGCCCAGGTCATGTCTTTTGATGATGCAGTCAAGGGCGGGGCAATGGCATTGTTTGGTGAGAAGTATGGCGATGAGGTGCGCGTGCTCGACATTGGCAGCTCGCGCGAGCTCTGCGGAGGCACGCATGTGTCACGCACGGGCGATATCGGTCTCTTCAAGATCATCTCTGAGAGTGGCGTTGCTGCAGGTATTCGGCGGGTCGAGGCCGTCTGCGGAGATCGCGTCTTGGCACGACTGCAGTCGCTCGAGGCACAGGTCCAGGAGGCCAGTGCCATGCTCAAGACCGCCCCAGCAGAGCTGACGACGCGCCTGGCTCAAGCGCTTGAGGCCAGTCGTCAGGCGGAAAAGGAACTGGCTCGCCTGAAGTCAAAGATGGCGGCTGCCGCAGGCCAAGACTTGGCTGCACAGGCCAAGTCCGTTGCCGGTGTCACGCTGCTGGCCGCGCGTGTCGAAGGGGCAGATGCCGGCGGGCTTAGAGAGATGCTCGATGGCCTCAAAGACAAACTCAAATCGGGTGCCATCGTTTTGGCGGCGGTCGATGGCGACAAGGTCAGTCTCATTGCGGGCGTCACCGCTGACCTCACCAGTCGGATAAAGGCAGGCGAGTTGGTGACCCACGTTGCAACCCAAATCGGTGGCAAGGGGGGCGGACGCCCTGACATGGCCCAAGGCGGAGGCACGCAGCCGCAGGCGCTTGCAGGGGCTCTTGAGAGTTTGACGGCCTTTGTTCAGTCGAAGTGCGGGTCGTGAGCAGCCCAGCAAGTCAGGCGCTTGATGTGAAGGGGCTCAGCTGCCCCCTTCCGATCCTCCGCGCGAAGAAGATGCTCTCGTCAATGACCTCAGGAGAGACGCTTGAGGTCTTGGCCACAGACGGTGGCGCCTGGGACGATTTTGAGTATTTCTGCCAGCACTCTGGGCACGCGTTGCTCCAACGAGACGAGACGGATGGGGTTTACCGGTTTCTGATTCGACGGAAATAACGTTTCATTCCCCCGGTGGTTTCCCTAGGTTTGGCTGTGTTGTCTTAGCTTCCACCTAAACAAGTCATCGTCAAACAGGATTTGCTGCTGCATCGCAACTTGTTATGGTTCGCGCGACCCCATAGCCTTGAATCTGTTGAGGAGGAGAGGCCGTGACGCAAGTCGACAAGCGGCCTTTTGGGGGCGAAGCAGGCGGTGCCTGCCTCGCCTTTTTTTCTGCCCTCTGCGCTCAGAGGCCAGCGAGCTGACTCTGGACTTTTGCCAGGCTTGATTGAAAGTCTTCCAGCCGAGCACGCTCCTGTGCGACCACCGCTTCAGGGGCGCGGGCAACAAAACGCTCGTTTGAAAGCTTCTCCTGCGCTTTTTGAATCTCTGCGGAGAGGCGAGCCACCTCCTTACCAAGCCGCTCTCGCTCGGCCTCTACGTCGATTTCGACGACGAGCATGAGCTGAAGGGCGCCGACCAGCTGAACGGGGGCCCTGAGCGTTTCTCCCGGGGCGAGCAGGGTGTCCACAAACACGACCTCACTGAGCCTACCCAGTGCCTTCAGTCCGGCTGCCATTGACTGATGCGCTTCGTCTTCTGGGTTCTTGAGTCCGCTCACCCGAAGCGGGACCCGTTCTGCGGGCGAGAGGCCCATGTCCGATCGCAGGGATCGGACAGCCGCGACCATCGCCTTGAGCTGCTGCATCAGGGCGTCGCATGCGGGGTCAATCTTCTTCATCTCCGCGATGGGATAGGGGGCTGTGACAATGCTGTCGGGTGTTCCGGAGGCAAGCTTGGTTGAGCGCTCCGCCAGTGGAGCAACCACTTGCCAGAGCGCTTCGGTGATGAATGGAATGATGGGATGTGCAAGGCGAAGGGTGGCCTCGAGCACCCGCAAGAGGGTGCGACGGGCTGCACGCGCGCGATTCTCTGGACCTGCCTGAATACTTACTTTTGCGAGCTCAAGGTACCAGTCACAAAATTCATTCCAGATGAACTCATAGATGGCCTTGGCTGCGAGATCGAAGCGATAGTCGGTTAACTGAGTGTCGACCTCATGCTCAACCCGTTGCAGCTCGGACACAATCCAGCGATCAACAAAGC
>JBJOHF010000094.1:0-6613 GCA_046047855.1 Pseudomonadota bacterium | reverse complement strand
CCAGACTTCAACACAGCCGACTTCCTCATGCTGCTGTCACTGAGCCAAATGAACCCCAAATACGCGCGCCATTTCGGTCTCGCGCGCCCACCTCATGCTCGCTAAATTGATTCAACTCTGGCGCTCGCTAGACGACCTCGAGTTCAACCCCTACTTTTCGCCATTCTGAGCACTCCTGCTCAAGGCTATGACGGGTCAATGGGTGGCGCTTGAGCCATTCAGGGTCGATTGCAATGGCCAGTTTGCGGCCCCGCTGCGCGACTGAAATTTTTGGTAGCCTTGATTTGGCCCTGTTCCGATAAAAGATAGCTGCCAGTCGAATGCAAACAAGGGCCAGACGCACGGGCTCTAATGCAAGCCCACTCTGAACCTTCGCAAGTTTCCCGACGTGCCCAAGCACAAGGGTAGACATAATCCGCTGGTCTCTGCGAGAGAACCCGGGCATATCCGCGTTTGAGACGATATAGGCCGAGTGCTTGTGATAGCTGTTATGAGAGATCGATTGGCCCACCTCCAAGAGCTGGCAGGCCCAGCCTATGAGCATGGCCATCTCTCGACGCTCTTCTACGCTGCCGACCGCAGCTGCGTCCCAGAGTGATAGGGCCATGGCAGCCACACGCTCTGCCTGTGGGCCATCCACACCGTAGCGTTCCATGAACTGTTCGACGGTGTAAAAGCGCATGTCGTCTTTACGGCCACGACCCAGCACGTCGTAGAGCACACCCAGGCGCAAGGCCCCTTCCGAGTAGTGCATCTGCTCAAGCCCGAGCTCTTCGAAGATGGCCAACATAATCGAGAGACCGCCGGGAAGCACCTGCAGACGATCGGGCTTCACACCAGGGAACTTCTCGGGCTCAAGAGTTCGTTCACGAATGAGTGCCGCGCGAATCTGCTCCATGCCCTCTCGCGTGAGCCCCTGGTGCGTCTCGCCCATGGCGATCTGCATTTCTGCAATCGCCTTGGCCGTTCCCGAGGAGCCAACAGCCTCATCCCATCCCATCTTTCGATAAGCCTGGCTGATGACCTGAATCTCCCGCCGCGCCTCGAGAATCGCCTCTTTGAAGCCACTGCGCGTGACCTCGCCGCCGGGAAAATAGTCATGGGTAAAGCGAATACAGCCTACGAAGACGCTCTCGAGCATCTCAGGTGTGTAATTGGTCCCGATGATGAACTCCGTGGACCCACCACCGATATCAACGACCAGTCGGCGGCGTCCATCTGCCGCAAGCGAATGGGCCACACCGTTGTATATGAGACGCGCTTCTTCCTTGCCCGCAATGACCTCAATGCGAAACCCAAGCGCGGCCTCACAAGTCTGCAGGAAGTCGGGTCCATTTTTGGCAACACGGAAGGTATTGGTGGCGACCGCCCGCACATGGTCGGGGTGCAAGGCCCTGAGCCGCTCGCCGAAGCGTGCCAGACAGCTCAGCGCCCTCGCCTGAGAGGCTGCATCTAGTCGCTTGTCGGGTGAGAGCCCCGAAGCCAGGCGAACCGGGTCCTTGAGGCTGTCTATGGGGAAGATCTGAGGGCCGACCGGCGTCTGTTCCACGCGGCCAACCAACAGGTGAAACGAATTCGAACCGAGGTCAACGGCGGCTACAAGGCTGGGGTCTTGGGTGTCCTCTGACTCGAGGATCTGTCCTGGCATGCGCGGATTATAGGCGAGAGCGCCATCGCATCAGGGGGTTGTCATAAAAGAGTCACGCAGCCTAGCGACCCCGGGGGCCCAAAAGCAACACTGGAATCAGTCCGACAAGCGCAATGGCCAGTGAGGGCCATGCCGCGTCCGCTAGGCGTTCGTCCGCAGCCAGATGATGTGCCGCTACAGCAAGTGTCTCGACATTCATGGGACGCAGCACCAGGGTGACAGGAAGCTCCTTCACAATATCAACAAACACCAAGAGCCCAGCCACCCATAGACCCCGCCTGAGCATGGGAAGGTGCAATCGCACCAAGACCTGAGTCACACTCAATCCAAGGCTGCGTGCGGACCAGTCCAGACTGCTCCGAATCCCCGCGAGGCTTGTCTCAATGGTGGAAAAGCCGACGGTAAAGAATCGGGTGAGGTAGCCCCCCAGAACGAGGGCACTGGTGGTTGTCAGTGTCATACGCCAGTCGAACCAGCTCGACATGACTGCGGTGGTGAGCGCAGACAGCGCCAGAAGCCCGACTGCGACAACAAGTCCGGGAACGGCATAGCCCGACGAGGCCCAGCGCACGGCTTTCGCAACCCATCCGCGGGGCGATAGCCGTGAGCCATACGCCAACACGAGCGCAATCGGCAGAATGATCAAAAGCCCATAAATTCCATAGAGCCCAGTCTGAACAGCCTGCAGCAGCAGATTGCTCCAACTGGCCTGGGCTTCAGCCTCGAGCGCCGCCTTCAGTAAGAGCAGGCTGGGCACAATAAAGCCAAGGACCCCAGAGAGCCCGCACACTGCCGGGACCCAAAGCCGCGCAAAGCCATTTAACGCGGTTTGCGAGGCTGGCTTTGCGCTCAATACGCCAAACTCTGCCCTGCCCCGACTGCGCCGTTCTATCGACAGCAAGGTAACCGCAAACGCCAGCATGATCAAACCGAGAAACGCCGCTCCATTTCGGTCTCCGTAATTGAACCAAGTCTTAAAGAGGCCCGTGGAGAGTGTCTGGACAGAGAAGAATGCAACCGTCCCATAGTCCGCCAATGACTCCATGATCACCAACGCCGAGCCTGCGACCAAGGCGGGCCGAGCCAGTGGGATGGCCAGGCGAAAGAACGCCTCCCTGCGACTGAGCCCCAACGAGCGCCCCGCCTCCAAAAGGCTGCCCTGCCCCTCCTCAAACGCCGTACGCACCAGGAGGTAGATATACGGGCTGAGCGCAATACCCAGTACGAGGCTTGCCCCCCAGAGCGATCTAATCTCAGGCCACGTATCAAGACCCAAGGCAGGCCGAATGGCTGATGCGATCCATCCTGAGTAGTCCAGCGCGTCCGTAAATGCATAGGCCACCACATAGGCGGGTATGGCCATGGGCAGCACTGGGAACCACTGCAAGAGGCCTCGCCCCGGAAATGCATATTGGGTAAGAAACCAGGCCGGGGCCACGCCGAGGGTGCCCGCAACCAGAAGCGCGCCCAGGCAGAGCAATAGGCTATTGACCAGGTATAGCGGCAAGACCGAAGCGGCCATCGATTGCAGGGCGGAGAGATCGGCCCAGGCCAGCAGACCAAAGCCCATCACGGCGCCCAGTGGAAGCGAGATGGCCACCAGAAAGACAACACAGACCATCGCGAGAAGGGCTTGGCGAGACATAAACCGGAACTATACTCAGTCTCATGTCCAGTGCCCTTCAAATTGACGCCCTTGGCGTGCGTTACCCCGGTGGAACGGAGGCTGTTCGCGGCCTCTCTCTTGACCTTGCCGCCGGAGAGATTGCATGTCTGGTTGGCCCGTCAGGCTGCGGAAAGAGCAGCCTGCTTCGCGCCATTGCGGGATTCGTTCAGCCCCATGTGGGCCGCATTCAGCTCGGGACACGTGAACTGGTTAACGCGACGAGCACCTCGCTTCCCCCAGAGCAGCGTGGTGTCGGAATGGTCTTTCAAGACTACGCACTCTTTCCCCACCTGACAGTGCTCCAGAACGTCATGTTTGGGCTCACCGAGGGACGACCCGCGCGTGCCACAGAAGCGGACCGATCTCGGGCAACCGAACTGCTTGCCTTGACAGGTCTATCTGCACTCAAGGACCGATTCCCGCATGAACTCTCGGGCGGACAAGCCCAACGCGTGGCCCTTGCAAGAGCCCTAGCACCGCGCCCCTCCCTGATCCTGCTCGATGAGCCCTTTTCCAGCCTTGATCACAGTCTTCGTGTGAGGCTCGCGCGCGAGGTTCGCGATATTTTGAAAGCCTCTGGAACCACTGCGATTATGGTCACCCACGATCAGTCGGAGGCCTTTGCTATGGGCGATAGACTCGGTGTGATGTTCGAGGGACGTCTCGTTCAATGGGATAGCCCATATGCGGTCTATCACCAGCCCTGCACGCCTGAAGTTGCGCAGTTCATCGGTGAAGGCGCCCTGATTAGTGGTGTTCAGCGTGGTCATGAGGTCACCACGCCCCTGGGCACACTCCCCCTTGCGGCATGCTGCTGTAACGCAGCGGACGACCCAAGGGAGGTACGTGTACTGCTCCGGCCTGACGACATCGTTCATGACGATTCGAGCCCGATGCAGGCTGAAGTGCTCGAGAAGCGGTTTCGGGGCGCAGATTTTCTCTACACCCTCCGGCTCTCAAACGGCGAACAAGTGCTCTCGCTTGTCCCCAGCCATCATGACCATCCGATGCACGCCCCTATTGGCATCCGCCTCGAGGCAGACCACGTGATTACCTTTCGAGATACCGCGGTCTCGCCTACGGCCTTTGCGCTGGACCAGGGGTAGCAGGAGCAGGAGAACCGGCAGCAGGGGCCTCGGCCTGCGCGGCTGACGGAGCGGGAGCGGCGGGGCGGTTTGCGCACTCGCTCATCATCTGAACCTGCTTTCCGGCCGCACGCATGCCAGCTTGCGCTGCGCACGTCGCAGAGAGTCGGCTTTCAATGTCCATAATTTTCAGTGCCTCCTCGAAGGCCTCTGCAACGCTCGGATCCGTTGGCCCCTTGACCAGCATCCGAAGGGCGCCAAGACCGAGCTTTCGCTCTGCCGATGGTGCCTTGGCAGCCTTATCCAATGCCTCAACCTCCCCCAGCACCATGCCGCCCGCCAAAGCCTCGCGTGCGGCATCGAGTTGCTCCGCCTTCTGACGCATCACTGCCGCAGGCGTCTGGCCATCAGGGCCCGGCTTGGTGTAGGCCTCGAGCTCGGCTTTGAGCTTGGCGAGCTCCTCCTGGGCCGTCGCAAGCGCCGCAGCGGACTTCTTGGCTTCCTGCCATTGCCAATACGCTGCACCGCCTCCCCCTGCCGCAAGCAGGAAAAGCACCACCATCAGAATGATCTTTTTCATGTCACTTAGGTTCGGTCAGAGGTCAAGAGTCTTGAGCGCGATCGCGTGACTCACCCAGGGGTCACTGAGCCCTGGCTTCAGGTGTAGGGACAAAAACGATGGCTCATCCTGAGGCAGACCCCGATTCTGGCGACTGTAGGTCAGGCTGTAGGGGTAGGCGGTGCTCGGCCCAATCCAGACTGGGATATGGTTCAGACAGCTCGCAGCCGCGCGATGCGCATGTCCGTGCAAAATGAGCTCGACCGAGGTGGTTGCTGCATGCTGATGAATCACCTGGGCCATGCGGTCCGGTCGCTCAAGGCGCATCGCATCGAAGACTGCATTGCCAATGGGCAGAGTGGGATGGTGAATCACCAGGACGGTTGGCCGCCCTTCCCGAGCGAGCGTCTGCTCCAGCCACGCAAGCCGTTTCTCACACAGAAGTCCGCCATCCAGCCCTGCCTCCAGGCTGTCGAGCACGACCAGTTGCCGCCCCCCCGGAATTGGCTGCACATACTGAACCCATCCAAACGCCTGCGCCGACGCAATGCCGGGATAGTCTGCAAAGACCTCGAAGAAGGGTTCCCGGGCATCGTGATTGCCAAGCGTCAAATAGACCGGCATGACCGCATGCAGGGGGTCGAGAAGCGTGCGCAATCGCTCGTATTCAGGCTTGATCCCCTTGTCCACCAGATCGCCCGAGACCACACAACCACTCACCGGTAGATCGACGGACAGGAGCCAGTTCACTGCGAATGCAAGACGCGCTGCACTGTCGATGCCATTGCCCAGTGGCCCTTCTGCTGTGATATGGGTATCGGAGAGCTGAGCCAAACAGGGCCATTCTTGACGCATCACCTACGCTCCTTCAATCTCTGAATATGAGTGATTTTGCACCGGTGATTGTGATCGAAGGGTTACTCGCCTTTGGCGGGGTCCTCTTGCTGTATTGGATGCATCTGCGGGAGATGCGCAAGATCCGAGAAAAAAAGCAACGACGAGAACGAGAGGAACCCCCTCCTCCCGAGGTGTAAAATGAGCGCCTCTGCGGGCGTCGTTCAATGGCAGGACCTGAGCTTCCCAAGCTCAAGACGTGGGTTCGATTCCCATCGCCCGCTCCACTGGATAGGAGACATCTTTTGAATCTCATGCATGTCATCCCCGGTTTGTTGCTGTTCATGCTCTCTAGTGCCTCGGTGGCTCAGGCGGAAACCCGCCTGCTGGGCGACGATAAAGAAGGGGCACGTCATTTCATGCTGCTCTCTCAGGTCGAGGTTCAGGGCAAGAACCGCGTTGGATGGAAGATTGTCAACTACCCCAGGCGCAATGCTGTTGGCGCGCAATCCAATCGAACCCGACAGGAGTTTGACTGTGAGGACCACCGGGTTCGCGACCTGTTTATTGTCTGGTACTCGGGCGCTATGGCCTCAGGCACCTTGGTCATGGGCATAGGCCCTGAATCCTCCGACTGGCGCAAGGCCCCGCCCGACACCATCGATGATCGTGCCCTGAGAATGGCCTGCGCCTTCTCCGCTGCGCCCTAGCTCAAGATTTAACGCCTGCGCCCGATGCCGACTATGAAGAAGGAATTCGTCTAAATCTGGAGACCGCCGTGGTTGCTCGTGTCATTGCCATCATCATGCTTCCACCGCTCA
>JBJOHF010000093.1:0-2841 GCA_046047855.1 Pseudomonadota bacterium | reverse complement strand
GGGCATGAAAGGGAACTCGAAACAGCAAAACCAAACCGAGTAAGAAGAAGACGCCCACCGACAAGATGGCAAGCCTATGGTCGTTATGGGTGAGCCACGTCACCAGCCCATAGACCAAGGGGCCAAATATCGAGGCCAGATGCACCGCAACCCCCCAGGCACCGAAGGCCTCGGCCTGAGAGGCGGTTGGTGCTAACGAAGCGACTGCAGCGCGCGCACCACTCTGGCTGCTGCCCATGGCAAGACCGGCCAGATTGGCCGCCAGCCAGAACGACTCCAGGGAGGTTCCCATGGCGGCCACCGCGACCATGGCCAGCCAGAGCAGCAATGAGAGGGCCAGGCTGTTTCGATGTCCGAGCCGATCATGAAAGAGGGCGAACCCCGCTGCGCCGAGGCTTGCGGTGACGTTCACCACCAACACAAGCAAAATCGTTTGGGAGAGATCAAAGCCCATGACCGCCTGAGCGTATACCGCTGCAAGCCCGATCACTGCAGCGACCCCAGCCTGATAAACGACCACACAGGTCAGCAGGCGGATCAGTGCGGTCTCCTCCCGCAGCCCTCGAAAGTCTTGCCAGAGCCGAAGCCAGGCCCCCCGCCAATGGACATGGGTGGGCAGACTGCGCTCGCGTAAATGGGTCAACGCGATGGACCCGACCAGTGCAAAAACGACAGCGGTCAAGACAAGTGCACCTGCCACTTGAGCCTCTGCGGTGAGCCCCGGCGTCTGAACCCACACCAGTGCGAGCACCAAGGTCAGAAGGCCCCCCAGGTAGCCCCATGCCCAGCCCAGGCCAGACCACTTCCCAAGGCTTTCTTCATTTGCAATCTCGTGCAGAAACCCGGCACTGAGGTTCTGGTGCGTCGCATACGCAAGGTTTGAGGCCACCAAGAGCACAGCCGCCCAAGCCCAGTCGCCTGGCCCAGCAGTCGCCAGGCCAAGGGTGCCCAGCACACAGACTGCTGTGGCCCACCACAAAACCCGCTTCTTGGCCGCATAGGCGTCTGCATAAGCACCCAGGAAGGGCGCGCTCAATAGTACGAGCAGATAACTCACAGAGAGCACAACCGTCCAGGCCAGTGTGGCGGAAGGCGCTCCCCCCATGATCACGGACACGAAATAGGCGTTGAAGACGGCAGTGATCACCACCGTGGTGTAGCCAGAATTCGCGAAGTCGAGGCTTGCCCACGCCCAGTAGTCTCTGCGGCGCGGCCCTGTTTCAGGCACACTTGTCGGTTCATTCATCCCTGAGATGCCCTCCAGTTATAAGCCTGAGACGGTAACCCTCATGACCGCAAAACTCTATATCCGCACTTTCGGCTGTCAAATGAACGAGTACGACTCGTCCAAGATGGCAGATATTTTGAATGACCAGGAGGGCCTTGTGCCCACCGACAAGCCCGAGGAGGCTGATGTCATTCTCTTTAACACCTGCTCTGTCCGCGAAAAGGCGCAAGAAAAAGTGTTTTCTGACCTGGGTCGGGCACGCGAGCTCAAGGCTCTCAATCCCAACCTGCTGATTGGCGTGGGCGGTTGTGTGGCCAGCCAGGAGGGAGAGGCCATTGTCCGAAGAGCGCCTTACGTCGACCTGGTCTTCGGTCCGCAGACGCTGCACCGACTCCCCGCTCTCATCCGCGCACGACGAGAAACAGGAAACCCTCAGGTCGACATTCGCTTTCCAGAGATCGAGAAATTCGATCATCTTCCGCCCGCGCGCGTGGATGGCCCGACCGCCTTCGTATCGATCATGGAAGGCTGCAGCAAGTTCTGCAGCTTCTGTGTGGTCCCGTATACCCGGGGAACAGAAGTCTCGAGGCCCGCAGAAGACGTCCTCACCGAAATCGCGGAACTCGCTGCGGCCGGCGTGCGCGAGGTGACCCTTCTGGGGCAAAACGTAAACGCCTACCGAGATGAGGCGGCCGAGCTTGATTTCGCAGGACTTCTCGAGCTCATCAGCGAGCTGCCTGACATTCTGCGCATTCGATTCACCACCTCGCACCCCAAAGAGTTCACCCAACGCCTGATCGATGCATTCGCACATCTGCCCAAGCTGGCCAGTTATGTGCACCTGCCCGTGCAGTCGGGGAGCGATCGCATTCTCTCCGCCATGAAACGCGGGTATACCGCACTCGAGTTTAAAAGCATCATTCGACGCCTGAAGGCAGCACGTCCCGATGTTTCCCTTTCGACGGATTTCATTGTGGGCTTTCCTGGAGAAACTGCAGCAGACTTTGAGGCGAGTATGGCCCTCATCGAGGCGGTTGGATTTGATAGCGCCTTCTCGTTTGTCTACAGCCCAAGGCCGGGTACACCCGCAGCCGATCTGCATGACGACACCCCTGCCGCACTCAAGCTCGAGCGACTCCAGCGGCTTCAGGCCCTGATCGAATCCAATAGCCGTGCATGGGCCCAGTCGATGGTTGGCAGCCTACAACAGGTACTGGTCGAGGGGCCCGCAAAGCGCAATCCAACCGAATTGACCGGACGCACCAGCAATTTCCGCTCGGTGAACTTCGCAGGAGATTCGAGCCTCATTGGCCAGATGGTGACGCTGCGCATGACCAGCGCACTGCCTCACAGCCTTCGCGGGGAACTTGCATGAGCCCACGCAAGCCCGCCCAGACCACCCAACGCCTCAACCTGCTCGACGGTGACAACGAGGGGCTCGCAAACCTCTGCGGCCCCCTCGAGCAGAACCTGCGCAGCCTCGAGGTCGGACTGGATGTCGCCATCCGCAGACGCGGCAGTGTGTTTGAAGTGGTGGGGCCACAAGAAGCAGCAAGACTGGCGAGCGATCTGCTCAGCCAATTAGCAGAGCGGGCCCAAAAGCCCGTTAGCCT
>JBJOHF010000092.1:0-4692 GCA_046047855.1 Pseudomonadota bacterium | reverse complement strand
CCGCTGCAGCCCGCAGCCCCATGGGCCTGCGACTGGCCTCCTAATCGCTACTTTTTGCCAAAGGCATCACGCATAGCCTCACGCGTGGTGTCAAACCGCTGAGACGATTCGCAGTTGGCGGTGAGCTTGAGTTGAGGCGCCGCGTCGGCCTCTGGACCCTCAAAATTAAAGTCCTTCAACGCGGCATTTGCAACGATCTTGATGCGTTGATTGGACATCGCTTTGAGGGTGGCCTTGCCGCCAGCGAAAGTCGCTGTAGGCCCGTTGGGCATGGCCTTGGCCATGAAGACCTCATCAGGCACCCCGCACTCATTCACCAGCGTGACCGTAACGGTCAAGGGCACTGGCGGCCCCACATCCTCGAGGGCCTTGTACAAAAACACTGCAAAAAACGCGAGCGCCACAATGCCGCCCACCACAGTGAATACGCGCTTCAGATCGCTGGTGGAGATGTCTTCCATGGTCTAAGCTCTACGGAGTTTCTACGGGGTGATTATCCATGAGGTTCCGTATCCGTGCGCTGCCAGAGGCTCTGGCCGCCTTTCGCGCCCAACATGCCCAGGCCAGTTTCAGGCGCAAGGTTTATCTGCTGCTCAACCCCCAGCCTCGGCCGGATGCCCTGCAGACGATGGTCGAGAAATTCCTGATGGTCATGATCACGATCTCGGTGGTCTCCGTCATACTCGAGAGCATTGGCGGCCTACACGCGCGCTATGAACAGACTTTTTTCTGGCTTGAGGCTGCATTCGTCGCACTGTTTACCCTTGAGCTTGTGGCGCGCATCTATGCTGCACCCGAAGATCCTCGGCTTCATCACTGCCATCCCATTCGGCTTCGATTCCTGCTCAAGCCGGGACAGCTGATCGACCTCGTTGCAATTCTGCCTTTCTACCTCTCTCTGCTGCTGCCAGGTGAACTTGATCTTCGTTTCCTTCGCGTCTTTCGGCTGCTGCGTGTGCTCAAGTTGCTGCGTCACAGCCGATCGTCTCGCACCCTGGTCAATGTGCTTCAAAAAGAGTGGCCGGTCATCGCTTCGGCCATTTTTATCATGCTGCTCTTTGTCGTGGCCACAGCCAGTGTGGGCTTCTTGTTTGAACACGAGGCTCAGCCCGACAAGTTCGAGAACATTCCCCAGTCGATGTATTGGGCCGTCATTACCCTCGCCTCTGTGGGCTATGGCGATATTTCGCCCATCACAGAGGGGGGGCGCATCGCAACGGTCATCGCATCGCTCGCAGGCATTGGCATCTTCGCCCTGCCTGCCGCCATTCTCTCCTCTGCATTTGTAGACCAGCTCCACCGAGACCGTGAGCAGCTGCGCGAGGACCTCGCCAAGGCCCTTGAGGATGGGGAGCTCTCAGAGTCAGAGCGCAAACACATTGTGCGTCGAGCGGAGTCGCTGAGCCTCTCAGAGGAAGAGATCAATCACACCATTCGAAAGCATGCCGAGGCGGCAGAGCGCCTGCGCAATCAAGTGGGTCCGCATATGGCACTGCATTCAGCGCAGTGGGATCCCAACCCTGAGTTTGCACTCAGCCAGTTCCGACTGAGTCTGGCCTGGATGCAGGCCGCCAGTCAGAACACGCCGGCTGGCAGTGCGTTGGACACGCTGATGCAAGACCCCGCTCAGACCACCGAGACGGAGCGGGCCGTGTGGAGCGCGTTACGACTGCCGAAGTGTTCTGCGCAGGACTCGGGCCACAAACTCCCGTAGGGCTGGGGCAGCATGGCCACCGACGCCGTCTCTTTGAGCAGATCGCCGGGTGCCAGTCGATCGAGCGACTCAGAGAGGCGTTGAGCACGGCCCTGCTTATTGCGCACCATAATTTTGTCTGCCGTGATCTGAGCGGGGCTTGAGAGGCCAGCAGCGCCCAGAAGCTCAGAGAGCATATGCAGGGTATTGGCGTGGTAGTAGTAAACCCGCTCGGCCTTGTCGGTCACCACAACGGCGCGTTGACGCCAGGGATCCTGGGTTGCGACACCGGTTGGGCAATGGTCGGTATGGCAGCTGCGAGATTGAATGCAGCCAATCGCGAACATAAATCCACGTGCGGAATTGCACCAGTCCGCGCCCAATGCGAGGCAGCGCGCCAGATCAAAGGCAGAAATCACCTTACCGCTGGCACCGATGCGAACCCGATCGCGCAGGCCCGCACCGACAAGGGTGTTGTGCACAAGCTGCAGGCCATCACGAAGGGGCATGCCCATATGGTCAGCAAATTCAACAGGCGCTGCGCCCGTGCCCCCCTCGGCGCCATCCACCACAATGAAGTCTGGGGTCTCTTGTCGCTGGACCATCGCGCGCACGAGGCAGAACCACTCGATCGGGTCGCCCACACACAGCTTGATGCCAACAGGCTTGCCACCGGACCCCTCACGCAAGCGTCCGATGAAGTCGAGCAGCTCAAGCGGTGTGGAGAACGCCGAATGCCGTGCAGGGCTCACGCAGTCCTCGCCCATGGGAATGCCGCGCGCCTGCGCGATTTCAAGATTGATCTTCGCCGCCGGGAGCACACCACCATGCCCTGGCTTTGCCCCTTGGGAGAGCTTGATCTCGATCATCTTGACCTGTGGGTCTGTGGCCTGCGCCTTGAACTTCTCAAAATCGAACTGGCCATCGGGTGTGCGACAACCAAAATAGCCCGACCCAATCTGCCAGATCAGATCACCCCCATAGGCACGGTGATGCACGGAGATGCTGCCCTCGCCTGTGTCATGTGCAAAACCGCCCAGCGCAGCCCCCCGGTTGAGGGCCTTCACCGCATTCGGGGAGAGCGCGCCAAAACTCATGCCGGAGATATTGAAAATCGAGAGCGAAACCGGCTGGGTGCACTGGGGTCCACCCACTTGAATACGAAACGTCTTGGGGTCATTCCCCGAGACAGGGCTCATGGAATGGGCAATCCATTCTGATCCGCTCTCGTAGAGGTCTTTGATGGTGCCAAAGCCACGCTTGTCGTTCTGGACCTTGGAGCGCGCGTAGACCATCGCCCGCTGATTGCGAGAGAACGGAAGTTTGTCGTCGTCGCTTTCGATGAAGTATTGACGAATCTCAGGCCGAATATATTCAAGGCCGTATCGAATGCGCCCCGTGAGCGGATAGTTTCGCCGAACGGCCCGCTTGGTCTGAATCACATCCTCTAGGCCAAACAGAAACAGGACTGCGAAGAACAGGGAGAGCCACCCAGAGACTGGAAGACACAATACGGCGGCCGCACCCGTGGCCAGCCAAGGGAGATATCGCTGCGACATAATGAAGATGCTCATGCGCTTAGCCTATCGAGACTTTGTGACATGAACTTACCGTAGAAACCCTAGTACTTGCGCAGCTTGCCCACCAGGCCCATCGGGAGCGTGTAAACCGAGATGACAAACAAGAGGCCCAGCCAGAAGAGCCACCGGTCGGGGTCAAACAAGACTGCGAAGGCCTGACCCTCAAGGGATGTGTGCGCGAGCGCAAGGAGATCTCTCAGATAGCTTTGGGCCAACAGAAAGAGTGCTGCCCCCAGAATGGCCCCGTATAGGGTGCCCATACCGCCAATCACCAGCATGAGCAGGATGTCCACCATCAGTTCAAACGAAAGGGAGACATCTGGCCCGCTGTAGCGCAGCCAGACGCTCAGAAGAAACCCCGCAACGGTTGCAAAGAGCGCCGATAGGACGCTGGCCATCACGCGAAACCAAAGCGTGTTGTAGCCGATTGCGCTCGCCCGAAAGTCATTTTCGCGCAGCGCCTGGAGCACGCGACCAAAGGGCGAATTCACGATGCGCAACAAGGCCAGAAAGCAGAGCACGACCACCAAAAAAATCAGGTAATAAGAGAGCAAACGGCCACCGATATCGGTACCCAACACGGTGCCCTCAATGAGTCGAAAACTCGGCTGTAGAAACGCTGGGAGCCGAAAATTCAGGCCATCTTCGCCGCCGGTCAGCCAAGACTGCTGCGCCACAAAGGTCTGGAAAACTGCAGCCACTGCGAGGGTGATCATGGCAAAGAAGATGGCGCGCACGCGCAGCGAGAAAACCCCGATCAACACAGCCAACACAAGCGAGACCAGCAGCGCCCCGCCGAGCCCCACCGCCATGCCGGTCAGGGTGCTGCCGAAATGCTTCATCGATAACGCGAGACCATAAGCCCCAATGCCGAAAAACATGGTGTGCGCAAAGCTCACATGGCCGCTATAACCCAAGAGAAGATCAAAGCTTGCCACCAGCAGGATGAAGACCAGCACCTTGGCTGCGACGTTAAGCCCCGTCGCGCCAAACCCCAGAAACGGCGCGCAGATCAAGGCCAGCACAATGGCCACCAAAAGGGTGCGCAACATCACGCCTTTGGGCCAGTCATGAGACAGAATCCGCGACATGGCTATGCCTTTTTCAGAGGGAAGAGACCGTCAGGCCGCCACATGAGCACAGCAAACATCAGTGCCACATTGGCGAATGCCGCCAGGGTAGGAGAGTAGTAGCCCACAAAATTGGAGACAAGCCCGATCGCCAGTGCGCCGGCCAACGCTCCTTTTGTCGAGCCCAACCCCCCAATGATGATGACAATGAAGACCAGGACATTCAGCTGGGCACCAATCTGTGGCACCACCATCTGCTGGTATAGGCCCCATAGCATCCCGCCTAACGCGGCCAGGGCGGAGCCTGCAGCAAACACCAAAACGAAAACCCGGCGAATGGGGTAGCCCA
>JBJOHF010000091.1:0-9580 GCA_046047855.1 Pseudomonadota bacterium | reverse complement strand
TGCGCCCTAGCTCAAGATTTAACGCCTGCGCCCGATGCCGACTATGAAGAAGGAATTCGTCTAAATCTGGAGACCGCCGTGGTTGCTCGTGTCATTGCCATCATCATGCTTCCACCGCTCATCGCAGCGCTGCTGACGATGATGCTTATGGCACCGAATGGCCCGGTCAACACCAAACTCATACTCTTCATGTTCATGCTGGTCATTCTGACCATGACGGTGAAGGGCATTGATGTCTACCGCGAGGGCAAGCGCGCCCAGAAAAAGGCCAAAAAGCTCGGCAAGCCTAAGATCGCGTCTGATCTAGGCCGAACCATCGCGCTCGGTCTCTCTGGAACGCTGCTGTTCGTGGTTCTCGCGATTGGTGTGCTTTCTCCAAGGCTGTACTACACCATGGACCTCATGAGCTTTGTCGCCATGATTCTTGTCGTGCTCATCCTGAGTGTGGCAATTTGGTATGGGGTCTTTCCCAAGCCGCAAAAGCCCAAGCCCCTGCAGGCCGGCGCCGTTCCTCCCCCAGGTATGGTCTTCCTCACCGATGGTCGGACCGTTTCGGTCGACTCGCCTGAGGCCCAGAACCCCGCGCTCAATCCTCTCGCGCTGCTGCCGGCACCCGTTCAGGCCGCCGAAGACGAGGCCGCGGAGGACATGATCGAGATTGAAGACGGCGAGAGCCTCGAAGAGATCAAGAAGCGCTTGAAGCCAAAGAAGCCAAAGCTCGACCTCGCCCTACTCGATTCAGGGAATTCATATGATGACAAGGTGGCGTTGCTACGCTTCTTGGTATCGGAAGATCAGCAGCGCGTCTCCCAGGCCCTTAAGGGCATGATGTCTCCAAGGAAGTAGCATTGCGTATTCCAAAGGAATTCCCATGAAACGATTCCTACCCGTCTGCCTTCTCGCAAGCTTTGCACTTACGCTCTCCGCGACTGCATTTGCTCAGGCCAAGAAGGACGACAAGCGCCCGCCCCGGGATATGCCCTGCTATCTCACGGAGCAAACGATTAAAGGTAACGACCGCATTTGCTCCTACAAATGCCAGGACGGCAGCCCAGAGGGCGTCACCACCTCCAAGCAGTTCCGATGCCCCAACGTGCTGTTCAAGCAAATCAAAGACTAGATCGCTAGAAAGCCCTCGGACGAACGGCGCCCGCAGCGGCCAGCGCTCGGCTCAGAGCCTCCTCTGGCGTATCGGCACAGGCCAGAGCAACCCCCATGCGCCGCTTCACATAGGACTGCGGCTTACCGAAGAGGCGCAGGTCCGACTCTGGAACCGAGAGTGCATGGTCAATGCCCTCATAGCAGAGGTCCGTCGTGTCCTGTCCCCCGTAAATCACCGCGGACGCGCCCGGGCGACGCAGACCAGTGTCGACGGGCAGACCCAGAATCGCACGCGCATGCAGCTCGAACTCGCTTAGGCGCTGCGTGCAGAGCGTGACCATACCCGTGTCGTGTGGCCGCGGGCTGACCTCACTGAACCAGACTTCATCGCCCCGAACAAACAATTCAACACCAAAGATGCCCTGCCCGCCCAATCCTTCAACGATGCGACGCGCGATAGCCTGTGCGCGTTCCAGTGCCGCGGCTGACATGCGCTGCGGCTGCCAGCTCTCCACGTAATCACCCTCAACCTGTCGATGGCCGACTGGTTCGCAAAACTGTATCAAGGGCTGACCATGCGAATCCAGGCTTCTCACGGTGAGGAGCGTGATTTCAAATTCAAAGGCGATGGCGCCCTCCACAATCACGCGTTGAAGATCCACCCGCGCGGCCTCCTTGGCCTTTGACCAAGCCACGGGAACCTGCTCTGGGGCGGTAAGGCGCGACTGCCCCTTGCCCGATGAGGACATGATGGGCTTAACGAAACAGGGGTACCCCAGTGCTTGCGCTGCGGACTGCACCTCCTCAAGGGTTGAGGCGAAGCGATATGGGGAGGTAGGAAGGCCCAAGGTCTCTGCTGCGAATCTGCGAATGCCCTCTCGATTCATGGTGAGAAAAGCAGCCTGGGCTGTCGGGGTGACCGGATACCCTTCAGCCTCCAACTCAATCAAGACTTGGGTCGCAATGGCCTCAATCTCGGGAATGATGTGGTGCGGCCGCTCGGATACGATGAGTGTCCGCAGGGCGCACGCGTCCGTCATGTCGATCACATAGCTGCGATGCGCAACCTGGTGAGCAGGAGCATTGGCATAGCGATCGACGGCAACCACCTCAACGCCGAGTCGCTGAAAGGCAATGACAACCTCTTTTCCGAGCTCTCCTGAGCCCAGCAGCATGACGCGGGTCGCGCTTGGACGACCCGGAGTACCCAACACCACCGACATGGCAACTCCTTAGGAATCAGCGTTTGCCTGATTCTAAGCCGAGTGCTCTCTCAACATCGCCCCAATGCACCAGTTTGAAGTTCTGGGTTCCGCCAGGCGCTGCTGGACTCCCATCTTGGACCACCAACAGACCACGGGGGAACTGAGTGCCCAAGGACACACTCAGCACCTCCAGTCCATCCGTCTCGTGGACGGCATCAATGCCTTTGCTGCTGTCTTCGCCTACGCGAAAACGTCCTAGCGATTTAAACGGCGGATCCGTCTCCATGAGAACAAAATGGTGATCGCCCTGACTCGACGCGAGAAGCCAGGGGGAGCCCTCAGATCGGTGGACCAACCCAAGCCCCTCTACATCCGCCACCAGATCGGCCCCGATGGCCATCAATTTGACCGCTGGCTCCTTGGGCGCATTCAGATCGAAGCGCCAGATGCCAACCGCCTCTTCGCCCACGTAGAGCAATCGACGCGCGTCATCTACGACACAACCCTCAACCTGAGACGCTAAGACAAACTCATTGATGAGGGTGCCCACAGGCTCGCCTCGCTCTGCTCGGAGCGACCATTGCTGCGTGCGACCCGTCTTCGAATTGATGAAGATCTCAGCCTCGCCAGAGGCGCCTTTGGCCATGCAGATGCCATAGACATCTGGCAGCGTCACTGGTATGGATCCGAGCTTGGACATCACACCGTCCGCGCCGATCACAACGAGATCGATGGCGTTGGTATCTCTGTTGCTGGCAACAGCAAGATCAATCTCTCGCCCCGCCCAACGGATGGAAGAGCGCAGGTCGACGTTATTGACCGACCCCAGCGGCAGAAACTGTAGCAACTGACCGGATAGGTCGTAGGCTGCTAGACCTCGCTTTTTGTCCGTGCCGAGCACGACCGACCGATCTGCATCTGCTGGATGAACCCAGACAGCCGGATCGTCGGCCGCATCGTCCGCAGTCTCGACTGGCGTTGTCTGGGCTACCGGCAAAACCACTGCACTTCTTGTACTTTGGGCAGACCACCACCAGAAACCAGCCGCAACCAACCCGGCCACGGCCGTTCCGAGCCCTGCAAAAAGCAGGCTGCGCTTGAGCATCAGAAGCTTGCCTTCACGCTGACCTTGTAACCGCGGCCGTACTCTTCATACTGACCATTGTAGGCCTTGCTCCCCTGATACACGTAGTACGTCTCGTTGGTGAGGTTGGTTGCTTCAAAGCCAATCTTCAGGTTCTTCGTCAACTGGTAACTGACCGATAGGTCGACATGCCGCGTGCCGTCAACAAAGAGGTCTTTCTCGGGTTTCATGAAATCGTCGGTTAACTCCAAGAGATAACTACTCTGCTGTTGAAGGGCAACGCGTGCAGAGAGACCATCATGCTCGTAGCCCAGAATGAGACTGCTCGTGCGATCAGCCTGCCCTGGAAAGCGCACCTTGCGGCTGAGCACATCCCCATCATCAACGGTCTTGAGGGTCGCACTTCCATCAATCATCGCGACGTTGGCCACCATGAGGAAGCGATTCCAAGGGCTTGGCAGGCTGACAAAGCGATTCACATAAGAGAGTTCCAGACCTGTAAGGCGACCCTTATCGCCGTTCTGGTAAGACTTCACCTCGTCATACCCGTCGATCTCTCCCAAGCTCGTGAGATAGGTGAAATCTTTGATGGACTTGTGAAACAGATTTGCGGTGATCATGCCCTGACGACCGAGAAGCCGCTGCACGGACAGGTCGAGGTTATTCGCCTTCAGGGGCCGAAGATTCGGGTTTCCGCGCTCGGCCTCATTGTCTTCAACCAATGTGGTGGGGGACAACTGTTCAAAGCCCGGGCGAATCTGAGAGCGTGAAGCGGATGCGCGAATGGTGGTGCCGCTATCCAGTGCGTGTCGAACCTGAATGGACGGGAGTGCCGCGCCATAGGAGCGTGAGGTCCGCCTCTCAGTAATCGTCTCCTCATCTGCATTCAGTTCATTGCCTTTTGTCTTCAGGTCGGTCGACTCATAGCGAACACCGGCGGTCACGCTCGTCGCATTCGACCAGTCCAACCGCGTTTGCACATAGACAGCTCGGATGTTCTCTTTGATCTCGCTATCGGACTCAGCAGAGGCCTCAACCTCCGGCTCATATCCCGCAGATTTTCCCAGCGCGAACACGGAATCAGGATTGATACCAGGACCGAACTGGCCGAGGCTATACGCCAGAGGTGCCGTTGCAAATTCGGCCATTGCATTTTTCTTCGCGTCAGATGCGTACTCATTCGCGTCCGCGCGCTTCGTGCGATTGCTGAGTCGGGCACCGATTGAGAGCTCTGCAGACTTGCCTAGAAGTGCAATTCGATGCTGACCATCAATACGGAAGAAGCTCTCTTCATCGGTCATCTGGCTCTCTGCAAGCGTGATGTCTTTGAGCTTGTAGGTTGCCGGGCTGGTGAGTGCCGCATTCGCTGAGAGCAGAGGCTTCTGGGTACCCGTAAATTGAAGGTTCCCCTCAAAGCCTGTGAAACGCCCATCATCCACATTCAAGGGCGTGTCCTCGCTCGCCTTACTGCGACCGATGGAACCATCCAATGCCCAGAGCCCTAGGTCACGTTTCAAGCCCACCTGCAGCGACTGAATCTTCAGGGTTTCCGTGCGCTTCTTGATGCGACGTGCAGCCTCGGCAAAGCCAGCCTCACCAGGCTGAACCGCAGTCGTCTCACCCTCGTCATCAAGCCACTCCACAACCAAGCGATCTCGTGTCTCTGTGTCCTTCGTCTGGGTATTGAGGCCGCGGAAATACAGGTGTGCACCGGCATCGGGTTTGTAGTCGAGGTTCAGGCTAGCAGCGGTTCGGGTGCGGGTGAGCTCATAGTCGCGCAACTCAAGCCCCTCGAGTGCGCCTTCATCCCAGGCTCCCCCTGTTTCAACGTTGTCTGAGCCGAATGCACGGCGATCGCGACTGACGGCAAGCGTGAGGCCCAGTTGACCATTGAGGAGTCGATCTGAAAGCAGCAGGCTTGCGCCTGGCGCCGATTGACTGGTTTTGGCGTCGCGGCTGGACTGAACCGATACCGAGGCGAACCCAGCGGGAAGGTCGAAAGCGGTCAGCGTCTTGATTTCCGCAACGCCTCCCAGGCCAGAGACCGCTTGATCGGCTGAGAATGTCTTCTGCACTTCGATAGAGGAGACGATACCTGATGGCATTGCATCGAGAGCAACACTGCGGCTTCCGGCCTCAGGAGAGGGCACCAGCACACCATTGATGGTGACACCGTTCAATGATGAGTCCATGCCACGAATGGTCACGTACCTGCCCTCGCCCTGGTCGCGTTGGAGCGCAACGCCTGGAATACGAGACATGGCCTCTGCAACGTTCTTATCGGGCAAGGCGCCAATCTCATTGGCGCTCACCACACTCACGACACCATCTGCAGACGACTCAGCACGAATGGCTTTATTGAGAGAGGCCGCTTGGCCGGTAATGAGCACTTCAGCCACTGGAGTGGCAGGCTTCTGAGCCTGCTGGGCCATTGCTGACATTGACAAGAACGCAAGGCTAACGGCCAAAGCAAGACGCGACTGTTGCATGAAGACCTCCCGGGTTTGTAGTGCCGGAAGGATGACGGCTTCAAATGACAATCACATGTCAGCCAAACAACCCAAGCCCCGCCCATATCGCAAGCCCCATCAACACCAGGAACCACCACATCTGTGTCGACATAACCGGCGTGCGCTGCACCTCGGGCGTGCGCTGCGGCTCCTCGGAGTGCTCTGGCGCTGCAGCGACACGGCTCGCGAGCGCGGTCTCAAACTTCTTAAAGAAGTCTTCGGCAAGTGACTTCGCTGCGCCGTCGATGAGACGCTGGCCGAGCTGAGCGAGCTTGCCTCCAATCTGAGAGGAGACCGCGTAGTGCATCAAGGTTCCATTCTCAACCGGCTCAAGCCTGACCCTTGACTCGCCCTTTCCAAAGCCAGCCACTCCACCCTGTGCTTCGAAAACCAAGGTGTAGGCCTTAGGGGCATCCACGTCCTGAAGCGTGACAGTCCCTTTGAATTTTGCGGCAACTGGCCCAATGCGAATCGCAACCGTGAAGGCATACCCGCCTTCGCGCGGCTCCAGCGTCTCGCAACCGGGAATGCATTGCTTGAGCACGTCCGCATCATTAAGGGCCTCCCATGCCTGTGCCTGTGTGGCACCCAGCAGTCTCTCGCCCGTCATTTGCATGTCTGTTCGCCTTTCATTACGTATGGACCTATGCCTGTCGCATGAGCCGCTGGATAGAACCGGCCAATGCCTCCAGGTGGGTCAAATTATGGATGGGGAGGCTAGCATGAACCTTCTTGTTCAAGACCTGCGCCCCGGCTGCCAGAGGCTCATAGCCCTCATAACGCAGCAGCGGATTCAGCCAGAGTATGCGTCGCGTCTGGGCCTTTAACCAGTCGAGTTCCCGCTCGAGTCGCTCTGGCTTTCCCATATCGAGTCCGTCGGTCACCATGAGCACAACGGTTCTGCGGCCCACCAGCTGCCGACGGTGTTGCTCGCGCAGGGTTTCGAGGGACGCCGCCAAGCGTGTGCCGCTGGCGTAATCGCGAATGATCACGTTCGCCTGCTCGAACATGAGGTCCGCGTCTCTCAAGCGAAATGCCTCGTTCAAATCGGACAACCGTGATCCAAAGCAGTAAACCGCCCGAGGAACATCCGCAGTGGCGTGATGCAGAAAGGCCAGCAACAGCCTGGCATAGCGCTCCATAGACCCTGAGATGTCGACCAGGAGCAGCAGAGGCAAAGGCACCTGCCTGCGCTTGCGCCAGCGCAAATCGACCCATTCGCCCCCACAGGTCATGGCCTGATGCGTACTCCCCGGCCAATCCAGCCGCCCCCCGCGCCCCCCCGCACGCGTGCGACGTGACGGGGCCTTAGGCATCTCCATTGGAATACGGCGCACCAGTTGTTCAACGAGCTTGAGCTCGCTCGCAGACAATGCGGAAAAGTCTGCATTCTTGAGCCGCTCCCCTGCCCCCATGCTCATGGCCGCATCCCACTTCACCTCGTGCTCTTGTGCCTTCTTTTGTTGAGAGGCGGGTGGCGGAGGGACGGTCAGTGCCTCTTGAGCACGTGGCTTTCGAGCGGTCGGAGGCGTCTCGCCTTGCGCCTTGGGTAACAGCTGAGCCATCAGCTGCTTGGTCACCTCAGGGTTGCGAAAGAGCGCCTCAAAGAGCTGATCAAACACCTCGCGATCTTGGCTGCGAGAGACCATCACGGACTCTAATGCCGCCTTGAGGTCCTCTCTGCGGTCAATGCCAACCAGCTCTGCCGCCCTGACCGCAAGCATGATGCGACTGGCATCAACCGGCATGCCCGCGCGCCTGAGCATGCGCCCGAACCCTAGGAGATTCTCGGTTAACTTGCCGGATCGCGCGTCGCCCAGCATGGCAGGGCTAAAGGGTTGGCTCGGGAGCGAGAAGCTTATCGAGCATCGGTGTGAGCGCTGCCACGTCCTCGCGATGCTTAAAGAGCACACCCGCTGTGGTCTGAACCACCTCCGGATCAAGCACGAGCGTGTCGAGCGCCACCAGTGCCTTCGCCCATTCAACACTCTCGGCAAGGCCTGGCTTTCGTTGGAAAGCGTCTGCAAAAGGATGTCCACGGAGCCGCGAGACAAAGAGCGCAACCTGCTCTGTCAGCCCCTCTGGCGCCTCGGGGACCTTCGATTTGAGAATGGTGAGCTCTCGATCACGATCTGGGAAATCGAGCCAGTGAAACAGACATCGTCGCTTGACCGCTTCATTCAGATCGCGTGTGCGGTTACTGGTGAGAATGGTAAGCGGTGTCGCGCGCGCACGGATGGTACCGAGCTCGGGAATCGTGACCTGATACTCGCCAAGATACTCGAGCAAAAAGGCCTCAAAGGGCTCGTCAGCACGATCGACTTCGTCGATCAGCAGCACGGCACCGGGTCGTGGGCTCTCAATTGCCTGCAGCAGCGGCCGGCGAACGAGATACTTGGCCTGATAGACCTCCTTCTCGAGTTCGTCCGACGACACACGACTCTGCGCAGCACGCATGTGTATGAGCTGCGCGGCGTGATTCCACTCATAGAGTGCTTCGCGCAACTCGAGCCCGTCATAGCACTGCAGACGAATGAGCTCTCTGCCCAGGAGCGCACTGAGGGCCTTGGCGAGCTCCGTTTTTCCAACCCCGGGGTCCCCCTCGAGGAGCAGAGGCCTTCCAAGCTTGAGTGCCAAAAAAACCGCAGTCGCAAGACGACGGTCTGCGAAGTAGCCCACCGACTGCAGGCCCTCAAGGACCGCGTCGGTGGAATCTAAGCTGGGACGCTCATGAGCGAACCGATAGGTGGGCGCAGAGGCGGTGTTATCCAAGCGCCTGCTCAACCGCCCGCTGCGTCTGGACCCGAATCAGCTGCGCACGATACTCAGCCGATGCATGCAGGTCACTGTTGAGGTCAGAGGCGTCGATCTGCACATGTTCCACAGCGGCCGCCGAGAAAGACGCGGTGAGCGCTGCCTCAAGACCGGCGTGGCGAAACACCCCGTTGGCTGCGCCTGTAATCGCAACCCGAACGCCTGCGGCAGTCTGCGCAACGAATACACCCACGACGGCATATCGAGAGGCGGGCTGCTTGAACTTCGCATATCCGGCGCGTTGGGCGATGGGGACATGCACAGCGGTGATCAGCTCACCGGGTTCGAGTGCCGTGGCATACATACCTTGAAAGAAATCCTCAGCTGCAATGCTGCGCTGATTGGTTACAACCGTGGCGCCAAGGGCCAGGAGAGCACTGGGGTAACACGCCGATGGGTCGTTATTGGCCACAGAGCCCCCGATGGTGCCCATAGCGCGCACCTGACGGTCACCGATCCCACCGGCCAGAGTCGCGAGCGCTGGAAGCTTGCTACGCACCACCTCGCTGGATGCAACCGCTGCATGCCGTGTCATCGCACCAATGCGGATGGATCCATTCTGCTCGGAAACACCCGCCATATCGGGGAGCGCTGAGAGATCAACCAGTGTCTCTGGCTGAATGAGTCGCTGCTTCATCGACGCCAGCAAGGTCTGTCCACCCGCCAACGCTTGAGCACCAGACGCAATCAGGCTCGAAGCCTGGGAGAGTGTTGTCGGTTTTTGATAGTCAAAGCGATACATGTATTCATCCTCTCGCCATTTTAATGGCCTCCCACACGCGGTGGGATGTGGCCGGCATGTCCAAGTCCTTCACACCCAGCGGTGCGAGGGCGTCGAGCACAGCATTCATGACAGCAGGAGGGGA
>JBJOHF010000090.1:0-3185 GCA_046047855.1 Pseudomonadota bacterium | reverse complement strand
AAGGTCGTTGGCTTCAGGTAGGGCAGCAACGCGGTTCGAAACTCTTGCATCACGTCGTCGTATCGATACTCATCCGGTGCATGCGTGTCACTGCCCAGCATGAACCGATCTGGGAACTGTTCAATGGTTGAGAGCCAATACCCCTTGGGTCCGCGCACAGCATCAAATGCCTGGGCGGCCTCCTTCTCATTCAACACAGCGCCTTTGCGCGAGAGCTCAAGGAAGAGGTTTGGGTGTTGAGCAAGCAAGCTCCTGAGAAGCGGCTGCTTCGAATACGGTAGGCCATGTGAGAGCACCGTTTTCGCGTTTGGAAATGCGCGAAGGTAGCGACTCAATGCGGCAAGGTTCTCGTCATCTGCCTGCATATGGATCTGAATGACGCACCGATGCCTCTCACACAAGGTGTACATCTGGGCAAGGACGGGGTTGTCGAATGGAATGCGTCTTGCGAACTGATAGGTGCTAAAGGACTTCGAGTTATCGACATGCAGCTCACCAAAGCCATAAGCCAACCGGCGCTCAAGCAACTGATCCGCTACGGAGAACATCTCAACGAAGGCCACACTTGCGGGGTCCACCAGACCCTCTGCTCCAGTCGAGTAGAAAACGCGCGTGAACTCCTCTTGCCCAAGCGTGAAGAAGTACCTGGAGCCCAGAGCCTCGCGCAGCTCGTCATGAGATCTCCCATGGGTGCCCGCCTTGCCGACGCCACCGCCCCAAGAGACCCGGTTGCGGTCCATCTGAGCCCGATGCTCGGATGCAGACAGATCGACCACATGCATGTGGACATCTGCAATGGGGATCGTCTGAGCCAACTCGATCGATTCTGACACGCGCTCCGCTGCTGAGGCGAAGGAGCCACCCATCAGCATGAGTGTCAGCCATAAAATGAGGGATTGCTTTGTGGACATGGAGGGGTCGTCAGTATGAAGTTTCTGATGTCTGTCATTGATCATGAGACGGGCTCCAGCACCGCAGAAGAAAACGCTCAGATCGATCAGTTCAACGATACATTACGCGAAGGTGGGTACTGGATTTTCGCAGGCGGTCTATCAGCACCTGTGCACGCGCAGGTCATCGACAACCGCGCGCGGGCTCAAAAGGTATGCTCTGGTCCGCTTGTCGCGGGTGAGGAGTACCTCTCTGGATTCTGGCTGATTGAGGTGCCATCAACAGAGAAGGCAATGGAGCTTGCGCTGCAGGCATCACTTGCCTGTAATCGACGCATCGAGCTCAGAGCACTGCTTGGGTAAAGCTGAACGACTATCGACCCGAGCAATGCCCGCCACTGGATGCCTGCCCACTGCCCAAAATCACTGCGGGTGGTTCTGGACGGGGTCGATCGTTGGCCACGAAGTCAAGCACGAGCCCGATCAGTAAAACCCCCCAAAGCAACAAAATCGATTGCATTCGCTTCATTCAGCTCACTCCCAATGGGCCGCGCAGGCGCACACCGACCAGTGACCCCAAGAAAGCCATTGCAAACCAAACCCACCCATGAAGGCTCGCGGATGCAGCGCCGCCCAGGAAGGCACCAATATTGCAACCAAAAGCGATGCGCGAGCTATAGCCCAAGACCAAACCAGCCAGAAGGCCAACAACAAGGGTACGAAGACCCAAGGGAATATGCTCATTACCCGTCGCACGCCATCTCGCTGCGGCCATGGTGCCAAACAACAAACCCAGGTTGGTGAGTGTCGTGATATCCCAGAGGACCGGTTGAATGATGCGATCCGCATGTGGCGCAACACCCCAGAACGCATCTTGGGTGAGATCGACACCCATCGCGGCCGCAAACTTCGCGCCCCACAAACCCAGACCGTAAACAATGCCCCAAGGCTGCCCAGCAACCATCAAATGAATTGCGTACAGGATGCCAATCAAAATACCAGCCTTGAGCAGATTCGGGCTGACCAGCGGCGCGTCACGGTTCGCTGATGCGCGACGAAAGCCCAGGACGACGACCGCACAGAGGCCGAGTGTAAGCGCCATGGCAGCGGGCAGTCCGAACATGGAGAGCAGATTAACCTCTTGGGCCACTCCGCCGGAGAACAAATCAAGGGGCCCACCGAGGGATACCCAACCGGGCTGATGGGAGGCCCCCACAAAACTGCCCGCAATGAACCCTGGAAGCACGGCCCACGAATAGCTATTACCCGTGCCTGCCTTGTGGAGCGAACCCGAGCCGCAGCCGTCCGCAAGCTGCATCGCCACGCCAAACACAAAAGCCCCCAGTAGAAGGCTCCATGTAAGAGGCGCAACTGCTCCGCTCAACTCACTCGGGTAACCCGCAAGCAGAGGCAGACTCAAGGCTGCTGCCACTGAAATGAGCAGCATATGCGAGGTAATGCCGGAGGCATCCCGCTGGAGGATGAACCGCCTCCAGCCACCCGCGAATCCGAATCCATAACCCTGCAGGCAGAGTCCAAAGCCCATCCCAATCAAAACCAAAAGCCCCGCTTGCACGCCTGCGAGCACGGTTACGACGAGGGTGCCGAGAACAGCCAGCAGCGCAATGCCAACACGTTTAAACATAAACGACGCCTACTTTGGAAGACCAGTTCCGAGTAGCTGGCGCATCAAGACTGTCGCGCGCCCTGGCTCATTCTGCATGGGTAATCCGGCGTTGCTCCAAGCGACCATCGACTCTGGATACAGACGCGTCCCAGACTGACCAAGCAATTCCGAGAGCACAAACCAGTTGGTCGCAGCCCAATGACCGGTGTTGCAAAAGGAGACATTGTCTTGGGTGCCGAGCAGGCCCTTCGCTTGAGCAATACTGCGAATGGCTTCTGGGGACTTGAGCAGGCCAGTCTTTGGTTGGAACCACTCCTCGGAATCAAAGTGATTCGCTCCTGGCAAGGTCCCCCAGCGTGCAGCCGCGGGATGTCGGATGTCGCCTTTGTAGAAGTCTTCAGGGCGCGCGTCGAGCAGCTTTGTGTTGCCTTGGGCGTTCTGGGTAAGCGCCTTCACCTGCTCAACTGTAACCACCTGACTGCGATCAAAAGTCACCGAAAGGGGCTTGGGCACAAGCGTGGGCATACCGACTTCCAGCGGCCGCTTTGCTGCTGCCCAGGCGGCATGACCGCCGTCAAGCAGCGCAAGGTCCTGGAACCCTGCAATCTTGAGGGTCCAATACACCCGTGCAGATGCACCGAAGTCTGTTCCAGTCTTTCCCTCTCCAA
>JBJOHF010000089.1:0-27765 GCA_046047855.1 Pseudomonadota bacterium | reverse complement strand
AAATTGGGGGCTCACAACACGCATTTCAGTCTGCGAATCCGCACCTCCCACACGCAGCTGCCGGATCAGCTCCTCGAGTCTGCGCGTAGCAGGCATGGGGTAGCCAAGGCTGACGAGCCATGCGCGGATCACGCGTGCCATGCGCGCGTCCGATAAGGCCCGCAGTGCAACCACACACAGCGCGGGATGCTGCAGCCCTGGCTGCAGACAACGCTGCAGGTCAAGGGCAATCCACTCCTCTAACAGGGCACGATCTGACTGAAGGTGGGTAATGCTCCTGCCCATCGCCTCCAAAGCGCCCGCCCGCATGCTCAACAGCTGCGGAATGACCTCGAGTCGGAGCCGATTGCGATCGAGGTCTATGGACTGATTGGACGGGTCTTCAACCCAGCGCAGCATGCGTGACTCCGCGAGCGCGATCAGCGCCTGTTTTGACTGACCCAGGAGCGGACGCCAGAGTGTCGCTGCGCCAAGCCCGCCCTCCTTCCACTCGGCCATGGCAGTGAGCCCCTCAAGGCCGGAACCACGTATCCACTGCAGCAGACTTGTTTCGATCTGGTCATTGAGGTGATGGGCTAGCGCAATGACGCGTGCTTGTGCCGTGTCTGCGACTTCAGAGAGCGCCTTGCGACGCGCACTTCTTGCAGCCGCCTCAACTCCCATAAGTTGTTGCTGCTCATCGGGGATATGGACATGCCGAATCCAGAAACGAACGCCCAGCCTGTGGCACTGGGCTTCAGCGCACTCGAGAAAGCGATCTGCCTCAGGCTGAAGTCCGTGATGCACGTGAACGCCATGCAGATCCACGCCCTGCCATTCAGGATCCAAGCGCACACGCTCTGCGAGCAGATCAAGTAACACTGCTGAGTCGAGCCCACCCGAGACACCGACCAGCAGTGAACCTGAGAGCAGCTTAGGCGGCCTCTTTAAAGCGACCATAGGCCCTCAGTCGCTGCTGTCTGCGTTCAATGAGCGCCTCGGGCGCAAGTCCGTCCAGCCCTTTCAGCGCTTTGAGCAGCTCGCGCCTGATGCGATTAGCCATTTCCGTGGGGCTGCGATGCGCGCCACCCAATGGCTCCGAGATGACGCGGTCAACAAGGCCGAGCTTTGAGAGACGGTCTGCCGTAATGCCCAGAGACTCCGCAGCATCGGGCGCCTTGGCGGCGCTCTTCCAGAGAATCGACGCACAGCCCTCAGGAGAGATGACGGAGTAGGTTGAATACTGCAGCATGAGCACTTCGTCGGCGACAGCAATGGCCAGTGCACCGCCCGAACCGCCCTCCCCAATAACGGTGGCAATCAACGGCACGCGAAGGCCCGCCATCACGAAAAGGTTGCGACCGATGGCCTCAGACTGACCGCGCTCCTCCGCACCAATACCTGGGTAGGCCCCTGGCGTATCGACAAAGGTCAGCACAGGCAGCCCGAACTTCTCTGCGAGCCGCATGAGCCGCTCGGCCTTTCGGTATCCCTCCGGCCTTGGCATACCGAAGTTGCGATAGGTGCGCTCCTTGAGATCGCGGCCCTTTTGATGCCCAATCACAACCACCGAGCGTCCATCGATGCGGGCGAGCCCACCCACGATGGCGGGATCATCTGCGAATGATCGATCACCGTGCAGCTCGACAAAATCGGAGACGACCGTGCTGAGGTAATCGAGGGTGTATGGCCGCTGGGGATGACGGGCTACCTGAGAGATCTGCCAAGGGGTGAGCTTGCTGTAAATGCCCTCGAGCAATTCAGAGGACTTCTGGCGCAGCTGAACCACCTCCTCCTCAATATCAATTCCACCATCAGACTGCATAAAACGCAGCTCTTCGATCTTCGCTTCAAGCTCTGCGACCGGCTGCTCAAAATCGAGATAGGTCAGTGCCATATCACTCCCTGTGGGCGACGAGTCGCCACGTGGTGCCTTGCGGGCTGTCCTCCAGGACGACCCCCCGAGACAATAAGTCTGCACGAATCGCGTCGGCATCGGAATACCGCTTTTCAGCCTTCGCCTGGGCACGCGACTGAATGAGCTGCTCAATCTCCTGAGGCGATAGCTCAGTCACGCCAGACTGCTTGATTGAGGCAGCCGCCTGCTCAAGCATGCCCAGCGTCAGGGCGAGTCCACGCATGAGCTTGGCCACCTCCTGCGCACGGCTGGGATCGTTTGCATGCAGGCGCTGTGCCTCGTTGGCCAGCGCGAATAAACAAGCAAACGCCTCTGGCGTGTTGAGGTCATCGTCCATGGCCGCCCGAAACGCCTGGGCCTGCGGATGCACGGAGGCCATGGCTGCAGCGGCCAAGGTCTGCTGCTCGGATGCATCGACGGCGCTGCCCAGGCCAACCACTTCCAGCGCGTTGTAGAGCCGAATGAGACTCTGACGCGTCTCCTCAATCGCCACATCAGAGTAGTTTAAGGGGCTTCGGTAATGGGTTCGCAGCAAGAACCCACGGAGCACCTCGGGGTGCACGCGGGCAAGGACCTCTTTGATGGTGAAGAAATTCCCAAGGGACTTCGACATCTTCTCGTCGTCAATCCGAACGAAGCCGTTGTGCATCCATAGGCGCACGAATGGCTCATCGATTTCGGGACGATAGGCGCCTTCCGACTGGGCGATCTCATTCTCATGGTGGGGAAACTGCAGATCTGCGCCGCCGCCATGAATATCGAACGGGTAGCCCAGCAGGTCGCAGCTCATGGCAGAGCACTCAATATGCCAGCCGGGTCGTCCTGGGCCATAGGGAGAAGCCCAAATGGCATCCTGCGGCTCATCAGGCTTGGCGCGCTTCCAGAGCACAAAGTCGAGCGGGTCACGCTTGCCATCGGCCACCGCCACACGCTCGCCAGCCCTGAGTTCCTCAATCGACTTACCTGACAATCGACCGTACCCCGGAAAGCCGCGGACCGCATAGTGGACATCCCCGGGAGCGCCTTGCACGGCGTCCTGATAGGCAAGCCCTTTGTGCTCAAGCCTTTGGATGATGGAGAGCATCTGGGGAACGTACTGCGTGGCCCGAGGCTCATGGTCGGGCGGCAAGATGTTGAGCGCCGCGCAGTCCTGCGCCATGGAGGCAATCATTTCGTCGGTGAGTGCAGCGATCGAGATATTTCGCTCAACGGCCCGTCGAATAATTTTGTCGTCAATATCGGTGATATTGCGCACGAAAGTGACGCGCAGACCCGAGGCCATGAGCCAGCGCCGCAGTAGATCAAACGCAACCAGCATGCGTGCATGCCCCACGTGGCAGTGGTCGTAGACGGTAATGCCACAGACATAGACCCGGGCGTGGCCGGGTTCAATGGGCTGAAAGTCCTGCTTAGAACGAGATAAGGTATTGAATAATTTCAAGAATTCACCATGCTAGACTGCCCACTTTAACACTTCAGATGGCGCGGGAATCTGCGCATTTTATGGCCTGTCTGCTCCTTGCTCGTTTGTGCCTTCCTCTCAAGGCACTCTTTCTTCTGGCGTTACTCATCGGAACCCCTTCCATCGCGCATGCGCAAATGAGCAACGCACCCCTGGCATCGCGGACAGCCCCAGCACTCTCGGCAGAGATGAACCAGGCCATCGAGTGGCTCGAGTTGCGGTCCTTGTCCCGCGCCCAAGACCTGATCGAAACCTCACTTCAACAGAACCCTCGCAGCCCGATCTGGCGATTCCTCAAGGCCACATTACTTGCAGAGCTTGGGCAGGATGCCGAGGCTATCGCCGCATTCGAGGCCTTCGTGATCGAGTTCCCCGAACTGGCCGAGCCTTATAACAACCTTGCCGTGCTCTACCTCAGACGCGGTCAGCCCCAGAAGGCCCAAGATGCCCTTGAGCGCGCGCTTCTTAACCGCCCGGGCTACGCGTTGGCGCATGAAAACCTGGGCGACCTATACGCAGCGCTCGCACTGCAATCGTACGAACGTGGCCTTGCCGCCACTCAGCCCTCCGCACTCATGCGCGCCAAGCAGCAACATATGCAAGCCTTGCCCAAGGCTGCTCCGCTGCGGCTCACACCCCGATTCCCTCAGACCGAAAGGACACTTCAGTGATTGAATTCAAGACTTCCATGGGCAGCTTCACGATGACCCTGCATGCCGAGAAGGCTCCCAAGACCTGCGAAAACTTCACGCAGTATGTGAAGGATGGGCACTTCGACGGCACCATCTTTCACCGGGTCATTGACGGCTTCATGATTCAAGGCGGCGGCTTCGATGCCAACATGAACCAAAAGCCTTGCCGCGACCCCATCGACAATGAGGCTGCCAATGGGCTCAAAAACAACCGCTACACCGTTGCCATGGCACGCACCAACGACCCGCACTCGGCGACCGCACAGTTTTTCATCAATGTGGCGGACAACGACTTCCTGAACTTTCGCGCACCGATGGCCGATGGATGGGGATACGCAGTCTTTGGCGAGGTGACTGCTGGTCAGGATGTGATCGACGCCATTCGGGTTGTGAAGACTGGGCGTCACGGGTTTCACCAGGATGTCCCCGTTGAGCCTGTTGTGATCGAGTCCGCCCGCGTCCTTGCATAAAGCAGCGCCAGCGCTCGCGCGTGATGACCGAGTCCTGGTGATCTCGGACCTGCACCTAGCAGACGAGACACCGAGCCTCACTGATTTTGCGCTCGAGTGGCTAAACCGAGCCATGAACCGCCATGCACCCAGTCACATCTGGGTGCTGGGCGATCTCTTCGATGCCTGGGTGGGCGACGATCAGATCAGCCTGAGCGAGACGGCCCAACGCGTGGCGCATACCCTACGCGATGCCCAAGAGACGGGCATACAGATTGGCCTCATGCGTGGCAACCGAGACTTCCTGCTGGGCGCCACCTACGCACAGGCGTGCGGGGCGAGCCTGCTCCCTGACGAGTGGGTAGGGCCATTGCCCGATGGCACGCCCACTGTGGTCTGCCATGGCGATAGCCTCTGCCTAGACGATACCGAGTATCTGGCATTTCGAGAGCAGACACGTGCGCCCGAGTGGCAGCAGACCTTTCTCGCACAGACGCTGGAACAGCGGCTCTCAGTCGCTCGCCAGATCCGCGCCCAGAGCGAGGCCGCAAAGGCTGGAAAATCAATGGAGATCATGGATATTCGGCTCTCGGCCGCTGTGGAGCGGCTCAAGGCCATGGGCTGCAGCCAGCTCATCCACGGGCACACGCATCGCCCGGGCCACAGCCCCCTCGGAGGCGACTTACAGCGCTGGGTGCTGCCCGACTGGATGGCGCCTGGCTCTGGCAACGACCGCTCACGCGGCGGTGGACTGCTGCTCAGTCAATCGGGCATTCAAGCCTTGGGTGTTTTTTCTTGAAGGGCCTGCCGCAGGGCCTCGATTTCGCGCTGCTGCCGAGCCATTTCATCGCGCATTTGGTGTAAAAGCACGTCGAGCGGATCCTGAGCGCTGGGGGCCAGCCCATAGGCCGCAAAGGCATCTCCTTGTCGCTGCCGCGAGAGAGAATCTGCCTGTTCTTCATTCACGACGCGCGCAGGGATACCCACGACCGTCACACCCGCTGGTACCGCCTTGACGACGACAGCATTCGAGCCAATCTTGGCACCAGCCCCCACCGTAAAGGGGCCCAGGACCTTTGCGCCCGCACCGACGACGACACCCGCCTCGAGCGTCGGATGACGCTTCTCGCCCTTGGTGAGCGAGGTGCCGCCAAGGGTGACGCCCTGATAAATCGTGCAGTCATTCTGGACCTCTGCCGTCTCGCCAATGACGACCCCGTGGCCATGATCGATAAACACGCGCCGACCGAGCCGGGCGCCCGGGTGGATTTCGATCCCGGTGAGCCAACGCGTTAGCGTAGAGAGGAAGCGCGCCAGAATTCTGAGCGGCCAAAACTGAAGAGACCACAGCGCGTGAGCAAGCCGATGCAGCCAGATCGCATGAAGGCCCGGATAGCAGATCATGACCTCAAAGCGCGAGCGAGCCGCCGGGTCCCGATGCAGGATGGTGTCCAAGTCTTCTAGAAATCGGGTCAGCACGTCTAGCCCCTGCGGTGAAGTTGTCGTTCCATCTCGGTGAGGATACCGCGCAACATCTGAACCTCATCTTCAAGCAGGCCCGAGCGCGCCCAGAGCCGCCTCAGGCGATCGTGCATGCGTCCAGGATTCTCTGGGTCGAGCGCCTCGCAGGCTTCGGCCACTCTTAACAGGTGATGATGCAGCCCGTCGACCGCGGCTGCTTTCGCCGGCGTGGCCGTGGGGCGCCCTGCGCCACCTGTTGTGGGTACAACGGCCTCGGCCAGATCGAGCGCTCGCAAGCCCATACGCATGGAATAGCTCACGAGTTGCACCGCCTGAGAGAGGTTGAGCGAGCTGAAGGCCGGATTGACATCGAGCCCACAGACTCGATTGCACAAGAGCAGATGCTCATTAGAGAGCCCTGATCGCTCTGGCCCAAAGACCAGTGCAACCTCAGCGAGCGGCTCCTGGGCTAGCCACTGGGCGAATTCGATGGTGGCCTCTGAGAGTGTGCGCCTGGGCGGCTCGAACTCTCGAGGCCTCGCGGTGAGTGCGAGGCTCAAGGTTGTGGCGTCGAGAGCAGCCTCCAGGCTGCAAAAGGTGGTCTGTTCGAGCACACGATCAGCCCCAGAGGCCATGGCAATCGCCTGCGGGTCTGCAGTAAGACCACGATCGATGTCAGCAATGTAGAGCCGATTGAGGCCCATCGCCAGCATGGCCCGTGCACAGGCGCCCACATTGCCGGGATGGGTGGGCTCGACCAAGACAACACGAACCCGGTTCAGCCAGGAATTCAAGCGATCCATCAGATTCACCATGAAAGCGCATTAAAATGCGCCTTGCTCTTAAACAATCGAGTGGCCATGCATCCCTTGCTCAATACTGCAGTGAAAGCTGCACGTCGAGCTGGCGCAATCATCAATCGCGCTAGCCTAGATATCGACCTCGTTCAGGTCGCCCGTAAAGACCGAAACGATTTTGTCACGGAAGTCGACAGAGCCTGCGAAGCAGCCATTATCGATATCCTGGCAACCGCCTATCCCGACCACGGATTCCTCGCCGAGGAGACGGGCTACACGCTCGGAGGCCAGCCAGCCACGCAGGCGCTCGAGAATGTCTGGATCATTGACCCTCTCGATGGCACCACCAACTTCATTCATGGCATGCCTGTCTATGCGGTCTCGATCGCCCTCATGCAGAAGGGACAGATCACACAGGCTGTGGTCTACGACCCGAGTCGGGATGAGCTCTTTCTGGCCTCAAAAGGCAAAGGCGCCATGCTTAACGATCGCCGACTGCGGGTGTCCAAGCGCGACCGCATTGACGAGGCTCTCATTGGCACCGGCTTCCCATTCAAACGCCAAGAACAAATCGACCTCTATCTCTCCATGTTCAAGGCCTTTAGCAGCCGCGTCGCAGGCCTGCGTCGCCCGGGGGCTGCGGCCATCGACCTCGCTTATGTGGCGGCGGGCCGCTATGACGGGTTCTTTGAGATGGGGCTTCAGCCCTGGGATGCCGCTGCAGGCAGCCTGCTCATCACAGAGGCCGGAGGCTATGTTGGGAACTTCAAAGGTGAGCCCGATTACCTCTTCTCTGAGAATCTGATCGCCGCAGGACCCAAGGTGTTCGCCCAGATGGTGGCCATGCTGTCGCCCTACACCCTGCCCGAGCCGACCGCCACACGGGCACTCATGCCTCAGCAGGTTTAAGCCCATGGCCGAATCTCCGGCCCACACCCCGATGATGCAGCAGTATCTGCGCATCAAGGCGGAGCATCCGCATGCCCTGCTCTTCTATCGCATGGGCGACTTCTATGAGATGTTTTATGAGGACGCTGAGAAGGGGGCGCGGCTCTTGGGTATCACGCTCACCACCCGCGGCCAGAGCGCGGGTGAGCCCATTGTCATGGCGGGCGTCCCAGTCGTCTCAGCTGAGGCGACGTTGGCGCGTCTGCTCAAGGCCGGTGAGACGGTTGCAATCTGCGAACAGATCGGAGACCCGGGCGCGAGTAAGGGCCCTGTCGAACGCAAGGTTGTTCGCGTGGCAACCCCCGGAACCCTCTGCGAGGAAGGGCTTTTGCCCAGCCGTGCCAGTGCATGGCTGATGGGCCTGAGCCCAGACGAATCGACCGCATGCTGGCTTGATGTCTCAACGGGTGAAGTCTGGTGGGCAGCGTTGTCTGGACCAGACCAGCTTGAATCCCTCTGCACGCGGCTGAGCCCCGCGGAGCTGATCCTCTCCGAGACCCATGCGCCAAGCGCGCGTGGCCTCACAGGCCCTGTGGTCCGGCGTTTGCCAGCCTGGCACTTCGACACCGCATTGGGCGAGCGACTCATGAAGGATCGACTCGGTGTCCTCAGCTTGGCTGCGTTTGGTCTGGACAACCCGGTCTCAGCGCAATCGGTGCTTGCAGCCCTTGGGGCGACCCTGGGCTATGCAGAGCGCAGCCTGGGGCGTCCCTTGCATCACCTGCAGGCACCGCGACAAGAGCGCCAGGACCAGCAATTGGTGCTCGATGCCGTTGCCCGCCGCACACTGGAGCTCACAGGGGCGCTGCTCTCCGAGCCGGATGCGCCACAGGTAAGCCTGCTGGAGTCCATTGATCGGTGTCAGTGTGCAGCAGGCGCGCGCATGCTTCGCCAGTGGCTTCTGGCGCCCAGTCTGGATAACGGGCTGCTCTCGCGCAGGCACGATGCACAGCGCACACTGCTCGGTGAGCCCGGCCGACTCTCTCGGGTTCAGTCTGCCCTCAAACCCATTTACGACCTGGGTCGGCTCGCCGCGCGACTGGCCCTGACGCATGCCAAGCCCCGCGATCTCACGGCCCTGGCGCGATCATTGCGGGGTCTCAAGGCCCTTCAGGCAGAGACTGCGTCGGCCGCCGATGCCAATCTGCTCGACATTCATCGAGCGCTTTCAGATGCCGCGCTCTCAGACTGCGCCGCTCATATTGAACGTGCTGTTCAAGACGAGCCCTCTGTTCAGATTCGGGACGGAAACGTCATTCGTGAGGGGTTCAGCCCCGACTTGGACGAGCTCAGAAGCCTGCAGACAGAAGGGCACTCCTTTCTACTTAGCCTTGAAGAGCAAGAGCGCCAGAGCACCGGTATTTCAAACTTACGGGTTGGTTTTCACTCGGTTCATGGCTACTACATCGAGATCACTGCAAGCCATCTCGGGCGCGTGCCCAGTCACTATCAGCGCCGCCAAACCTTGAAGAATGCCGAGCGCTTCATTACGCCCGAGCTCAAGGCATTTGAAGACAAGGCTCTGTCAGCCCAGGATCGTGCGCTCGCACTCGAGAAGAGCCTATTTGAGGCGCTCTTGATTGATCTGGCGGTTTATGTGGGCGCTATTCAGACTGCCGCTCAAGCCGTCGCTGAACTCGATGCACTCAGCAGCATGGCAAGCCTTCAACACACATTGGGATGGCAGCTGCCAGCGCTCACGGACGCTGCAGAGCTCGATATCCAAGGCGGCCGCCACCCCGTGCTCTCCCAACAGCTTGAAGACTTCACCCCCAATGACAGCCGACTCCATCCAGAGCGCCGCATGCTGGTCATCACGGGCCCGAATATGGGCGGCAAATCGACCTATATGCGACAGACCGCCCTTATGGTCATTCTCGCCAGAATGGGTGCCCCGCTGCCCGCTCGGGCAGCGAGAATCGGCCGCATCGACCGCATCTTCACGCGGATTGGGGCGGCAGATGACCTCGCTGGCGGGCGTTCCACCTTTATGGTGGAGATGACCGAGGCAGCGCTCATTCTTCACCAGGCCAATGCCAATAGCCTGGTGCTCATGGATGAAATCGGTCGTGGCACGTCCACATCCGATGGGCTCGCACTCGCCGAATCGATTGCGCACACCCTCGCCACACAGAATCAGTGCCTGTGTCTATTCGCCACCCACTACTTTGAACTCACTGCCCTGGCCCAGACCGTTGGCGGTGTTCAGAATGTGCATGTCGGTGCGGTTGAGCACGGACACAAGATTGTCTTTCTGCATGAGATTCAACCAGGCCCGGCCAGCCAGAGCTATGGGCTTCAGGTCGCGCGCCTCGCCGGCATTCCAGAATCTGTACTCACACGCGCGCGGGCACGACAGTCCGCTCCCACGCGCATGCGGGAAACAGCGCAGACACAACAAATCACTCTTTTTCCGACAGACCTATGAACCTTCAACATGCCCTTCCCTGGCTGGGTGGCCTCAGCCCGAACACCTTCATGCGTGAGTATTGGCAGAAAAAGCCGCTCTTTGTGAAGGGCGCGTTTCGCGAAGCATTCTCTCGCGCGCTGCCTGTAGATGAAGCAGCCTTTCGGTTGCTCTGCGGCCACCCAGAGCTCGCCGTTCGGCTGGTGAAGGACTCGGGATCGAAGCTTGCACACGGGCCATTTAAGGCAAGTCAATTGCCAAGGGCCAAGGCGTCCGGCTGGGCCATGCTCATTCAGCAAGTGAACACCGCAGTGCCTGAGGCCACTGCATTTCTAGAGCACTTTCGATTCATTCCCGATGCGCGACTCGAAGACCTGATGGTGAGCCTCGCAGGACCAAACGGTGGCATTGGCCCGCACGTCGATTCCTATGATGTGTTTCTGGTGCAAGCCGCTGGTACCCGCGACTGGAGCATTGCACGTGAGTTTGACCCGGCCTTCGTAGAAGACATCCCCCTTAGGGTACTGAGCCACTATGCCCCCGAAGAGACCTTTCATTGCGAGCCTGGCGACCTGCTCTATCTGCCGCCCAACATTGCGCACCATGGGGTCGCAACCCGTGCTGGCTGCATCACCTACTCGGTCGGCTTTCGCGCACCCGACCCCGTGGAGATTGCTGACGAGGCTGTCGGTCTCAAACTTGATGCCCTCGAGGCTCTGGGCTGGTCAGACCCCTGGCTCAAGGCGACACAAAGCCCCTCAGTGGTCCCGCAGGCCATGATGGAGGCCATGATCCAGGCGGCGCGCCAATGCCTTCCCAGCGATGCCGAGCTGGCACGCTCTGCACTTCTAACCCTCTCGCGGCTGCATCCAGCTGCACAGTGGCCAACCCCTGGCAACCTCTCGGTCAAGGCATTTGGGGGCCGATTGGTTCGGGGCAGTGGCTGCCGCCTGAGCCTCTCCAGTGGTGCCCGAATCATTCGCTTCGAGGGCCTTGTGGCTGCTAACGGCGAAGCGCTTGACCTCAGCGCACTGAAGGCGCCCGAGCGCAAACAAATGTTGCAATGCATTCAAAAGCTTGCTGAAGACCGTGTTCTGGATCTGCCACCCGTCTTCTGGCAAGACAAACGTACTGAATTTATTCAAATCTTTCATCAACTTCACCAGGCCGGAGTCTTAGTTGTTTTGTCAAAATCCACCCGTGCACAGCGCACAAAAAGGGCTATGATTACGGGCGGAACTGAGTGAAATCGCTCTTCCTCTCTACATTTAAAAAATTTTCCCAAGGAACTAACATGACCAAGTCGATTCTCGTTGCTGCTCTGTTTGCTGTTGGCCTGGCCGCTTGCGGCAAAAAAGAAGAGAAGCCTGCTGAGGCTCCTGCTGCTGCGCCCGCACCTGCTGCTGCTCCTGCTGCTGAGCAAAAGCCTGCTGACGCTGCTGCACCTGCTGCTGGCGCTCCTGCTGCTGCTCCCGCTGCACCTGCTGCTCCTGCCGCTCCTGCAGAGCCCGCCAAGAAGTAAGCTGCTTGGCTCATAAAAAAGGCGCTGCTCTGCAGCGCCTTTTTTTATGCCACTTCCACCCAGTCCACCCCTGCATCCTGTGAGGCCACATCGAAAACAGTGGAGCCCCACTCGACCATAGCGACACTCTCTCGCACCCGGTCCTCATGGTTATTCACCTGACTCAAGTGGGCAGCGACCACGCGCTGCATACGACTGCTTTGAATCCGCTGTAACAAGTCAGAGGCCTGGGCATTGGAGAGATGCCCGTAGTCCCCTCCGACACGGGCCTTGAGTTTCGGGGCGTAGGGCCCGACCCTCAGCATCTCGGTATCGTGATTGAACTCCAGAAAGACAGCATCGAGATCGCGCAGCGAGCTCACCACATGGGCTGAGACATGGCCGAGGTCCGTGACCACCGCAACAGATTTCGTCCCTGCATGGAATCGGATTGCAACGGGTTCACGCGCATCGTGCGGTACGGCAACCATCTCGACTTGGAGGCCCATCCATTCAAATGTAGCCCCTGCGTGGACAAGCGCAAGACCCATGACGCCATCAAACGCCTCCCCCATGGCCAGTCGGGTGCCATGCGTGCAAATGACGGGGCATTGGGCTGCTTTGGCCACGCGGGCGACGCCCGCACTATGGTCACCATGCTCGTGGGTGACGAGAATCAGATCGATCGCAGCAGGCTCGAGGCCGCGTAACGCCAAACGATCGGTCAGGTCTCGAATACCGAGGCCGCAGTCCACGAGCACCCGACATGTCGAGTGACCTGGTAAGGCTGCCTCTAGCAGGAGGGCATTGCCCTCGCTGCCACTGCCGAGGCTGGTAAACCGCACTCGGCTCAAAACGTTACTTCAAGCGTTCGAACAACACCGTCAGCATCTTCTGTGCATTGGCATCTGTAACGGGCTTGCCCGCCTTATCGAGCACCTGAAGGCTGCTCTTGTCTCCTTGGGAGGCAAGCTTGAGCTGATAGGTCACAGCAGGATCGGGCTCATCACCGGCAAACAGACGACCAAAGAAGCCTTTTGTGGTGCCCGATACGGAGGGGTCGCGATATCGAACAAACAAGAGACCCTTTGCACGATCGCGATCATCAACGGAGAACCCGAGCCGATCGATAGCCACACCCACGCGGCGCCATGCACGATCGAACGGCTCATCGATATCGATGGCCAAACGGCCAGCGGCGGTATCCAGTCGAACGGCTGCAAGCGTCTGGGAGGCTTCCGCCTGCAGCAATGCCTTGGCCTTTTCATCTGGAGCACCGAGACGAAGCATGATGCGCCGTAGGAAATCTTGTTCGAGTTGGGGGTCGGACGGACGATTCACCCAGCGTGTACCCGCATTCTCACTGTTGCCTGTCTGCTGCTCGAGCAGACCCCGATGCGTGAGGCTCATTTCGGTCTGGCCATCTGGACGACGCTCAACACGCAAGCGGAATTTATCTCGCTCGCCCGTATCGTAGATGCCGTCCACCAGTCGCCCAAGAGAGCGCCGAATGAAGTCCTGAGGGATTTTGGCGCGGTTCTCTGCCCACTCGGTTTCAAGCACACCACGCTCCTGGCTGTCGATGACCAGGGTGAATCCGAGCTCTGTCCAGAATTGACGCAAGACGGGCCAGACCTGCTCTACGGGCTTATTGACCACAAGCACGCGCAGGTCGCCTTGACGCTCAAATCGCATGTCTGAGAAAGCAGGCAGGACACCCGACTGCAGGGGTGCACCAGCGCGCTGGCCCTGTTCAAAGGCCGCACGGCTTGCAACGCCAGACGCAGGCACCGAGAAACGATCGTCCGCGCCTGGCTTGAGCAGGTCGGGAGGCACATCGAGCGGAGTGTTACGCGCCTTAGACGACTGATAGTCGACGTCGCTGCTGCCCGTGAGCGTGCTGCAGCCCGAGAGGGCGATCGCCAAGGCGAGGGCTACGAGGGTGAGACTGGGGCGAACAGATACGGTCATGCAAGGACTCCGAGAGTTGTGAGGGCAGCCTCAACCGAGGCCTGTCCGGCCTCCGACAAGGAGACCAGGGGAAGTCGAATACCACTGGGCATACGTCCCATGCGGGCGAGTGCCCATTTCACGGGAATGGGGTTGGCCTCACAGAACAAGGCCTTGTGGAGCGGCAAGAGCATGCGATTGAGCGCGGCAGCCTCTTGCGCACGTCCGGCCATTGCGAGGCCACAGAGCTCGGCCATTTGCTTGGGCAGCACGTTAGCCGTCACAGAAATATTGCCCTTGCCTCCTAACAGCATCAGCGCGACCGCGGTTGCGTCATCACCGCTGTAAACAGCAAAGCTGCTCGGGAGGTCGCGAATGAGCCACTGCGCACGCTCAATATTGCCGGTGGCTTCTTTGATGCCCACCACATTGTCAATGCCAGCCAACCGAACGACGGTCTCATGTCCGAGGTCTGCAACGGTGCGTCCCGGCACGTTGTAGAGAATGACGGGAATATCAACCGCCTCAGCCACGGCCTTGAAATGCTGATAGAGGCCCTCTTGGGTTGGCTTGTTGTAGTAAGGCACAACCTGCAAAGAGGCATCTGCGCCCAGTTTGTGAGCCTCACGGGTGAGCTCAATGGCCTCGGCCGTTGAATTCGCGCCTGAGCCCGCAATCACGGGCACACGGCCAGCAGATTGGTCTACCGCGATCTTAATGAGCTCGAGGTGTTCCTCGACATTCACGGTGGGGGACTCACCCGTGGTTCCCACGGCCACAATGCCGTGTGTGCCTTCGGCAATGTGCCAGTCGATCAGCTTTCGATAGGACTCCAGGTCGAGAGAGCCATCGGGATGCATGGGCGTGACGATGGCAACCAGACTGCCTGTGATTGGGTCTCTCAAACGCTTATTCATGGGATGGGCTCCTATTCTGGCTAGCCAAAGTCGAGGCCCATCGCCTCGCGCACATCGCGCATGGTCTGACGAGCGAGCTCTCGGGCGCGCTCGCAGCCATCAGCAACGATGTTCTTGACCAGATCAATGTCTTCCTCGTACGGACGGGCACGCTCGCGGAACTCGGCCTGCTCAGCAATGACGGCATCGATCAGCGGTTGCTTGCAGTCAAGGCATCCGATTCCGGCAGAACGACAGCCCTCTTGCACCCACTGACGCCGGTCGTCCGGCGAGTAAATTTCGTGCAATGCCCACACGGGGCAGCGCTCCGGTTCACCCGGATCCGTTCTGCGAACCCGTGCTGGGTCCGTTGGCATGGTGCGAATTTTCTTGGAGACCGAATCGGGCTCCTCGCGCATTGCGATGGTGTTGTTGTAGCTCTTGGACATTTTCTGTCCATCGAGTCCCGGCATGCGAGAGGCCGGTGTGAGTAAGGCCTGGGGCTCAACCAGAATCAGTCGACGTGCACCCTCGAGGTAGCCAAACAGCCGCTCGCGGTCATCGAGTGTCAGGTTTTGACTGTCCTGCAGCAACGCCTTAGCGGACTCGAGCGCCTCATCATCTCCCTGCTCTTGATAGCGCGAGCGGAGATCGAGCAGCAACCGGGCCCGCTTGGACCCAAGCTTCTTAGCGGCCTCCTGCGCCTTCTCCTCAAAATGCGGCTCACGGCCATAGAGGTGGTTAAAGCGCCGTGCGACCTCCCGGGTGAGCTCTACATGGGGCACCTGGTCTTCTCCGACAGGCACCTGTCCGGCGCGGTAAATCAAAATATCGGCGGCCTGCAGCAGCGGGTATCCCAGAAACCCATAGGTGGAGAGGTCGCGGTCGGTGAGGCGCTCTTGCTGGTCCTTGAAGCTGGGGACGCGCTCGAGCCATCCCAGCGGCGTACACATAGACAAGAGCAGATGCAGTTCTGCGTGCTCGGGCACACGAGACTGAATGAATAGGGTGGCCTGATTGGGCTCTATGCCTGCCGCGAGCCAATCGATGACCATGTTCCAGACATTCGCCTCAATGACATGAGGCTCCTCGTAGTGCGTGGTTAACGCATGCCAATCGGCAACGAAGAAGAGACACTCGTACTCATTCTGGAGTTGAACCCAGTTCTTGAGTACGCCGTGATAGTGGCCCAAATGGAGGGCACCAGTGGGCCGCATGCCCGACAAGACGCGTTGGGGGTACATAGACGCTGGATTCTATCAGTGCGCCCGAGCGTTCTGAACGGTCCAGGCCGACCACACGGGCAAGGTGCCATCGGGCAGAGGCGGCGCTCGGCCGACATCGCAGCGGCTTTCTTTGGGGCAATGAAAATCAGATCCACGCGAGGCCGCAAGCCCCAGCTCCACGGAGAGCCGCTGATACCGACGGGTGTCGTCCTGGGAATGGCTGCCAGTGGAGACTTCGATGGCGGTTCCTCCGAGCGTCATGTACTCCTGCATCAAGGCCCAGTGAGCGGTATCGCTTAGGCGGTAGCGTGCGGGGTGTGCCAGAACCGGAACCCCACCCGCGGAGAGAATCCAGCCCATCGCATCTTTGAGGCTGGCCCACTCATGCGAGACATAGCCCGGCTTTCCGGGCGTGAGGAAGCGATCGAAGACCTCTTGCACACCACGACAGACCCCTGCCTCAACCAGCGCGCGCGCAAAATGCGTGCGGCCAATGAGGTTGGGATTCCCCGCAAACCGGAGTGCAGCCTCAAACACGGATGGCAAGCCCGACTGAACGAGCGCGTTATCCATATCGCGTGCACGCTGAAACCGACTGGTCTGCATCGATCGCAGTGCTCCCGCGAGCGCACCGTGATCTCGGTCGAATCCCAATCCGACCAGGTGCAGGGTTTCTCCTCCCCATGTCACGGAGATTTCAACGCCATTCAGAAAGGGCACCTTGAGATCCCCAGCGGCCTCCTCGGCCTCAGCAAGGCCGTCGAGGGTATCGTGATCGGTAATGGCCATGAGTTCGACCCCATGATCACGGCCACGAGAGACCAAGGCCGCTGGACTCAAGACGCCATCTGAGGCGCTGGAGTGCATGTGCAGGTCTACATTAAGATCATGGGGCAGCATTGCTCTATTCTCTCACTCTCTTATGTCCATCTACCAACTCCACGATCGAACCCCCATCCTTGCTCCCGATGCCTATGTTGCGCCGGGTGCCCGGCTGGTTGGCTCCGTTCGTCTCGGTTCAGAGGCGAGTGTCTGGTTTAACGCCGTTCTGCGGGCGGATAACGATGAGATTGAGGTCGGTGCTGGATCCAACATCCAAGATGGCGCTGTGTTGCATGTCGACCCGGGATGCCCCATTCGAATCGGTGAGCGCGTCACCATTGGGCATCAAGCCATGATTCATGGCTGCACGATTGGATCCGAGAGCCTCATTGGCATGCAGGCCATCCTGCTCAACCAAGTCGTCATCGGTTCGCACTGCCTGGTTGGCGCAGGCGCCCTGGTCACTGCTGGAACCGTGATTCCCGACGGCAGCCTGGTGCTAGGAAGCCCCGCAAAAGTCGTGCGCAGTCTCAAGCCCGAAGAGATCGAAGACCTTTTGCGCGCTGCGCAGAGCTACCGAGACCGGGCAGCGCAATATCGCGCTGGACTGATTGAACGATAGACCCATGCTCGACCTTGCATCCGCCAACGATGGACTCTGGAAGCTCTTGTTTCAAGATGCACACGCCCGCGCACACCTGGTGCGCCTAGACCAGAGCTTTCAGGAGATTGTGAATCGTCACAGCAATCTGGATGCGCCGGTTATTCAGCTGCTGGGCGAAATGGCGGCCTCCGCCGCACTGCTCAGTGGGTCTCTCAAGTTCGACGGCTCAGTCGCGCTTCAGATCCACGGCGATGGTCCCGTGCGCTTGGCCATTGCAGAGTGCACGGCCGACCTTAATATTCGTGGCACCGCCACCTGCGATGCGTCTCAAGTCATCCTGCCCTCGGCCACACTCAAATCCCTGGCCAACCGAAACGGTCGGGGTCGATTGAGCCTCATCCTCGACCCACAGAAACCCGGACAGACTCCCTATCAGGGCATTGTGGCGCTAGAGACCGAGCATCTTGCAGGTGCGGTCGAGGGGTATATGTCTCAATCTGAGCAGGTCAAGACGCGACTCTGGCTCGCCTGCGATGGGCAAAGGGCAGCCGGGCTCATGATTCAACAAATGCCGCACGAGGGCGGTCACACGCATGGACCCGCGCAGGGCCCCGCGCAGCGTGACGAGAGCTTCAATAGGCTCTGCCTCTTGGGCGACACCCTGCAATCAGAAGAGCTGCTCACCACGCCAGCGGAGCAGCTGCTGCACCAGCTCTTCTGGGATGAGCATGCGCGACTGCTTGATCAACAGCCCGCACAGTTCAAATGCCCATGCAATCGCGTGCGCGTCGGACGCATGCTCACTGGCTTAGGACAGGCTGAAATTGAGAGCATTCTGACCGAGCAAGGCCAGGTAGAGATTCATTGCAACTTCTGCAATGCGGGTTATCGGTTTGATCCGATCGACTGTGCGCGTCTCTTTACCGAGAAGGATCTGGGGCTTGAGGCTTCGACGGGGCCTGGCCCGAGCCAGACGCACCATTAGTCTCGCCGGAAAACTGGAAGAACTTCTCGCCAGGGCGCTTTAAGCCTAGCTCGTAGCGTGCCCGTTCCTCGACGGCAGAAAGGCCCGTTTGAAGGTCTCGAACCTCTGCCTCTAATGCCTCGATTTGTTCGCGCTGGGCCTGTACCCGGGCCCGCCGCTCTTCCAGTTCTTGCTCAAGTCGCCAGACATGCAGCCAGCCCCCTTGACCAAACCAAAGGGGCCACTGCATGAGAATGACAGCCACCAGCAATGTCTCGCTGAGCGTCGGCATCCGAAGGCGCGAGAGCCACTGCTTGAGCTTCACTCACGGCGACCTTAGCCGCGCTGGCGCAGCTGGTAGAACGCATCGAGACCCGGGTAGTGGCCCGTTGATGCGAGGTCCTCTTCGATGCGCAGCAGCTGGTTGTACTTCGCCGTGCGATCGGAGCGTGAGAGCGAGCCCGTCTTGATCTGAAGCGCGTTGGTTCCCACTGCAATATCTGCAATGGTGGAGTCTTCCGACTCTCCTGAGCGATGAGAGACCACGGCGGTGTACCCAGCACGCTTGGCCATCTCAATGGCGGCAAAGGTCTCTGTGAGGGTTCCGATCTGGTTGATCTTGATGAGAATCGAGTTTGCGATCTGCTTCGAGATACCCTCGCGCAGAATCTTGGTGTTCGTTACAAACAAGTCGTCGCCCACGAGCTGAACCTTCTTGCCCAGGGCTGCAGTCAGTTTGGCCCAGCCATCCCAGTCATCCTCGGCACAGCCATCTTCAATGCTGATGATGGGGTACTTGTCACACCAGGTCGAAAGCACATCCACCAGACCCTCTGCAGGCAAGGAGAGGCCCTCCGCCGAGAGCTCATAACGCCCATTCTTGAAGAATTCAGAGCTTGCGCAATCCAAGCCCAGGGCAATCTGGCGGCCGGGCTCATAGCCGGCCTTCTCAATGGCACGCAGAATGAGCTGAATGGCCGCTTCATGGTTGGCCACGCTCGGCGCAAACCCGCCCTCGTCGCCCACCGCAGTTGACATCCCCTGATCGTGAATCAGCGACTTCAGGGCGTGGAACACTTCGGCACCATAGCGCAGCGCCTCTCGAAAGCTCGGGGCACCGACCGGAATAATCATGAGCTCTTGGAGGTCGAGATTGTTATTCGCGTGTGCGCCACCATTGATGACGTTCATCATGGGAACCGGCAGCGACATGGGGCCTGAGCCGCCGAAATAGCGGTAGAGCGGCAGACCTGCGTCATCGGCAGCAGCGCGGGCGACGGCCATCGACACGGCCAGCATGGCGTTTGCGCCCAGGCGCGACTTGTTCTCGGTGCCATCGAGCTCAATCAGGGTGTGATCAATAAACGCCTGCTCAGAGGCATCGAGCCCCATGAGTGCCTCACCGATCTCGGTGTTCACATTCTCAACCGCCTTGAGCACGCCCTTGCCCAGGTAACGGGATTTGTCTCCATCGCGCAGCTCAATGGCCTCGCGCGATCCGGTGCTGGCGCCACTGGGCACGATGGCGCGGCCCATCACGCCAGACTCCAGAAGGACGTCACATTCGACAGTGGGGTTGCCGCGGCTGTCGAGGACTTCGCGGCCAATGATGTCAACTATTGCGCTCATGCAGATGCTCCCTGGCGGGCTAGTGCCGCCTCAATGTAAGACTTGAACAAAGGATGCCCTCGGAGAGGGGTTGAGGTGAACTCCGGATGGAACTGGACTGCGACAAACCATGGGTGCACCGCATGGGGCAGCTCGACCATTTCGACCAGAGACTCGGTTGGGGTCTCCGAGGCAATGGTGAGCCCGGCATCCGCGATGCGCTGCTTGAGCTGGTTATTGACCTCGTATCGATGGCGGTGGCGCTCATAAACGGACTCACCGTAGATCTCCTGTGCCTTCGTGCCAGGCCGAATGGAGCAACGCTGCGCACCCAGCCGCATGGTGCCCCCAAGATCGGACTCTTCAGACCGGCTCTGTACCGATCCATCACGCTCGGTCCATTCTGTGATGAGGGCCACAACAGGCTCGGGGGTCTCGGGATTAAATTCGGTGGAGTTAGCCTCGGCCAAGCCTGCAACATGGCGGGCGTACTCAATGACCGCAAGCTGCATACCCAGGCAAATGCCCAGATAGGGCACCTTGTGCTCGCGGGCGAACTGAATGGCCTGAATCTTTCCCTCGACCCCGCGCTTACCAAATCCACCTGGAACCAGGATCGCGTCGTATGACGAGAGCATGGAGGCTGCATTTCCCTCGATGGTCTCAGAGTCGATGTACTCAATCTGAACGCGAGAACCCGTGTGCAGCCCGGCATGAATCAGCGCCTCGGTCAGAGACTTGTAGGACTCGGTGAGGTCGACATACTTACCCACCATCGCCACTCGCACAGAGCGACTGGGGTGATCAAGCTTGTGAATGAGCCGATCCCACTCGGTGAGGTCGGCGGGCTTGGCGGTGAGATTGAGGGTTCGGCAGATCTGCTCATCGACGCCCTGCTCCCAGAGCATGCGCGGAATGCGATAGATGCTGTCGACATCGGCTACGGAAATCACGCCCTCTGGCGGCACGTTCGAGAAGAGCGATATTTTCTCGCGCTCGTCGTCTGGAATGGTCCGGTCTGCTCGGCAGAGCAGCAGGTTGGGCATCAGGCCAATCTCTCGCAGCTTCTGCACGGAGTGCTGCGTTGGCTTGGTCTTGAGCTCTCCAGCAGACGGAATGAACGGCACGAGCGTCAGGTGCACAAAACAACTGCTGTTGCGGCCCTGCCGAATGCTGAGCTGGCGAATGGCCTCCAGAAAAGGCAAGGACTCAATATCGCCAACCGTCCCGCCCACCTCAACGATGGCGACATCCACCTCCTCCGGCGTGCCCACACGGGCCCCTCGGGCAATGAAGTCTTGAATCTCGTTGGTGATGTGAGGAATGACCTGAACGGTCTTTCCCAGATACTCGCCACGCCGCTCCTTGCGAAGCACGGAGTCGTAGATCTGGCCGGTGGTGAAGTTATTCACCTTGCGCATGCGGGAGTTGATAAAGCGCTCGTAGTGGCCCAGATCGAGATCGGTCTCTGCGCCGTCTTCAGTGACAAACACCTCGCCATGCTGAAACGGGCTCATCGTGCCTGGGTCCACATTGAGGTAGGGATCCATCTTGATGATGGTGACCTTCAACCCTCGGGACTCCAGCAAGGCGCCCATCGACGCAGAGGCAATGCCTTTGCCCAATGAGGAGACCACGCCTCCCGTTACGAATACAAATTTGGGCATGGCTTAAACCCCGATCAGACGACAGCCCGTCTTGGCCTGAACCTCATGGGCATCGACGCCCGGCGCCAGTTCTTTGAGCTCGAGTCCATGACGCGTGACTTCCATGACAGCCAGGTCGGTGATGATCATGTCGACCACGCCCACACCTGTGAGGGGCAGGTTGCAGGTCTTCAGAATTTTGATGTCTTCGGTCCCGTCCTTCTTCTTGGCCGTGTGCTCCATCAGCACAATCACCTTGTCAACGCCGGCGACCAGGTCCATGGCGCCGCCCATACCCTTAACCATCTTCCCGGGGATCATCCAGTTCGCAAGGTCTCCGTGTTCAGACACCTGCATGGCGCCAAGAATGGCGAGATTGATATGCCCACCGCGAATCATGGCAAAGCTGTCTGCGCTCGAGAAGATTGCAGAGCCCGGCAAAGTGGTGACCGTCTGCTTCGATGCGTTGATGAGGTCGGCATCGACCTCCTCCTCAAGCGGGTATGGGCCAATGCCCAGCAGGCCGTTCTCGGACTGCAGCCAGACCTCTATGCCCTCGGGCACATTGTTTGCCACCAAGGCAGGAATTCCAATTCCGAGGTTTACATAGAAGCCGTCGCGCAGCTCTTGGGCAGCACGTTTGGCCATTTCATCGCGGGTCCAGGGCATGTCTCTCTCCAGAATAGGGGTTAGGCCGCGCGCGTGGTTCGCTGCTCAATGGCCTTCTCGGGGCTGGCATTGAGCACGATGCGCTTGACGTAAATGCTGGGGGTGTGGATCTCGGCGGGATCGAGCGTGCCGTTCTCGACAATTTCCTCGACCTCCGCGATGGTCATGTAGCTGGCCGTGGCCACGTTCGGGTTGAAGTTGCGTGAGGTGAGGCGATAGACCAGATTTCCCGCCTTGTCCGCCTTCCAGGCCTTCACAAGCGAGATGTCCGCAAAGAGGCTGCGCTCCATGACGTACTGCTCGCCATCGAACTCGCGCACTTCCTTGCCTTCCGCAACCACGGTTCCGACGCCTGTCTTGGTGAAGAAAGCGGGAATGCCTGCACCGCCTGCGCGCAGTTTCTCGGCCAATGTGCCCTGCGGGGTGAACTCGAGCTGCAGTTCGCCCGCGAGGAACTGCCGCTCAAACTCCTTGTTCTCGCCCACGTAGGAGGAAATCATTTTCTTGACCTGCCGCGTGGCGAGCAGCTGCCCCAGGCCCTTGCCGTCTACACCCGCGTTATTGCTGATGGCCGTGAGGTTTTGGGCACCAAGCTCGCGCACGGCTGCAATCAGCGCCTCGGGAATACCGCAGAGGCCAAACCCTCCTACCGCGAGCGTCATGTTGTCTTTCAGAACATCTTCAAGCGCGGCGCGGGCGCTGGGGTAGATCTTATTCATACCAACTCCAGGGAGGTCATTAAAAAGGTCAAGCCCGTAAAATGGCGGATTCTTATAGTTTACTGGCTCAGAGAGGTCTCTCATGGAACGTGAAACCATGGAGTTTGATGTTGTCATCGTCGGTGCAGGCCCCGCAGGGCTCTCCGCCGCCATCCGGCTCAAGCAGCTGGCCGCTGAAAATGGCCGAGACGTGAACGTCTGCGTCCTGGAGAAGGCGGGCGAGGTCGGAGCGCATATCCTCTCCGGAGCGGTCATGGACCCCATCGCCATCACCGAGCTTTTTCCCGACTGGAAGGCCCAAGGCGCGCCTTTGCACACCCCAGTCACGGAAGACCGCTTCCTGTTCCTGTCGCAAACAGGCCACTGGAAGACCCCCAACTGGATGCTGCCAGGCTGCTTTCAGAACCATGGCAACTACGTCATTAGCCTCTCCGATGTCACCAAATGGCTGGGCGAGCAGGCCGAAGCCCTTGGCGTCGAGATCTACCCGGGCTTTCCGGCCGCGGACCTCATCTATGGCGAAAACGACGAAGTGCTCGGTGTCGTCACAGGCGACATGGGCATTGGCAAAGATGGGCAGCCCACCGACCAACACCAGCCAGGCATGGCGCTCATGGCGCGCTATACCCTTCTCGCTGAGGGCGCGCGTGGTCATCTGGGGCGGGTGGTCATGGAGCGCTATCGGCTGCAAAAACGATCAGACCCACAGAGCTATGGCATTGGCATTAAAGAACTCTGGGAAGTCGATCCTGCGCAATCCCAGCCCGGGCTGGTGGTTCACACGGCCGGCTGGCCGCTCTCCAATGACACCTATGGCGGGTCCTTCCTCTACCACCTGCAGGACAACCGGGTAGCCGTTGGATTTGTTCTGGGCCTGAACTACAAAAACCCCTGGCTCTCGCCATTTGAAGAGTTTCAGCGCTACAAGACCCACCCCGCCATTCGCAAAACCTTTGAAGGCGGCAGACGCATCGGCTATGGCGCCCGCGCGCTGACGGCTGGCGGGCTCAACAGCTTGCCCGAACTCGCCTTCCCAGGGGGTGCGCTGCTGGGCTGCGACGCAGGCTTTCTGAATGCCTCTCGCATCAAGGGCAGCCATGCGGCCATTAAAAGCGGCATGCTCGCGGCCGAGGCCTGCTTTGATGCGCTCGGACAGAGCGCGCCTCCCCAAGTGCTTGAGGGCTACACCAGTCGCTTTAAATCGTCCTGGCTGCACAAAGAGCTGCACAAGGCGCGCAACTTCAAGCCCGCCATGTCCAAAGGCCTCTGGCTTGGAAGCCTTATTGTGGGCGTGGACCAAAAGCTCTTCGGCGGTGAGGCTCCCTTCACACTGCACAACCAAAAACCAGACCACGCCTACCTAGAGCCCGCAAGCCAGCATGCACCCATTGCCTACCCCAAGCCCGATGGTGTGCTCACCTTCGATCGCCTGAGCTCCGTCTTTCTCTCGGGCACCAATCACGAAGAAAACCAGCCGGCCCACCTCACGCTCAAAGACGCCTCCGTGCCCGTTGCAACCAATCTCACTCAGTTCGCCGGGCCCGAGTCGCGCTACTGCCCAGCCGGCGTGTATGAATACCTCGATGCGTCTGGCAACCCGGTAAACGCGCCAAGCGAGGGGGCTGGGCTGCGCATCAATGCCCAGAACTGCGTGCACTGCAAGACCTGTGACATCAAGGATCCCACACAGAACATTGTCTGGGTCACGCCAGAGGGTGGTGGCGGTCCGGTCTACTCGGGGATGTAGGTTATGAGCTTTCTCAGCCGCCCTCCCGTCTCTTCCTTTGCCATGGTCATGGGCCTCTGTGGCCTGGCACTGGTCTGGGCGCGCGTGAGCCAACTTGGATGGCTACCCGACCTCGCGCCAAGCCTCGCATGGGCTGCTGCAAGCCTCGCCGCACTGGTCTTTATTGGCCTGTTATTGCTCTATCTCCGCAAATGGATTGCGCAGCCCAGCCTGGTACACGAAGAGTGGGCACACCCCGTGAAGTCCTCCTTCTTCGCTGCCATCTCAGTATCTTTTGCGCTGCTGGGCACCGTGGCCTTGGGCGTATTCGCCCCCCTTGCGCTCGTACTCTGGTCGATCGGGGCGGTGCTTCAGGTGGTGGTCATGATCCTCGTGCTCAACGCCTGGTTTCATCGAGAAAGCTTTCAGCCCGCACATGCCAACCCCGCCTGGTTCATTCCGGCCGTGGCCAATGTGGTGCTACCCCTGGCAGGTGTGCGGCTGGGTTTTGAGGAATTTTCCTGGTGGTTCTTTGGCGTGGGCCTGCTGTTCTGGATCGTGCTCATGAGTGTGGTCATGGATCGTCTGCTGTTCGTGCAGCCCCCACTGCCCGACCGCTTACTGCCAACCCTCTGCATTCTGTTGGCGCCCCCCACAGTGGGCTTTCTGTCTTGGGTCCAGCTCACCAAACAACACCCCGATGGCCAAGGTATGGATGGTGTGGGGCAGCTGCTGTTCGGACTCGGTGTGTTCTTCGCGCTGTTTCTGCTGAGCCAGCTGCGGCGGTTTACACGCCTGCCTTTTTTTATGTCCTGGTGGGCCTTCTCCTTTCCAACAGCGGCCTTCACCACCTCCGTGCTGGTCTATGGTCAGTTCATGCCGGCGCCCTGGGTCACGCTGCTTGGCGGGCTGATGGTGCTCATCACCACAGTGCTCATTCTCTTTCTGTTGGTGAGAACTGCCCTAGCGATTGCGCGCCGAGAAACCCAATGGGTGGATTAGCCTACTCGGGCAGCTGAAGGCCTGCGAGGTCTGCCCTTAAAGCCTCTGGAATCGGCACGGGCCGCTGGGTGGCACGGTCAACATAGACATGCACGAAGTGGCCTGCAGCGCAGATCTGCGGGTCGTCATTCTTAAAAAGCCCCACCTCATACCGCACACTGGAGTTGCCCAGCCGGGCCACGCGCAGGCCTGCGTGCACCACATCCGGAAACGCAATCGAGGCAAAGTAGCTGCAGCTGGTTTCCACCACCAACCCCACCACCTCACTGGACTGGAGATCGAGCAAGCCCCGCTCAATCAGCCGCTGGTTCACCACGGTGTCGAAGTAGCTGTAGTAGACGACGTTATTCACGTGGCCATAGACATCGTTGTCCATCCAGCGGGTGGGAATGACCTGGAAATGGGGGAAGTCAGAACGAAGCAGGGATTTGAGGGACTGAGTGCTCATGGTGCCTAGGGACTTGCAAATCGATGGGGCCCGGAGTACTGTATAAAAAACCAGTACCCAAGAGGCCGATTGATGAAACTGCTCACGCCACGCCAACAAGAGATCCTCGAGTTTATCCAAAGCCACCTGCAAGCAACAGGCTTTCCCCCCACCCGGGCTGAAATCTGCAAGGCCCTGGGCTTTCGCTCGCCCAATGCCGCCGAAGAGCACCTCAAGGCCCTGGAGCGCAAGGGCGCCATTCAGCTCACGGCCGGGGCCTCGCGGGGCATTCGGCTGGTTGGCCCCAAGGCAGCATCGGGCGGCCTTGGCAACAGCCTCCTGGCGGGTCTCGGCCTGCCCTTGGTGGGGCGCGTGGCAGCCGGCTCGCCCGTGCTCGCCACCGAACACATCGAGCAGCACTTCCAGGTCGACACCAGCCTCTTTAAGGCCAAGCCCGACTACCTGCTCAAAGTCCGCGGCCTAAGCATGCGCGATGCCGGCATTCTCGATGGCGACCTGCTCGCCGTAAAAGCCCTGCAGGGCCTACCCGAGGCCCGCAATGGTCAAATGGTGGTCGCCCGCCTTGAAGACGAGGTCACCGTCAAATGGTTCGAGCGCCAGGGCCATACCGTCTGGCTCAAGCCCGACAACCCCGACTACCAGCCCATCGAGGTCGATATCCGTCGCCAGTCCCTCACCATCGAAGGCCTGGGTGTGGGCATTATTCGGGGGTTTTAAATGAGTACCGCCCCACGCCCCATTCAAGAACTGGTGCAGCTACACCCCGACCTCTGGCAAGCCTCAGGCCAGACAGACCGAGGCCAGACCGCCGTACCCAGTGGCCACCCTGCCCTCGATGCCCAGCTCCCCGGTGGGGGCTGGCCCAGTGGCAGCCTCACCGAACTCCTGGTGCGCGCCGTGGGGGTGGGCGAGCTTCGGCTCTTGGCACCTGCCCTGCGTCGCCTTGCCCATGCGGGCAAACAAATCCTGCTGCTCGCGCCTCCTCAGCTGCCCTATGGCCCTGCCCTTGCTGCCCTGGGCCTCGCCCCCGAGCAGTTTCTGGTGGTCCGTGCCAAGCAGGCCGCCGATCGGCTCTGGGCCCTCGAACAGAGCCTGAAGTCCGACAGCTTTGGTGCGCTGCTGGCCTGGCTCGACGAACCCACTCGGCCTGAACACATCCGCCGCTTTCAACTGGCTGCGCGTCATGCCAAGGGGCCTGTCTTTCTCTTTCGCCCCCTTGCAGTCCAAACCCAGGCCTCTGCAGCCCCTCTTCGGCTCGCCCTGCTGCCACGCCAGTACCCAGGGCTTGCGGTCCAGCTGCTCAAGCGCCGTGGCCCTGTACAGGCCGACCCCATCCTGGTGAACCTGCCATTGCCCAGCCGCGCCCTGCGGCCCCTGCAAGAGCCCCAGCACCAGGCCCCCACACTCGCCCCCATGCGGCCCTCGCTCTCCACCGCACAAATTCAGGGTCTTGGTCATGCTCTGGATCGCCTGTCAGTTTCCAACCCCTATCGCACCTCTGAGCGTTCGGCTCTCTCCTGAAGAGTCCTTCGAGTCGGTTCGTCAGCGCATGGGGCAGTGGGCACTCCAGTTCACGCCCGATGTCTGCCTTGGCCAATGGCCCAACAGCCTGCTGCTCGAGGTCTCACCCAGCCTGAAGCTCTGGGGCGGCCTACAAGCCCTGCTCGAGCGCCTGCGCAACGGATGGCTCAGCCTGGGCTGGCCCGAGGATGCAGGTATTCACATGGCCTGGGGGCCCACCCCACGGGCAGCCGATTGGCGAGTCGCCTGGGGCGCGCCCTCAGACGCCCCACTGGCCGATCTTCCCCTGCGTTGCATTCCCGAGCTGCAGTCCCAGCTCAGCAGCCTCGAGCGCATGGGGCTCTCTACCC
>JBJOHF010000088.1:0-13285 GCA_046047855.1 Pseudomonadota bacterium | reverse complement strand
CGCGTCGCAAGGCGCTCTCTGAAGTCGCAGACACGGCACAAGCACGCGTCATTGCGCTAGCCCATCACCTCAATGACCAGATCGAAACAAGTCTGCTGCAGTGGATACGTGGTGCCGGCCTCGAGGGGCTCACTGCCATGGCCGAGTGGAAGGAGGGCGGGCTTGGTGCAGCGACACTCTGGCGTCCGCTCCTGGGTCAGTCAAAACAGGCGCTGCTCGCGCTCGCGGAGTCACGCATGCTGCGCTGGGTTGAAGACCCGTCCAATCAGTCCATAGACCTCGATCGCAATCGGCTCCGACTCGAGGTCATTCCGCAGCTGTTGAGCATGCGGGCTGGCGCTTTGGAGGCGATGGGCAGGAGCATTGCCCACCTTCAGTCAGATCGTGCCCTGTTGGAGGAGTGGATTGCCCTTGACCTGCAGCGTTGTCTGCAGCCAGGGCTGCAGCATCCCGCGCTGTGTGTGGTTGCGCTGCGGGCCTTATCGGACGCCCGCATGGCACGCGTGATCCGCGCATGGCTCGTTAGCCTTGGCTACCCCATGCCTGCTACGCGCAGACTCGAGGAGCTGATCCGGCAGCTGCGTGTGGGAGGTGCGGATTCGCAGACTGAAATGCGTGTTGTGAGCCCCCAATTTGATGCAAGTCGCCCCTTTCGGGTATTTTTGCGGGCTACCTTACTGATCGCAGAGCCTTTGGCTCCCTAAACGAATGTCCCTCATTGTTCATAAATATGGTGGAACCTCGATGGGTTCTACCGAACGCATCCAGAATGTGGCGCGCCGCGTGGCGAAATGGCACCGAGCCGGTCACCAGATGGTGGTCGTACCCTCCGCCATGTCAGGCGAGACAAACCGTCTTCTGGGTCTGGCAAAAGAAATCACCAATCGCCCCGATCCCCGGGAACTCGACCTCATTGCCGCCACAGGTGAGCAGGTATCGGTGGGGCTGCTGGCCTTGGCATTGCAGTCACAGGGCGTTCCGGCTGTGAGCTATGCAGGCTGGCAGGTTCCCATCAAGACCGATAGCGCCTACACCAAGGCACGCATCGAGTCGATTGACGACACGCGGGTACGGGCCGATCTGGAGGCTGGCAAGGTCGTCATCATCACCGGTTTCCAAGGGGTTGATGATCAGGGCAACATCACGACGCTTGGTCGGGGAGGATCCGACACCTCCGCCGTTGCTGTAGCGGCCGCTTTGGGTGCACAAGAGTGCCTCATCTATACCGATGTCGATGGTGTCTACACCACAGACCCCAGGGTCGAGCCCCAGGCCAAGAGGCTGCAAAAGATCACATTTGAAGAGATGTTGGAGATGGCGAGTCTGGGATCAAAAGTGCTTCAGATCCGCTCAGTGGAGTTCGCGGGCAAGTACAAGGTGAAGACCCGGGTGCTCTCCAGTCTGACCGATCCCGAGATGGATCTTGAAACCGAGTCCCAGTCGGGAACCCTGATTACTTACGAGGAAGACGAAACCATGGAGCAGGCCGTTATTTCTGGCATTGCCTTTAATCGAGATGAGGCGAAGATCACCATTGCCGGCGTTCCCGATAAGCCTGGCATTGCGTACAAGATTCTGGGTCCCGTGGCTCAGGCCAATATTGACGTTGACATGATCATTCAGAATGCCAGCCACGATGGCATGACGGACTTCTCGTTCACGGTCCATCGCAATGAGCTCTCGAAGGCACTCGAGGTGATTTCAGCGCAGGTTCAGCCACAGATCGGTGCTCAGAGCATTTCGAGCGATAGTGAGATCTGCAAAGTCAGTGTGGTGGGTATCGGGATGCGCTCGCATGTGGGTGTGGCGAGCCAGATGTTTGAGACCCTGGCGGCAGAAGGAATCAACATTCAGATGATTAGCACCAGCGAGATCAAGATCTCGGTGGTGATCGCAGATAAGTACATGGAGCTTGCCGTTCGCGCCCTCCACAAGGCCTTCGGGTTAGAATCATAGTTTGTCGGCTTGGAGACGTGACCGAGAGGCCGAAGGTGCTCCCCTGCTAAGGGAGTATGGGCCAAAAGCCCATCGTGGGTTCGAATCCCACCGTCTCCGCCAAGCAACATCGCCCGCCACAGCGGGTTTTCAGAAGACATGAATACGGCCCAGGCAAAGCAACTGCTCGAGGCCGCCCTATTGACGAGTTCAGAACCCCTGACCTTGCAGTCGCTTGGGCGGCTCTTTGATGATGCATTCGATGAGGAGACCCTCAGGGTTTTGCTCGACGACCTCCGACGCGACTGGTCTGACCGAGGCGTTGAGCTGGTTCCATTGGCCTCAGGCTGGCGGTTTCAGACGCGGCCAGAGCTTCGAGAAGCCCTCGATAAGCTGCGCCAGGACAAGCCGCCCCGATATTCTCGCGCGGCCTTGGAGACCCTAGCCATCATTGCCTACCGACAGCCTGTCACGCGTGGCGATATTGAAGACATCCGCGGCGTGGCCGTCGCCAGCACGGTGGTGAAGTCGCTTGAAGATCGAGGCTGGATTGAGGCCATCGGTCACCGCGATGCCCCAGGCCGGCCTGCGCTCTATGGCACCACCCGAGCGTTTCTCGATGACCTCGGGCTGCGCTCCCTTGAAGAACTACCCGCACTCGAGGAGGGTTGGTCAGAAGCCGCCTCTGCCATGTTGCTGCGCGCCGGCGATGCGCCATCGCCCGACCCCCTTACCTGAAAGAAACACATGAATGAAGAATTAGAGCCCCTCGAGCCCCTCGAGCCTCCCGAGCCCTCCGATACGGACGAGGACGCGGCGCTCCAGAAGGCAGAGGCAGAGTTCTTGGCCAGCCAAGAGGCTGCCCCACCGGTTGAGGAGGAGCTCATCGAGCTGCTGCCCTCCAAGGACCAGACCCAGGTGCAGGCGGGACGCCCCTCTGGCCTGAGCTACGACCCACCCAAGCTTCACAAGGTGCTTGCCGATGCAGGCATTGGCTCACGCCGCGAGATGGAGGAACTTATCTTGGCAGGCCGTGTGTCTGTCAATGGAACGCCTGCACACATTGGTCAGCGCATCACCCACGTGGATCAGGTGAAGGTCAATGGCAAGCCCATTAAGGTGCGTGTTGAGCCACCGCCTGTCCGCGTGCTGGCCTATCACAAGCCTTCTGGAGAGATCGTGACCAAGTCTGATCCGCAGCAGCGGGTCACCGTGTTCCGAAAGCTGCCGCCGGTGAAGTTCGGGCGATGGATCACCGTTGGGCGGCTCGATGTCAGCACGGAAGGGTTGCTGTTATTCACCACGTCCGGCGACCTGGCCAATCGGCTCATGCACCCGCGCTCTGAGGTCGACCGCGAATATGCCGTGCGGGTATTTGGCGAAATCTCCAATGAGGCGCTCGAGCAGCTTCAGCAGGGTGTTGAGCTCTCCGACGGTCCCGCGAAGTTTGACAAGATTGAATTTGCAGGTGGCGAGGGCGCAAATCGCTGGCTTAAGGTGGTCATCAAAGAGGGCCGCAACCGCGAGGTCCGGCGCATGTTTGAGGCCGTGGGACTCACGGTAAGCCGCCTGATTCGGGTTCGATATGGGCCTATCGCCTTGCCGTCAACGCTGCGCAGGGGGCAGTCGGCTGATCTCTCCCCCGAGGCGCTTCAGGCGCTGCTCGACTCCGTGGGCATGAAGCCCCAGGCTAAGCCTCGGGGCCCCAAGGGCAAGGGCGGACGGGCGGCAGCTCGCATGGTCCCGCCTGGGCAGCGCTCCGGTCGCAAGCCGCATAGTGCGACCGAGGGTGCGGTGGTGGCCAAAGGCATGGCGCCCGGCATTCTCGACCACCTTCAGACCTCATCAGAGCCCATGCGCGAAGGCCACGATGACGACGAGTGGCAGCCGAGCGGCGCTGATGCCCACCTCTCTCAGCTGGGTGGCCCCATGAAAAAGCGCCAGGGCGCCAAAAAGCCCAATCCCCTTCAGACGAGTTGGGGCACGGCAAAGCCGAGCGGCCCTTCGCTCTCAGCACCGCAACGCCCAGGTGGCAAGGGCAATGGCGCGAAGCGACCCTCTCGGCCGAAGGCCGGTGGAGGGCGTGGGCCATCTGGCGGGCCAAGGGGCGGCAAGCGACCAACCTAGTTTTAGCTTGCCGGATCTGCGTGCCGCCCGTTATAATCCGGGCAATCCACGCAAAATGGGCTCCGTAGAGCCCATTTTTTTTTGGCGTGACGAACGCGACACGAACAGGAAACCCGCATGTCTGCAGAGGCCATTTGGCCCATCATTGAGGCGAACGCGCACGACCTCGGCTATGAGCTTGTCGATCTAGAGCTGGCTCAGGGCGGTGTGTTGCGCGTGTTCATTGACTTTCCCTCGGGTGAGAAGCTGATCAGCATTTCCGATTGTGAACAGCTCTCCCATCAGCTTGTTCATGCGCTTCCGGTTGAGGGTGTGGACTTTGAGCGGCTTGAGGTGTCTTCGCCGGGTATGGATCGTCGCCTGAGTCGCCACGCGCATTTCGTGCGGTTTGCAGGGGAGCAGGTCAAGGCTCGGCTGCGTCGGCCGGTCAATGGCCAGCGTAATTTTGAGGGGCTACTCGAGGTCATTGCCGAGCCAAACTCGGAAGCACCTGAGGCGCCAACCTATCGAATTGGTTTTGCGGGCAAGGGCGGTGAGCCCATGGCCCTCGATTTTTGTCTGGATGATGTGGATCAGGTTCGCCTGGTTCCTCAGTTTTCATTTAAGGAGAAAGGGCGATGAGCCGCGAGATTCTGCTGTTAGCTGATGCTTTGGCGCGTGAGAAGAGTGTTGAGCGTGACATTGTGTTCCAGGCCCTCGAAATGGCACTGGCCTCCGCGACCAAAAAACAGTTCTCAGACGAGGTTGATGTGCGTGTCAGCATCGATCGCGAGTCTGGCGATTACGAGGCCTTTCGTCGTTGGCAGGTGGTACCCGATGGCGAACTTGAAGATCACGACCTGCAAATTATTCTGACCGAGGCGCGCAAGCAGATCGACGACATCGAAGTCGGCGACTTTATCGAAGAAGAAATGGAGGCGGTTCCATTTGGCCGAATCGGTGCCCAGGCTGCCAAGCAGGTCATTCTTCAGCGTATCCGTGAGGCTGAGCGTGAGCAGATTCTCAAGGACTTTCTCGAGCGTGGTGAGTCGGTCATTAATGGCACCGTCAAGCGCATGGAGCGCGGCGATGTCATTGTCGAGGCGGGCAAGATTGAGGCCAGACTCCCCCGTGACCAGATGATCCCCAAGGAGAATCTGCGTCCAGGTGATCGTGTGCGGGCCTACCTCTTGCGTGTCGATCGAACCCCGCGCGGGCCCCAGATCATTCTGTCTCGCACCGCCCCCGAGTTCATCATGAAGCTCTTCGAGCTCGAGGTTCCGGAAATTGAGCAGGGGCTCATGCAGATCAAGTCCGCAGCACGCGACTCCGGTGTGCGCGCAAAAATTGCAGTCCACACCAAAGATCGCCGGATCGATCCTATTGGAACCTGTGTGGGTGTCCGCGGAAGCCGCGTGCAGGCCGTGACGCACGAGCTCGCTGGCGAGCGTGTTGACATTGTGTTGTGGTCGGAAGACCCCGCCCAGTTCGTGATCGGCGCACTCGCGCCAGCGAATGTCAGCTCCATTTTGGTCGACGAAGAGCGCCATGCCATGGATGTCGTGGTCGAAGAAGATCAGCTCGCAGTGGCGATTGGTCGGGGTGGGCAGAACGTGCGGCTTGCCTCTGAGCTCACGGGCTGGCAGATCAACATCATGACCTCGGAAGAGTCGCAGCAGCGCCTGGAGTCCGAGCGTCAGTCTGTGCTCCAGTCCTTTATGGACAAACTGGATGTCGACCAGGAAGTGGCCGAGGTCCTTGTCGACGAGGGCTTCTCTAGTCTTGAAGAGATTGCCTATGTGCCGCTCGCTGAGATGCTTGAAATCGAAGCATTCGATGAAGACACGGTCAACGAGCTGCGCACGCGTGCCCGCAATGCGCTGCTCACAGAAGAGATCGCCAAGGAAGAGAAGCTCGAGACCACAGCGCAAGATCTGCTCGACCTCGAATCCATGACCCACGACCTTGCGGCCAAACTGGCCGATCACAAGGTCTTCACACGCGACGATTTGGCTGAACTGGCCGTAGATGAGCTCGTTGAAATGGCTGGCCTTGACGAGACGGCCGCCAGTGAGCTCATTATGAAGGCGCGTGCCCACTGGTTTGCAGAAGAAGGAGGCGAGACGCAGGATGGCCGTTAATACAGTCGAGAGTTTTGCCGCCGAACTAAAAGTCCCCGTTGCAACGCTGCTGGAGCAGTTGAAGTCTGCTGGCGTTCAGGCGTCTAGCGCGAGTGATCCGCTCAAGGAATCCGACAAGGAGCGTCTGCTCGACGCTCTGCGTCGTGCCCACGGGTCCGAGGATGCTGCTCGCAAGAAGATCACCATCACCAAGCGCCAGACGTCTGAAATCCGTCAGGCAGACGCTTCGGGCAAGTCGCGCACCATTCAGGTCGAGGTGCGCAAGAAGCGCACCTTTGTGAAGCGTGACGATACCGAGGGTGTGGCTGCCCCCGCGGCCGTCGCCACACCTGCCGCATCCGCGATTGATGAGGCGGAGCTCGCCCGGCGTGAGGCTGAGGCCAAGCGCCAGCAAGAGCTTCTTGCGCGTCAAGAAGAGGAGCGACAGGCACGACTGCGCGCAGAGGAAGAGGCGCTTGCGCGCGCCCAAGCCGCAGAGGCGGCAGCCCTCAAGGCAGCAGAAGCCCCTCCAGCGCAGTCAGAGCCAACGGCAGATGCGGTCGCTCCAGAGGCGACAGAGGGCTCAACTGAAGCAGGTGAAACGGCTGAAGCAACAGAGGCGAAGAAGTCTCGTGTGCGCAAGGTCACTGCCGAGCAGGCCGCCACTCAGGCGGCAGCGGATGCGCGTCGCGCAGTCGAAGACGAGGTGGCAGCCATCAACCGGCTCATGAGCGCGGCAAGAAGTGGAAAGTTGGCGGCCACCGCAAAGGCGCCCGAACCACCGAAGCCAGAGCCCGCCAAGCCCGAAACCACCATTACGCTCAACAAGCCAGCCAAGAAGCCAGGAGAGGAGTCGACCGATCGGCCCAAGGACAAAAAGTCCGAAAAGTCGGTCAAGTCTTCCCAGCTCTCGTCTACTTGGCAGGATGACGCCCAGAAGCGCCGTGCACTCAAAACCCGCGGTGACTCCACGGGGGGCACCGGCGGCTGGAGGGCCGGACCCAAGGCCAAGGGCTCTCGCGGTGCATCCGCAGAGACCAGTAATTTCCAGGCCCCTACCGAGCCTCTGACCCGCGATGTTCATGTCCCAGAGACGATCAGCGTTGCAGATCTGGCCCACAAAATGTCGGTCAAGGGTGCTGAGGTGGTCAAGACCCTCATGAAGATGGGGCAGATGGTCACCATCAACCAAGTGCTCGACCAAGAGACCGCCATGATTGTCGTCGAGGAGATGGGTCACAAGGCCTATGCAGCCAAGCTCGACGATCCTGAAGCCTTTCTTGAGGAGACTCCTGAAGAGGCACAGGTCGAGGCCAAAACGCGTCCGCCTGTGGTCACCATCATGGGTCACGTCGACCACGGAAAAACCTCTCTGTTGGACACCATTCGTCGCACCAAGGTGGCAGCAGGCGAGGCCGGAGGCATTACGCAGCACATCGGTGCGTATCACGTCGATACGCCTCGGGGTGTGATCACCTTCCTCGACACCCCAGGCCACGAGGCGTTTACCGCCATGCGCGCACGCGGTGCCAATGCAACCGACATCGTGATCTTGGTCGTTGCAGCGGATGACGGCGTCATGCCGCAAACCAAAGAGGCGATTGCTCACGCCAAGGCCGCCAAGGTTCCTATCGTGGTGGCGATCAACAAAATCGATAAGCCAGAGGCCAACCCTGATCGGGTCCGCAACGAGCTGGTCGCAGAAGAGGTTGTGCCCGAGGAGTTTGGCGGGGACTCTCCCTTCGTACCGGTCTCGGCCAAGACGGGCGAGGGCATTGATACCCTGCTCGAGAATGTGCTGCTGCAGGCTGAGGTGTTGGAGCTGACGGCCCCTGTGGATGCACCGGCCAAAGGACTGGTCATTGAGGCGCGCATTGATCGCGGTCGTGGCCCTGTGGCGACTGTGCTGGTTCAGGCGGGTACGCTCAAGAAGGGCGATATTGTCTTGGCTGGAAGCTCTTTTGGACGTGTGCGGGCCATGCTCGACGAGTCTGGTCGCAACATCAACGAGGCAGGGCCTTCCATTCCTGCAGAAATCCTCGGCCTCACCGAGGTTCCCTCTGCCGGCGATGAAATGCTTGTGCTGGGAGATGAGCGTAAAGCCCGTGAAATTGCGCTGTTTCGCCAGGGCAAATTCCGCGATGTGCGGCTTGCGAAGCAACAGGCCGCCAAGCTCGAGAACATCTTTGAGAATATGGGCGAAGGTGCAAAGACGCTGGCGCTCATCATCAAGGCCGATGTGCAGGGCTCACAGGAGGCCCTCTCTGCATCGCTCTTGAAGCTCTCGACAGAGGAAGTCCGGGTGGTCGTGGTTCACTCGGGTGTGGGCGCCATTACCGAGACTGACATCAACCTCGCCATTGCCTCTAAGGCCGTCATCATTGGCTTTAACGTGCGAGCCGATCAAACGTCTCGCAAGCTTGCCGAGGCCAATGGCGTAGATCTGCGCTACTACACCATCATCTATGACGCAGTAGATGAAGTGAGAAGCGCCATGCAGGGCATGCTCGCGCCCGAGCGTCGTGAGAACACACTCGGTATGGTTGAAATTCGTCAGGTCTTCAAAGTCTCGAAGCTTGGAAACATTGCAGGCTGTATGGTGCTTGAGGGCATTGTTCGCCGCGATGCCCACATTCGCCTCATTCGTGAGAATGTGGTGATCTGGACCGGATATCTCGACTCCCTCAAGCGTTTCAAAGACGATGCCAAAGAGGTACGAGAGGGCTTTGAGTGCGGCCTCACGTTAAAGGGTTACGACGACATCCAGGAAGGGGACCAGCTTGAGGTCTTCGAAATCCAAGAAATCGCGCGGACCCTCTAGGTCTGTTGTCGAGCGTGGGTTCCGGGTCGCCGATCAGATTCAGCGCGACCTGGCCGTGCTCCTTCAGACGGAGGCCAAAGACCCCCGCCTGGGCTTGATCACCATTTCAGAGGTGGAGGTGACCTCCGACTACGCGCATGCCAAGGTCTTCTACACCGTGCTCCCAGACACCGAGGAGCAGCGCGTGAAATCCCAGCAGGGGCTCTCCGCCTGTCGTGGCTTCCTGCGCTCGCGCTTGGGGCAGTTGCTGCAGATTCACCAAACCCCAGAGCTTCACTTTGTGCACGACACCTCTTTGGCAAGGGGTGTTGCTTTGAGCGGCCTCATTGACGAGGCCAACCGCGTTCGCGCCCTCGAGGATTAGGTCAGCACAATGGCAAGCATGCGCAGAGCGGTCCACGGTGTGCTCGTGGCCGATAAGCCCCGTGGCCCATCATCGACTCAGTTCTTGGGTCGCGTGCGTTATCTCTACTCGGCAGCCAAGGCCGGTCATGGCGGCACACTCGACCCCATGGCCACCGGCCTGCTGCCCATCCTCCTTGGAGACGCCACCAAGTTTGCGCAAGAGGGGCTCGATGCAGACAAGGCCTATGAGGCTGAGGTCTTGCTGGGCCAGACCACCAACACGGCTGATGCGGAAGGGGAGGTGCTCTCTGTTCGCCCCGTGACCTGCACGCCTGCAGAGATTCAATCCGCGCTCAGCCAGTTTGAGGGACAGATCGAGCAGTGCCCCCCCATGTACTCAGCACTCAAAGTGCAGGGAAAGCCGCTTTACGCGTATGCACGCTCGGGTGAGACCATTGAGCGAAAGAAGCGTCCCGTCACCATCCACCGCATCGAACTCCTGGCCTGTACATTGCCTCGCATCACCCTGCGGGTTGACTGTTCGAAGGGCACCTATATTCGAACCCTGGCTGAAGATCTCGGCGAGGTATTGGGCTGTGGTGCACACCTCGTCGGTCTGCGTCGCACGCGCGTGGGCCCTCTGACCATTGCAGACGCACACAGTCTCGAAGACATAGAGGGGGCAAGTCTTGAGGTCCGCGATGCGTGGCTCAAGCCGGTTGACTATCTCATTCAAGACTGGCCCAGTGTCACTCTGGCAGACTCCCAGTCACAGCGGTTTCTGCATGGAAACCCAGTGGAAACCCATGATTTATCAGCAGATCCCGGTGGTCGTCGCATTCGCGTCATGAGCAGCCACCAGAATTTCCTCGGCGTCGGTGTCTTCCGAGCCGGTCAGCTCCATCCACAAAGGCTTTTGTCTCAATTACCCACACCCTAGCCGATTGACTCGGTTCACCCAGGAGAGTTTTATGCGCCAGTTGCGCAACATTGCCATCATTGCCCACGTTGACCACGGGAAGACCACGCTCGTTGACAAACTGCTCCAGCAGGCGGGCACCTTCCGCTCGAACCAGGCCGTCAGCGAGCGCGTCATGGACTCAAACGATCTCGAGAAAGAGCGCGGCATCACCATTCTCGCCAAGAACTGTGCAGTCGAGTACGAAGGAACACACATCAACATCGTCGACACACCAGGACACGCGGATTTTGGTGGTGAGGTCGAGCGCGTGCTCTCGATGGTTGACGGGGTGCTCCTGCTTGTCGACGCCGTTGAGGGGCCCATGCCCCAGACGCGCTTTGTTACGCGCAAGGCGCTGGCACAGGGCCTCAAGCCAATTGTCGTGGTGAATAAGATTGACCGTCCCGGTGCACGTCCTGACTGGGTGGTGAGCCAGACCTTCGACCTCTTCGACAAGCTCGGTGCGACCGAGGAGCAGCTCGACTTTCCGGTGGTGTACGCGTCGGCGCTCCAGGGGTTTGCTACGCTCGATCACAGCAAGACAGAGACCAACATGCGCGCCCTTTTTGAGACGGTGCTCAAGTACGTCCCCGTGCGAGACGACGAATCCGATGCACCCTTGCAGCTTCAGATCTGCTCCCTCGACTACTCCAGCTATGTGGGCAAGATCGGCATTGGTCGTGTTGCTCGCGGCCGTCTGCGCCCGCTCCAAGAGGTCATCATTCAGGACGGACCAGAGGGCTCGCCCAAGAAGGCGCGTATCAACCAGGTGCTGAAGTTCCGGGGTCTCGAGCGCGAGACCGTCGAGGAAGCCGAGGCGGGCGATATTGTCCTGATCAATGGCATCGATGAACTCAACATCGGTACAACGGTTTGTGCACCTGACGCTGTCGATCCCCTGCCCATGCTGAAGGTCGATGAGCCCACGCTGTCCATGAACTTCATGGTCAACAGCTCTCCGCTTGCTGGCCGCGAGGGCAAGTTTGTCACCAGCCGTCAGATTCGCGAGCGTCTAGAGCGCGAACTCAAAAGTAATGTGGCGCTGCGCGTCGAGTTTGGTGCTGACACCGACACCTTCTTAGTCTCGGGTCGTGGAGAATTGCACCTCACCATCCTGCTCGAGAACATGCGTCGCGAGGGCTATGAGCTTGCAGTCTCTCGTCCGCGTGTGGTGTTCAAGACGGACGAGTCAGGCGAGCGGCTTGAGCCCTATGAAATGCTGACGGTCGACGTGGAGCAGGAGCACCAAGGGCCCGTGATGGAGAACCTCGGGCTTCGCAAAGGCGACCTCATGGACATGGTGCCCGACGACAAGGGCCGTGTGCGACTCGAGTACCGCATTCCCGCGCGTGGCCTCATCGGCTTTCAGGGCGAGTTCCTCACCATGACGCGCGGCACGGGTCTCATGAGCCATATTTTTGATGCCTATGGCCCTTACAAGGGTGAACTGGCCGAGAGGCGCAATGGGGTGTTGATCTCCCAAGACGATGGAGAGGCGGTCGCCTATGCACTCTGGAAGCTGCAGGAGCGTGGGCGTATGTTTGTCTCGCCGGGCGAAAAGCTCTATGAGGGCATGATCATTGGCATTCACTCCCGTGATAACGACCTTGTGGTGAACCCAGTCAAAGAGAAGAAGCTCACCAACGTGCGCGCATCTGGTAAGGATGAACATATCGACCTCACCACACCTATCCAGCTCACGCTCGAGAAGGCGGTTGAGTTCATTGCAGACGATGAGCTGGTGGAAATTACGCCCCAGAGCATTCGGCTTCGCAAGCGGCATTTGGTTGAGCACGAGCGTCGCAAGGCCTCTCGAGAGGAAGCTGCTGCATGACCGATTTGCAGCACCTCGATCACCTGAAGCGCTCGCTTCAGGCGACCCGGCAGGTCGCTGAGGCCATGCTTGAGGAGGCGCCGCTGCACGAGGCACTCCTGCGGGCCGTCGATATCTGCGCAACCGCTCTCGCACAAAGACGTCGCGTGTTCTTTGCAGGCAACGGCGGAAGTGCTGCCGAGGCGCAGCACTTTGCGGCTGAGCTTCTGGGCCGGTTTCTGATCGACCGTGCCCCATTACCCGCAATGGCCTTGCATGTCGACACCTCTGCCATGACCGCGATCGGCAATGACTTCGGGTTTGACCAGGTCTTCTCTCGTCAGCTCCAGGGGCTTGGCCAAGCGGGGGATGTCTTGGTTGCGCTCTCGACCTCTGGCCGTTCCAAGAACATCCTGGCAGCGATGGATGCGGCCCGTCAGATGGGCGTCTCAACCATTGCCATGACGGGGTCGGACCCACGTGATATGGGCAGGCTGGCGGATGTCGTGCTTGCGGTGCCTTCCACGCATACCCCCCAGATTCAAGAGGGGCATCTCGTCTTGGGGCATCTGCTCTGTGACCTCGTTGAACGGCAACTCGCCCGAACAGCCTGACACCGCATCCACTGCTGCGCTGTCCGCTCGGGCGCTGGGCTGGCTAGAGGAGCACCCCGAGGCATGGGCTAGCCCTCAAGCGCGAGAAGACGCAGCGCGCGCAGCAGAGTGGTTGGGGCTTCTCGGACTCGATGAGGCGAGTCGGACGGCCTGCCTGCTCTATCCCGCAGCGCCCAGAGCACTGGGTCATCCAGAGGCCATCAAGAAGCTCTGGGGCGAGGAGTACGCCACCCTATGGCAGGGTCTCGATAGGCTCTCCACGGTCACGCATGCAATCGAGAACGCGAATCAGGCTGAGGCGCTGCGGCGCATGCTCTTGGCGCTCAGTGAGGATCTGCGCGTCGTCCTCATTCGTCTCTCTCAGCACCTGGTGAAGCTTGAGCGTGCGGTGAGAAGCCCGCCCTCGGAGGACGGTCGGCGGCTCGGGGAAGAGACACTGCGCGTGCAAGCACCCTTGGCAAACCGATTGGGCATATGGCAGCTGAAGTGGGCACTCGAGGACCACGCATTTCGCCTGAGTGATCCCGATCGGTATAGGCAGATTGCCGGCTGGCTCGATGAGCGGCGTTC
>JBJOHF010000087.1:0-3607 GCA_046047855.1 Pseudomonadota bacterium | reverse complement strand
TCTCAGATCTCAGCCCATGAGCGGGTCGTCACCATAGAAGATTCGGCCGAATTGGCATTGGCTTTGCAAAACCTTGTCGCGCTTGAATGCAGAGATGCAAACCATGAAGGGCAGGGGGCTATTCGCATCAGAGATCTCGTACGAAACGCACTGCGCATGCGACCTGATCGCATCATCGTGGGTGAATGCCGCGGCGGAGAGGCTCTGGACATGCTTCAGGCGATGAATACGGGTCATGAAGGGTCTATGACCACGGCCCACGCAAATAACCCTCGAGAGTTACTTGGTCGGCTTGAGGTCATGGTGCTCATGGCCGGTTTTGATCTTCCGGTCCAGGCGATTCGCGAGCAGATTGCTGGTGCGCTGGACCTCATCATTCAGCAACGCCGCTTCGCTGATGGCACCCGGCGAATTGAGAGCATTACTGAGGTCTGCGGCATGGAGTCTGGCAAGGTGCAGCTGCAGACGCTGATGGAGTGGTCCCAGGCCTCGAACGGGTATCGACTGCTATGAGTACTGAGACGACAGCAATTCTTCTGGCCCTGCTGGCTGGTCTCGCAGTCTTTTCCATGTCAATGGCGCTGACGGGGCTCTCGATGCACTGGGCGCAACGCGTCATGAGCTCACCTTGGGCAATGGCGCTTGGGCGTTTTCCGATCTTGAGAGTTCTTGGTGCCTGCCTTTGGGGCGTTCTCGTCGGCGTACTTTTGTCCTCCACCATCTGGGGGCTCACCGCGGCAGCAACAGCGATTCTTGGCAGTCGTATGCATACCCAGGTTTCCCTGCGCAACCGGTTGCGCGCGGTCGAGCGTCAGATCCCGGAGTTTTGTGATGCGGTCTCCGGGGCGCTTCGGGCTGGTGCGACGCTGAGATCTGCAATCGCTCAGGCTAAGGATCAATTGAGCTTGCCCATTCGAGAGGAGATTGAGCGTTTGCAGAATCTGCTGCGGCTCGGTCTCTCACAGGAGGAGGCTCTTGACCGATGGGCTGATAGCAGCGGGTTGTCTGCGGTGAGAGACCTGGCATTTTGTGCGGGTGTCTCGAGTCGATCCGGAGGAAGTTTGGCCCCGCTGGTTGAGACAATTGGCCAAAACCTTGCTGCAGAGCTTGCGCTCCAGGCCAAGGCGGATGCGCTCACATCGCAGGGAAGACTGCAGGCAATTGTCATGGTTGCTATTCCGCCTGCACTTCTTCTCATGACTGGGTTCATGGATAGTGGTGTGTGGGCATTCTTCTTTGGAACGACTTTTGGCACGAGTCTGTTGTGGGGGGTCTTCGTGCTCGAGTTCATTGGCTTGTTGTGGATCCGCAAGATCACCCGTGTGAGGAGGTCTCACGCATGCTGATGGGACTCCTAATCCTCGTTGGATGCTCAGCGTCTGTGTTCGGTTACCTTGTGGCGAGCGGATTGGTGCACGTGCGGAAACACCTCTCTGGTTTGGCAGCCTGGAGGCGGGCGCAAGGCGAAGCATCGACCCGCATGCCTTACCCCATGATCATTCTTTTCTTGGCCATTCAAATGCGGGCAGGTTGTGTGCGATGGACCCATTCGAACCCCACGCTTCGGGACCGTGCTGAACTCCAGGGCTGGTTGTTTTGGGATGAAGCCTTTGAGCGTGCCCTACAGATCCAATTGGCCACGGGTGCTGCGTGTGGCGCAGCTGCCCTTTCCCTTGCATTCTCCCTGGAACCGGCGCTCTCGGTCATTGTTACGCTGTGCAGCGCTCTAGCCGGATGGTTCGACCCACCCGCGCGCTTGAAAGCAAGGCATCGGCAAGCGACCGAATATTGCATCGATGGTCTACCTGGGGTTCTAGACGGTATGGTCATTGCACTCGAGGCGGGTCAAAGCCTCAGCCGCTCTCTAGAAGTGAGCCTCTCTCGGGGTTTTAAGCCAAGCGATATCGCTTGGATCTCCGCCATGCGACAAACCTTGGACGACATGAAGCGTGGCCTTGGGGCAGAACAGTCTTTTGCTCGACTGCGCAGGCTACTCCCGATCCCCGTTATCCATCGCTTCGCGTCGACATGCGTGCTTGGAGAAACGCAGGGTCAGAGTATTTCTGGCGTACTCAGACGGCAAGCCCAACAATGTCGTCGAGACGCTCAGATGGCCATTGAGAAGCGTGCGTTGGAGGCACCGGTCAAGCTGATGGCTCCACTCATGATTTGTATTTTCCCGTGCACCTTTGTTGTTTTGCTGGCGCCACTAGGCCGTGCCTTACTCTCAGTGGGGGGCGCCTGATGGCACTTGCTCGGAATATTGTTTGTGATTCCTTCTGGCGTCGCTTCTTGGGCTCAGCAAAGATGGGCCTCCATTGCGGTGATGTGCTGACTTTTCCGAACACTCGGGTCGTTCACACCTGCTTTGGGCGATTGCCACGACGTATCCTCTTTCTATCCGGCTCTGGATTGGTGCTCAAGGAGATTGAGAGTCCGAGGCGCTTCCGTGTCTTCGGGTGCATGCAAGCGTTTTCTGTTCGGGAAGAGTTGTGAGCATGGCCGACTCGATTCCTCGTGGCTCAGGCCTGATCGAGTGGGTGATTTCGTTCCCGACATTTCTGACCCTCGCGCTCGGGGTGATTCAAATCTTGGTCATTGCCTTTCACGGACTCATGCTGACTTACTCTGCTCAGGAGCTTGCAAGGCTGATTTCGCTTCAGGGTGTTGAAGCAATCGACCAGGAGCGTGCGGCCTCTCAGGCGATGAGTTGGGTTTGGGCGGGTAACAGCGCTTCGGGGCAATCTGTGCAGGGTCTGGTCACAGGTCTTGTACATCCGTCCGTTGAATACATGCGAGCACGAGGCCTTAGAACCCTTCAGATCAATCGGATCAGCCCCTCAAGAGAGGAACTGGCGAACTGGGCCTCTCCGCATGACCATCGATTCCTGCCGCTGTCTCCGGGCGAGCACATGGCTGACAACGTGCCCGAAGGGCAGAGGTCTATGAAGGCGGTTAGCACTATTGACGTAGAGGTGGTCTCAGTGATGCACCTCTCCGTCCCCTTTATCGGGCAGATCATGGGGGAAGTCATTGCGGCATCTCAGGGCTGTCAGGGACCGCTTGCCATGAGTGAGGACTGTCTATTCTTAAAGGGATCTCATCCCTTGCATCCTGGAGAGCCAATGCTCCCAATGAAGCGACGCGGTCGCTCTCTGCTTCAGCCGGCCATCGATATGGCTAGTCATTCCTAAAGTGGAATTCGAAACCGGATGCCTGGTTCCGCGCCGAGCTCGGGTGGAGAGATAAACCGCTCTATTTCCGTACCGCCGTTCTTTCGAATGACACGTTGAGAGGCTAGAAAGTCCTCTCGCGTACACAGCGTGACAAACGGCATTTTCATGGCCTTTGCCTCAACCAACATGAGACTGAGGGCCCTCGTTGCCACGCCCTTGTTTTGAGCCCAAGGCACGACCGCATAGCCAATATGGCCAAGGCAAGTCGGAGGCAGTTCAGTTTGACCGGGAACCCATCGAAACCCAATGGTCCCGAGGAATTGGTTAGACCATATCCACCTCTGAATCGAGGGGAGGCGAGGGACAGTGGAGCCATCCGGACAGGGTATGGGTGGCCCCAAGCCTTCTGGGTCGTGGGCCTGTCTCAGGTA
>JBJOHF010000086.1:0-9713 GCA_046047855.1 Pseudomonadota bacterium | reverse complement strand
GCGAGGCCACGCTGGTCAGTGTGACCCCAGATCGTCACCCCTCCCACTGCCTAACCTTGCTCGAAACCCAAGGCACACGCCTGATTGCGCGCATCACCCGCAGAGCAGCCGACCAGCTCAGCCTCGCTCCAGGGCAGACGGTCTGGATTCAGGTCAAGTCGGTGTCGCTTGTGGGGACCTAACGTATGCCAATGACCGGTTCTCCTCCCTCCCCATCACTTCAGCTTCCCCCGCTTCCGCCGGGTCGATCCTATCGATTCCACAGTATGGTGAAGCCCGCGGGCGCACTCTGTAATCTCGACTGTCCCTATTGCTTTTACCTACACAAGACAGACCTACTCGGTCATGAGCCCAATGGGCGTCTGAACGACGGGTTATTGGATCTGCACATTCGGCAGTACATCGAGGCCAATACCGGCGAGGAAGTCGTCTTCTCTTGGCAAGGGGGCGAGCCCACCGTCATGGGCCTGGACTTCTTCGAGCGGGTTGTTGCGCTCCAGCAGCGCTATCGAAAGCCGGGCCAGCGGATTGAGAATGACCTCCAGACGAACGGCCTGCTCCTTGATGAGGCCTGGGTGTCTTTTCTCAAGCGGCATGGTTTTTTGGTTGGACTCTCCATCGACGGCCCCCGCGAACTTCACGACCAATATCGCATCACCAAAGGCGGAGGTCCCACCTTCGACAAAGTGATGCGCGCGGCGCAGCTATTGGTCGAGGCGGAAGTTCCGTTTGCGGCACTCTGTGTCGTGAACCGGGATGTCGCTCGGCACCCCAAAGAGGTATATCGCTTCTTGGTTGAGCAGAGCGGCACCTGGCGCATCCAGTTCACCCCCTGTGTGGAAACCCGGCATTTCGACCAGCAGGCACCTGCGCGCCTACCAGCCTCTCAAATGCCCACCCTGGGCAGTGAGCGAGCCCGCCCTGGGCACCCGCTCTCGGTGGTGACGGATTGGTCTGTCGACCCTGACGACTACGCCGAGTTTCTGTGTGCCGTCTGGCGTGATTGGCTGGCGCATGACTTTGGTCGTGTACACATCAACCTGTTTGAGACGGCCGTGGCGCAGTCGCTCGGAATGCCTGCACAAACATGCGTTTCCTCCCCCATCTGCGGCAAGGCTATGGCACTTGAGCATGATGGAAGCCTCTACAGCTGCGATCATTTCGTGTATCCCGAGTACCGACTCGGAAACATCCAAGATACTCACCAGGGCGACCTTGCCTTTTCTCCCAAGCAAGTGAAATTTGGAACTGCCAAGCGCGACACGCTTCCGCGATATTGTGTGCAGTGTCCACAACTAAACCTGTGTTGGGGAGAGTGCCCGAAGAACCGAATCATCAAGACACCTGATGGAGAGCCCGGTTTGAACTACCTGTGCAAAGCACTTAAGGCCTTCTACACACAGGTCAGTCTTGATATGCCTGCCATTCGTGCCCGGCTGGGCCAATCCACTTAACGACTCAGGAAGACCCTATGCTCAGTGCCGCAGACGATTACCCCATCCACCAACTGCCGGAGCCCGTTGCGTTTGTTGGGACCGATCGCAACTTCTACGATCGCTACTATTTTCAAGGGCTTCAGATCGATCAAGGGGTGTTCTTTGGCGCAGCCTTGGGGGTGTACCCGAATCTCAACCTGATGGACGCTGCCTTCATGGTCCAACGTGAGGGTGTTCAGCAAAGCCTGCTCTCCTCTCGTCACCTGGATGGAGACCGCATGAACACCCGTGTCGGTCCCATTTCGGTGGAGGTGCTCGAGCCGCTCAAGCGACTCAGAATCCGCGCGAACGATGCGGAGCTTCATCTCGAGGCCGATCTCGAGTTTGTTGGGCGCGCCGAGCCCATTCAAGAGCCGCGATTCACCTATCGGGTCGGCGCGATGACCGTGCTCGACCTCACCCGTATGACCCAAGGCGGCATCTGGAACGGGAGCATCAAGCTCGCTGATCAGTCCATTGATGTCTCCAATTGGACGGGCACCCGAGACCGTTCTTGGGGCATTCGTCCAATCGGCGAGCGCGACCCACGGGGCCATGGATTCGGAGGAGAGATGCAGTGGTACTGGATCTGGGCCCCCATTCATTTCCCGCACTGCAGTGTGTTTTTCCACACCAACGATGATGGTCAAGGCGAGGGATGGAATCGATCTGCTGTGCTGGTGGCCAATAACGGCGCTGGCCCGCAGACATTAAGTGCTGTGACATTCAAGGCTGAGTATCGCCAAGGTACCCGTCAGATTCAACGCTTGTTCATTCAGGGTGCTTTGCCCAATGGCGAGCGCCTGCAGATGACACTGACCTGCGGTGAAGTTGTATACAAGCAGGGAGAGGGATACAACCACCCCACTTGGGGACATGGCACCTACCACGGGAAATCTGCCGTTACCCGGGAGCAGCGAGATACGCGCGCGCTCAACCCGAATGATTTTGCTCAGGTACACCTTCACGCGCTCTGTCGCGCGACGCTTGATCAGCCCGGGAGAGCCCCTTGCGAAGGCGAAGGTGTGGTCGAACAGATGATTGTTGGACCTCATGCTCCATCAGGCTTCTCATCCCTTAGCGATGTCGCCCCCTAGCTCGGGAGCGCTCAATGAAGCCAGGCTCAAAGACTAAAATCAGCCCACACCTTCTAGAGCGACATGCCTATCAGGTTGCACACCTCATTTCCTCCTTTACGGTCCCCCTGATGCGCGACCTCTACCGCCTCTTTGATGGGGATATGGTGGAAATCATTGTTTTGGGCGAGATTGGTACCCACAACGTATCGCAGTTCTTCAGTCGCAGTGCCGAGGCGATTCCTGAGTATTGGCTGGATGACGAGCGCCAACGTCACAAGTACATGCGTCCCTGCAATGCGCTGTCGATCAGTGAGGCCACAGGAATTCCCAGAGAGACCGTTAGACGCAAAGTGAATCAGCTGATCAAGAAGGGCTGGCTGCACCGTGACGCCAATCACTCTCTCATTCTGACTGCGGGGATGGGTCAAGGATTCATCGAATCGAATGCGCAGAACGCGCTCAAGATTATGGAGCTGGCAGCCGCCCTGCAGGCGCTGCTCTCTATGTCGGAGGAACGCGATGATGAGACACCCGGGTAAACCCGATATCGTGTAAACCATAGGTACCCAAAGTGGGTAAAGCGCTGTGTCAACGTGGCTTGTAGGACCGACACTGCCAACATGGCTCAGCAATTCGACTACATCATCATTGGCGCTGGCTCTGCGGGCGGCACGCTGGCTGCTCGATTAAGCGAGTCTGGCCAACATCAGGTCCTGCTGCTGGAGGCGGGGGGCAGCCATCGCAAGCTCTTAGTCGAAATGCCTGCAGGATGGGGCGGGCTGAGTTACAACCCCACGTATTCCTGGATGCATTACACCGAGCCCGAGGCTGCGGCCGGCGGCCGACGCATCGCGATGCCCAGAGGGAAGGTGCTGGGCGGTTCATCGTCGATCAACGGCATGATCTACATCCGGGGTCATCGCCAGGACTATGAGGACTGGGTCTCTGCTGGGGCCACAGGCTGGGGCTGGGAGTCGCTCCTGCCCTACTTCATACGCACGGAAGACCATCAGCTCGTCAAGAGCGCCCTGCACGGTCAAGGTGGTCCGCTCACGGTGAATGCGCTCGAGCACGTGCATCCTGTCACGCACGCAATGGTGAAGGCGGGCGAGCAGGCGGGGCTCAAGTACGTAGAAGACTTCAACGATGGTGAGGCCCAAGGCGTGGGCATTTACCAGCTGAACTGCCTGAAAGGCAGGCGCTCCTCCATTGCCCGAAATGCGATTGAGCCAGCTATGGACCGGGCCAACCTTCACATCCGCACTCAGGCCATCGCGCAACGCATTCTTTTTGATGGACGCCGTGCAACGGGTGTGGAATACCGCATGAACGATGGAAGCACGCACAGGGCAACCGCGCGCTCCGAGGTGCTGCTGTGTGCGGGTGCCATTCAGTCGCCCCAGTTGCTCATGGTCTCTGGCATAGGCAAACACGAACACTTGAACGCCATGGGTATAGAGGTGGTCATGGACCTGCCCGGGGTTGGGGAGAACCTTCAAGACCATGTCTGCGCCCCCCTATCGTGGCGCGTGAAGCCGCATGTTGCCAGCATGAACAAAGACTTCAGAGGCCTGGGTTTGCTACGATCCATTCTGCGCTATCTCATTTGGCGCACGGGGCCCATGACCACGCCCCCCGCTCAATTCGGTGCCTACCTGCGCAGTGACCCTAGCCTGCCCTACAACGACATACAGGTCTTCGGACTTCCCGTGACCGGTGTCCCACCCGACACCACCAAACCAACCACACCGCCAACCCCGGATGCATTCGGGGGGTTAACCATGGCCCCTTTCCAGGTCAGACCCTACTCGCGTGGTCAGATTCGTCTTAAAACCCCACACGCCAACGACCACCCCGCCATCAAGATGAACTACCTCCAAGATGAGCGAGACCAACGCGCCTTGGTTTGGGCGTTCCGATACCTGCGCGATCTCGCACGTCAGCCGGCCTTGGCTGCGCTCATCGAATCTGAGATTCGGCCCGGACTCGACGTCAACACGGACGCGGAATGGCTGGACTGGGCCGCGCCTATGCTTTCGAGCGGCTACCACCCCGTGGGAACGTGCCGCATGGGCCGCGAGCATGATGTGCATGCCGTATGCACGCCCGACCTTAAGGTACGCGGCGTGGAAGGCCTACGCGTAATAGACGCCTCTGTTATGCCCAATCTCATTTGTGGAAACACCAATGCCACCTCCGTGGTGATTGGGGATAAGGGCGCCGATTTGGTGCTTGGCGTTCAATAGTTCGGAAGGAGCCTCAACATGAAGAAGCGCAGAATCACTCAGGTCGCGGCAGCTATCAGTGCGACGCTTGTTGCCTCGACACCCGCTTGGTCTCAGAAGCCCAATATCTTGGTCATCATGGCTGATGACATTGGCCCGACGAATGTCGGGCTCTATAGCCACGGCATGATGGTGCCCACACCCAATATTGATCGCATCGGTCGGGAGGGCATGCTTTTTACCGATCATTACGCCCACCCGAGCTCAACACCCGGTCGCGCCGCCTTTATTACTGGGCAGCTGCCCATTCGCACTGGACTCACGACGGTTGGACTGCCGGGTGGAGAGATTGGCTTAGATGCCCGAGACCCGACACTGGCCGAGCTGTTGAAGGAGCATGGCTATAAGACTGGTCAGTTCGGCAAGAATCACCTCGGCGATCGCAATTCACATCTGCCGACGGTCCACGGATTTGACACGTTCTTTGGCAACCTCTATCACCTCAACACCGAGGCGGAGCCTGAGCTTCGGATGTGGTCCAAGGACGCCGAATTTAATCGCAAGTACAAACCCAGGGGTGTGCTGGATTGTGTCGCGACGGACACGGAGGACAAACGCGTAGATCCGCGATTTGGCCCCTGGGGACGTCAGAAGTGCGTTGACACCGGCCCGCTCACATCGAAGCGCATGGAAACGGTCGATGAGGAGTTCCTTGCGAGGACATCTCAATTCATTGAGTCCTCTGTGAAAGATGGAAAGCCTTTTTTTGCCTGGCTCAACACCACGCGCATGCACATCTACACGCATCTCAAGCCCGAGTCGAGGCACCTGGCGAGCGACATCTCTTCTGAGTTTGATGTGTTTGGCAGCGGCATGATGGAGCACGATGGCCATATCGGTCAGCTGCTGCGGCTTTTGGACAAGCTCAAGATCAGCAAGGACACCATCGTGATTTACACCAGCGATAACGGCGCGATGCGATCGTGGTGGCCCGACGGCGGTACAACGCCATTCCGCGGAGAGAAGGCGACCACCTGGGAGGGCGGTGTTCGCGTACCCATGCTTGTGCGATGGCCTGCGAAGATTGCACCAGGGCAGATCTCGAATGGCATACAGACGCACGAAGACCTCTTCACCACCCTTGCTTCGGCTGCGGGTGTGAAGGATGTCGTGCAGCGCTTGAACCAAACCCATAAGGTTTGTATTGACGGGGTCAACAACCTGGCGCATTGGACAGAGAACAGGCCCTCGGCTCGAAACACCGTGTACTACTACAACGAGAGTCAGTTCACCGCGGTGCGCGTGGGCCCGTGGAAAGCGCATTTGCAAACGCGTGAAGGCTTCTTTGACAGCTTTAAGCAGAGCTCGCTTGTGTTTAACCTGAGGATGGACCCCTTCGAGCAGCACGATGGCCAGAAATCGAATGACTTGGCCATGCGCATGGGTGTTGCTTTTGGCGGGCTGGTGCGTGATGCGGTTCAGTCTCACATGGCCAGCTTCCAAGCCTGCCCAATCCGCCAGAAAGGCGGAACGCTCCGTATGTCGACGCCCAAGTAAAGCAATTGCGGAGAACAGACATGGCTGGCGGAACCATTGGCCCCTTGCTCGCAGCAGACGAGTACTTCAACCATCAGATCGTGGAAACGTTTTCCACGGTGAGTCAGACAGATCATGCGTGGACGGAGAAGGTCTGTCTTATGGCTGCCGCTCGCGATGGCTCCCTACAGATTGACCTTGGCCTTGGGAAATACATCAACCGGGATGTTGTAGACGGATATGCAGGTGTCTCGCGCGGTGTTGAGCAATGGAATGTTCGCGCGAGCCGAGAGCTGAATGTCGATCCGAATCATTTGAATGTGGGTCCCATTCGATATGAAATCCTCGAGCCACTCAAGAAGATTCGTGTGGTGCTCGAGCCCAATCCCATTCAGCCCATCTCCTTTGACCTTGTGCTCGAAGGCGTGGTGCCGTGTTTTACCGAGGAGAGAGAAGACCGCCGGACGATGCGGGGCTACAGGCGCACCGCCGACCAGATTCGCTACCACCAGACGGGTTTGGCGCAAGGGTGGGTCATGGTCAATGGGGTTCGCACCGAGGTGACCAAAGACACCTGGGTGATGACGCGTGACCACTCTTGGGGCATTCGTCCTGGCGTTGGGGCACCCATCACCGATATCGCACCTGAGCCCATGGAATCAGGGTTGATGCAGCAGATTCTTGCCATCTGGAACCCGCTCTATTTCAGGTGTGCCGATGGCAGTGAGTTTGCCGCTCACTTTTACTACCTCTACTACGGCGGGCCCGGCTTTAAGCATGAACGCTTTCAAGGCCACTTCGAGTTTCCAGACGGGACGCGGCAGCCGATTGCAAGCCTTGAGCCACGCATCCGCTTCAACCCTCTGAACAAGCGCTTTCAGGGCGGCGAGTTTAGGCTCACCATGCCCGATGGGCACACACGCAGCATTCAGGTGCAGCCCAAGAGCGCTACTGGATTTCATTTGGGTGGCGGTCTTTACCACGGGTTTGACGGGCATTTCCATGGGCAATGGCGAGGGCGAACCCATGTGGAAGGTGAGTACTTCGCGGACTGCTCCTTGCCCGAGTCGCTCGCGCGCCTGAATCAATTCCGAGACTGCGTCATTGAGGCCTTTGACCAGGAGACAGGGGCGAGCGGCTGGGGGAATTGCCAGACGTATGTGCAAGGCGTTTGGCCTGATATGGGACTTCCAGGAGATTCAGAGTGACAGAGCAAACGACAGCATTCGGAGAGAAACTGACCCAGTGGCTGGGCACGCGATTCCCGCAAGCAAGCCAGATCGCGATCCGCAACCTGCGTAAGCCAGGCGGGGGATTTTCAAACGAGACCTGGCTTTTTGATCTTTCGTGGCAAGTGGGCGACAGCCCCGAAGTGAAGCCCTTGGTCCTTCGTATGGCTCCCTCGGGTGACGCAACCTTCCCAGACTACGACCTTCGGCTTCAATACCACTGCATGGAAGCACTCAAGGGTACGGGTGTGCCCGTGCCAGACGTGATGTGCTTTGAAGATGACGCCCAGATCTTCGGTGTGCCGTTCTACCTCATGGCCCAGATAGAAGGTCTCGCGCCAGTCGAGAACCCCCCTTATCATCAGTCGGGGTGGCTCAAGGACCTCTCTTCCGGCGAGCAGTCTGAGGTTTGGAAGGGCTGTATCGATGTGCTGGTATCGCTCTCACAGGTGGACTGGGCGTCCAAAGGGTTTGATTCCCTCAATCGCCCCGCGCTTGGCAGCACGCCCTTAGATCAGACACTGACCTACCTTCGGAACTTTCTCGCATGGGTGGAAGGCCAGCGACGTCCCTACCCATTACTGAACCGGGCCCTGGCATGGCTCGAGACCAACAAGCCTACGCAGGAGCCCACCACCCTGTGTTGGGGTGATGCCAAACTCGGCAATTGCCTCTTTCAGGGGAGTCGGTGTGTTGCTGCACTCGACTGGGAGAAGCCGCACCTTGGAAATCCAGTAAGCGATTTGGCTTGGTGCTTGATGCTGGACCGTGCCCTTTCGACCTCCATTGGCATTGAGCGGCTACCCGGATTCTGGGACCGCCAAACCACCGCCCGTTACTGGGCAGAAAAGTCGGGCTACACCACGACGCATCTCCCCTACTACGAGGTGCTTGCTGCATTCAAATTTGCCGTGATTATGGCCTCGATTACGCGCGTCTTCATTGGACATGGATGGGTACCAGAAGAGACCGATATGGACATCCAGAATGCTGGCACGGCGGTGCTGATGGACTATGCCAAGGACTATGCAATCGCCCTGTAGGTCCCAACAAGGGGGAGCTAAACTCCCCTTACATGGATGCACTTCTTGTTTCAATCGGTGTTGTTGCGCTAGCAGAGATCGGGGATAAAACCCAGCTGCTGGCCTTTCTGCTTGCGGCCCGATTTAAAAAACCATTGCCCATCATATTGGGGATTCTTGTCGCGACCATTTTGAATCATGCGCTTGCAGGCGCGGTGGGCTCTTGGGTCGCGACCCTATTAGACCCTGAATGGCTTCAATGGATACTTGGGCTCTCCTTCATTGGCATGGCCATCTGGACCCTGATTCCCGACAAACTGGAAGCCGATGAGGCCCAGATCACCCAAAGACTCGGGGTTCTTGGCACCACGCTCATCACCTTCTTTCTGGCGGAAATGGGGGATAAAACCCAGGTGGCCACTGTGGCACTGACGATGCATTACAGCGCGCTGGTGATGGTTGTTATCGGAACGACATTGGGGATGCTGCTAGCCAACGTGCCAGCCGTCTTTGCAGGTGAAAAGCTTGCCCACCGCATTCCGATGCGTCTGGTTCATTTGATAGCAGCCGCCTTATTCGCCAGCCTTGGGGTAGCGACTCTACTTGGGATCGCTGCTTAATCGCTGAGCAATGTAAAAGCCGTAGCTGTAATGCGCACTGTGCCGCTTGAATAAGGACATCTCGCTGCGCTCCGCCTCCACAATTTCCTGGGCGGCCTTTGAGTCATGTATACCCAAGAATGTCGGGAAGGACCGCTCAAGCGGTTCGTAATAGTGCTCGACCCAACTGGACTCAGGCAATGGAAAGTAGCCCTTGAGCATGTACCCGTGAGACGCGAGCGTCTTGATCTTTTCAGAGGCTGTTGCGATCTCTGGGTACTCAGCCTCCCAATGGCGCTGAATTTCCTCTGGACGGTCATTGGTGAGCCAAGTGATCTCAGAGACGGCCAGAATGCCTCCAGGCTTTAGAAACCGTTTGAAATACGCAACCCCCCTAGAAAAACCCACGTTGTAAATGGCGCCCTCTGCCCATATGACATCGAGGCTGCCCTCCTCGAAAGGCAGTTCCTCCATTGAACAGGCCAGTGTTTTGATTTTGTGGGCAACACCTTTAGCCTGGGCGCGCAGACTCAAACCATCGAGAAACG
>JBJOHF010000085.1:0-5510 GCA_046047855.1 Pseudomonadota bacterium | reverse complement strand
TGGCCCCAGCTTGGTGTGGCCTCCGCGTCGTAGGCCTGATGGGGTTCGTTCCAGACCAGCATCGACTCTGTAGCGTAGTAGTGCCCAATCCGCGCGTACTCGGCCTTCTCGGCGAGCCTCGGTGAGAGCCAGCTCACACGCTGCAGCAGCTTCGCAACCGTCAGCAACATGCTGGTGGGAATCTGCTTAACCGGCACAGGGCGATTCAGAATCTTGGAGAGCAACGCCGCCTGATCGAGCGGCGAGAGGGCGTCGCCCGGTCCGCCAATGGGCAGAATCGCGTTCTGAGTCTCAGCGTTATTAAGTGTATGGACCAGAAACGCGGCGAGATCTCGATCGGAGATAGGCTTGCAGCGGGTCAGGCTCCCGTCTCCAAAGACGAGGAAAGGCTTGCCACGGGCAACTCGGCGGAGCTGGCCGCTCAGTGATTTGAAGAATGCCGTGGGCCGCACAATGGTCCAGCAGATTGACGCGTTCTGCAGCGCTGCCTCAAAGGCAAGTTTCGCGTGTTGGAACGCGAGTTTTGGGCGTTGGACGCAGATGGCGGAGAGCAGCACAAACTGACGTACGCCCGCGCCTTCTGCAGCCCTCAGAAGGCGGAGTTGTGCATCATGATCGACGCGCCAGGCGTCAGTCGGCGTGCCGGTTCTAGAGGCCATGCATGAAATAATGGCTTCAACCTTGGCCTCACGCAGTACCTCAGTCAGGGCGTGCTCCCCCCCCAGCTCCTTGCGCCCGACGCACAAGACGCGGTAGCCAGCGCGTTCAAGCGCGAGGCGCGTGGCCGACCCAATGGTGCCACTTGCGCCTGTGAGCGCAACCGCAGTGGGGAGTGGATTCATCCTTGTATTGTCAGCAGATTTCATTTTCGAAGCGAGTAACGTATTCTTTTATGCGCATAAACAAAAAAATGGGAGAAGCACGCAATGAAATACCCCTTAGCAGTGGTCACACTCTGCTGTTCCATATTCTCAAGCAGTCCCTTGCTCGCTCAAGGAGCGGATGCCAAGTCTGCGCTTGTGGATGAACTCACGGCCTACCTCGAGTTTGTCGATTACGGTGGCGCGGTGATTTTTGCCGAACAGATTCCAAGATCCGAGTACAGCAAGATGATGATCATCGATGCTCGCGATGCAGGCCAGTTTGCGAAGTCTCATATTCCAGGTGCTGTGAACATTGAGTGGCGCAAAGTGCTGGAGCAACGCGCGCAGATCCCGAAGAACAAGATGGTGCTCATCTACTGCAATACGGGCAGTCTCTCGGCTCAGGGGGGCCTTGCCCTTCGCCTCGCAGGCTACGAAAACGTGCGCATTCTGCAAGGCGGGTTTGAGGAATGGAAGGCCAAGGGCGGGCTGGATGCCAACGCCCGCGCGACGGGCCCCGCGAAACACTAAAAGCCCCTGAATCTTCCCCAATCAGAACGAGCGGGGAAGATTCAAGATGTGCTCTGCAATGTATGAATAGATGAGGTTCGAGGAGATGGGCGCGACCTGATAGAGCCGCGTTTCTCTGAACTTTCGCTCGACATCGTATTCCGCTGCAAAGCCAAAACCACCGTGGGTTTGTAGGCAGACGTTTGCGGCCTCAAAGGATGCTTTGGCCGCAAGATATTTCGCCATATTGGCCTCTGCACCGCAGGGCTTGGCAGCATCAAAAAGTGCGCAGGCTTTGAAACGCATGAGGCTTGCTGCCTCGGTCTCCATATAGGTCTGCGCAATCGGGAATTGGACGCCTTGGTTTTGACCAATAGGCCTGCCGAACACGACACGGTCGCGGGCGTAGGTGCGGGCCTTATCAATGCACCAATAGGCATCTCCAATGCATTCGGCTGCAATGAGCGCGCGCTCTGCATTCAGCCCATCAAGAATGTATTTGAAGCCTTTGCCTTCTTCGCCGATGAGTTGTTCGGCCGGAATCTCGAGGTTGTCGAAGAAGACTTCGTTCGTCTCATGGTTCACCATATTCCGAATGGGGCGCACTTCCATGCCATGTCCAATTGAGTCCTTAAGATCGACCAGGAAAATACTCATCCCTTCAGATTTTCGGCTCACCTGGTCTAGCGGTGTCGTTCTTGCCAACAAGATCATGAGGTCGGAATGTTGAATGCGTGAGATCCATACCTTCTGACCATTCACAACATAACGGTCGCCCTTTTTCACTGCGGTGGTCTTGAGCTGAGTGGTATCGGTGCCTGTGGTGGGTTCGGTCACGGCCATGCTCTGAAGGCGAAGCTCACCCGTTGCAATCTTGGGTAGAAACTGCTGTTTCTGCGCATCTGACCCATGCCGAAGCAACGTGCCCATGTTGTACATCTGGCCGTGGCAGCTGCCGGCATTGCCACCCGATCGATTGATCTCCTCCATGATGACCGAGGCCTCGGTGAGGCTGAGCCCCGACCCCCCATATTCCGTGGGAATCAGTGCAGCCAGCCAGCCCGCCTCGGTGAGCGCGTTTACAAATGCCTCGGGGTAGCCGCGCGCCTCGTCTATGGTCTGCCAGTATTTGGAATCGAACTGGCCGCACAGGTCACGCAGGGCATCACGCAGCGTCTGATGCTCATCAGGGGAGGGTATCGGATTCAATCGGGTGGTCCTCTCGCTTAATGAATTACGACCGCCACTCTACTTTCATCCAGACGGTACGTCCTGGCTCGTTTACCCCGGTATTGACGCCAGAGAGGTAGCCAGCAATGGTTGCGTCACTGCGATTCAAGTGCTCAAAATGGTTATGGTTAAGCACGTTATCGATTCCCATGTTCAACCGAAGGTCTTTGGTTAGGGTGTGGCTGGCATGCAGCCCGAGGGTGGCAAAACCAGGCGTTTCTGTTGAGCGGTCCAGGCCGACGATGGTGCCAAACCCTGGGTGAATGCGATCTTGCTTCGCCACGAGCCTTACCACGCCGCCAATAGACCAGCGACCAATCTGATGGTCCACAGCGACCTTCACCTCAAGGGGCGGCGTCTGGGCAAGTGGTGTCTGAAGCGTTGTATTCTCAGCGCGCACCCAGGCGAGGCTTGCCAGCACCTTCGTCAGCGGTGAGAGTTGCATCCGGGCATCTGCCTCCAGCCCAACGCGACGTGCGTCAACATTCTGAACGCTCGTGCTGCTTACAAGCAGGTAGTCTTGGATCTGCCCGACGTATCCACTGATTGACCAGCGAAAGTCGTTCGAACCCCCTAGCGCACCAAGGTCAACCTGAAGGGTCTGCTCAGGCTTGGCCGAGGCTTGCGCGCCGAGGCCGGCCTTGGTCACAGCCTCCCAGTAATCCAGAGGGCGTTGGTTGAGGCCGAGGCCGATGTACGCATGCTGGTAAAGGCTCTGTCCCGCACGCTCCACACGCATGAATGCAGACTGCAGCGACTCACTGGATTGGGCCAGGGGCTTGCCCATCGAGAAGCGTTCGCCATTCCAATCGTCAATACGTGCGCCTATGACCAGTTTGGATTGCTCACCGAGCGGACGACTGACGTCGATAAACGCTCCGGTGATCTGACTCCGATAGTCAACGGTACGCGGCATGCTCACATAGGCCTGCGCTGCTGCGAGCGTTTTCTGGGTTGTCATTCGACCCCGGTGCTCTTCCTCTCTGTGGTCAGCGCCCACCACAACGGCATGACCATTGAGCCAGAGATGCGCTGCAACCCGCCCACCATGCGTAATCCGATCGGGGTTCATCACGGAGAAGCAGTTTGGATTCATCATGCTCACCATCATGCAGGCGGACCCGCCAGCGGGTGCCTGCCGCAGGCTGTAGTTATCCATGACGTGGTCAATTGCGCTTCGATAGACCCGGGCTTCAACAGACTCCACCGTGCCGTCTCTAGGGGCCCATTGAAGCGTGATGCCAAGGCTGCGCCGGTCGAAGAGCGAGCCGTCCATGCCACGGTCAGCATAGGCAGCGCGGCCTGCACTGGACACCCCATCGAGCCCAAATAGGAGCGTTTCGGATAGCTTGAGTTGTCCCCTTAGCGTTGCACTTCGGCGGGCATAGGCAGCATGGATTGCATTCCCAGCTCCATCCTCGTAGTTATCGGCTCTCGCATGGGTGAGATTGAGCTCTAGCGCAGCGTTCTCGGTGCTCTTTTGAAGGCTCAAGAGACCGTCTTGGCGCCCCCAGGAGCCGGCAACTGCGCTGGCTCGGGCGGATTCAGCGGGAGTGCTTGGAAACGCGTCGTGCTCAAAGAGGACTACGCCAGCAGAGTGGCCGTTCCCATACCGCACGCTCTGTGGCCCCTTGATAACGCGGACCTCATCGTGGGCCTCGGGAAAGACGTAAGCGGTTGGTGGGTCCATACGGGCGGAACAGCCCCCATGAAATTCCATACCGTCCACCAGAATTCCGAGGCGTGATGCTGACGAGCCTCTTAGGACGGGGTCTCCATCCGTTCCGCCCTTACGGACAATAGAAAAGCCTGGAATATTTTTTAGGAAGCTTGCACCGTCATTCGCTGGGATAGGCTGTTGGGCGATACGTGGGTCCAGGCTAAGCTCAAGTGCGCTTTGGCTTGGGCTTCCGGTCACGATGACCGTGGGCATTTCAGCTTGTGCGACTGCTGTGGTCGCGAACAGGCAGCTCAGGGCTGCGCAGAGGGTTTTGCACTGCATAGTGAATCTCCAAAGTAATAAAGCAAAGGCGCACCGCCCTATAAAACACAGGCGGTGAATCAGCGTGGTGACTTAGGAGATGGAGTGGGGAGGGCCGTGCGGAGGGGCGTGAGCAAGCAGGGGCCGGCTCGGTGGTGCATCGGTCTGAACCGCAGTAATGACGACCTGAGATGCACTCAGGATGGGCTTTGAAACGCTAGCTGCACTGAGGTGGAGTGGTACGGCACCGGAGAGACTGCAGACAGAACAATGGTCAGATGGGTAAGCGTTTGAGCTGGTTTGGACCGGCTTGCCGTCTGCGTCGATGCGCATGCGGACCATACCCCCTTGGGTACAGACCACAACCTCTCCAGGTTGGAGCTGCACGGCCATGGAGATGGCATGTGAACGCCCTTGCCCTTGCGCCCATAGAAGGCCCACGAGGGCAAAAAGCCACAGCCAAATCCAGTGACGAGGTAAGCGCATCAGAATTTAATTGAACATCCGTAGGGCTGGGACTCAGGGACGGAGACTGGTTTACCTGCCGTCGCCTCGCGCATGGCCTGCTCCATGTAGTTTACGGCCAAGGCAATGTCTCTGGTGCTGGCAGAACGAATGCTGTCGATCGCCCCGTGGTAGACCACAATGCCCTCCGGATTGATGAGCACCATTTCGGGGGTGGTCTTGGCACCGTATGCGCGTCCCGTTTTTCCGTCTGCATCGAGTGCAACCAGAGCTGGCAGAGACTTCATGGCCACATTCCAGGCCATGAGGCTTGGCCCATCTCTGAATTCCGGGTGATTGCTATTGGTGGAACTGATCTGAAGCCAGCGCACATTCAGCTCACGGGCCACGCGTTGTGTCTTCTGCATATTGCCGCTGTTGTAGTGTTTTTGTACAAAGGGGCATGAGGGGTTGACCCACTC
>JBJOHF010000084.1:0-7042 GCA_046047855.1 Pseudomonadota bacterium | reverse complement strand
GCGTGGGCGGCACTCACCATCTCGCCGCCCCAACTCACGCCCGACGAGCAGGGCGTGGTTGTGACGCAAGTCCAAAGCAGCCTCGCTCAGCCCTCTCGGTGGAGCGTTCGACTGGTGACCTGGAACGCCGAGGCGGGACCCTTCGAACCTGCACAAGGTCAGGTCTCTCCCAGGTTCTTCTCACTGAACCCCAATGAGGTACAGGTCGTTCGGGCCAGACCGCTCAACCGAGCGGGCTATCACCGGCTGGTCATTGAGCAGATTCCCTCCGAAGACCTCCAGCAAGGACTGAGCTTTCAGTTCCGATTCTCGCTGCCCGTCTTTCGATTCGCCCAGGAGCCTCTCAAACATCGGCTGGAGCTTCGTCCACAGTCAACCTGCGAGCGCCTTCAGAACACGCAAAACCTCGCGATTCAAGTGCTTCTACCCCCAGAGGTGATGGGACTGCGCACCCTGCTTCCAGGGCAGTCCTCAGAGTACTGTCGCAGACCAGCCGCCATTAAAACCGGCAGCCCTTAAGCCGATGATGCGCACGATCGCCAGAGTCGTCTCTGCGCTCTGCATGGGCTGCTGTCTACCCACAACCAGTCAAGCAACGGAAGCCATGTTGCTTGAGCTCGAGCTCAATGGGGAGCGCATCTCCCGTGGATCACTGGTCCATCGTGATTCCGCTGGATGCAGAGTGGAGAGCAAGGACCTGACGCCCCACCTGCATATCGCAACCCAATCCGAATGGACGGATTACACCCATCCTCATCAATCTTGCTCGATTGACGAGCGGCTCGGCGTCGCCCGCCTCTTGATGAACCCTGCCCTCCTCAAGATTCGACAGATCAACCTCTTCAAGGCGACCCAGGCGCCGGAGTCTATGTCAGCGGATAGCAGCCTTGCACTCGACCTCGTCGCGAATCGAGGCGGGCTGCGTACCGGCCTGATCCTAAGCCATGAGGATGCTCAACTGAGCCTTTCGCTCAATCCGCGGGGCCACCTTGAGTACTGGACTGGAGATTGGAAGATGCCTGCTGGAGTCCACCTTGAGGTGGGCGACATCACCGCCCCGCATGGGCTCTCTAGCGCCCCCCAACGTTTCCGTGGCCTGCGGCTCTCATCCGCATCGACGCGATCTGCCCCATCCGGCCTTGCAAGTGCCTCTATCCTCCTTCAGCACCCCAGTCGCATCCGAATGATCAACAGCAATGCCCAAGAGATCCTGGGCGTCACCGCTTTACCCGCTGGCCCCTACCGAGTCATCGGACCAACGGGCTCGACAGCACCAGGGTTCCTGCGTGTAGAGATTGAAGGGCCCGACGGTGCGGTGAGCGAACAGATCATTCCCTGGAGCCATCATGCCCAGATTCTCGAGGAGGGCGCAACACACTGGGATCTCTCGGCAAACGCAGACGGGCACTTCGCGACCCACGGATGGGGGCTGTCTCCTCAAGATAGCCTCTGGCTGAACGCGGCAAGTCGCGAGAGGTCTGCAAGGCTAGATTGGGTTACCCGTCGCGTCCCATCCATCCTATGGACAGGGCGCCTTGGACTATCCTGCCGTCAAGCATGTTCGCCCACACTAGGAGCAGCCATCCAAGCGCCCCTTTGGAAGGGCTCTCACTTTCACGGTGCCTGGCAAAGCGACAGCCGACCACAGATATCGATTTCAGGAGCGATGGGTTCTCGCGGCAACATCGCCCTCAGTCGTAACGCCCAACACGTTCAAGCCCAGGCGCAATGGACGATCACCTCGCAGATGCGCGTGGGGCTAAACCTCACGCGCACGCAAACTGATCAATCCATCTATCTTCAATTCCACCTCAATCTCGGAAGGGGCCAGACACTGGCCATTGCATCGCGTCGTCACAGTGCGGACATACAAGTCTCTCAAAGCCCTACCAGGCCAGAAGAACTGGGCTGGAACATGAGGGCCAATGGTCAACATGTCGACCTAGCTGTTCACCAACAGCCGCGCTGGGGGGACTGGCACATGCAACTCAGCCGCTCCCATCGAGGACGCACGCTGTCGTTCTACCCACAGGTCTCGACTCGCCTCTGGCTGACGCCACAGACCAGTCGACTCGGCCCTGTTGGGGAATACAACCTCGTCGAGATCGATACAGGGGTGGCTGGCATCGATTTGATCGATCAACAGGGCTTTACAGCCCAAACAGATGCACGCGGCATTGCCACATTCGCTCGCATCCCCACACATGCCGCCGTGGGCCTGCGCGTCGATAGCCAGCGCCTACCCTTGGACCAGGCCATGCCATTTAACCAAGTGTGGGTCCAAACGGAACGCAGGCGTGCTTACCGGCTGGTCAAACGGTCGACACGCGCACCCGTTGCAACCTATCGCCTCGAGCCCCAAACCATGCCAGGAGGCCTCGAATTGGTTGATGCACAAGGAAAAGTGCTCTACATCAGCCCCGATGGGTATGTTGACGTCGAGCCTCACCATCGCACACCGCTCTCCATGCGGTCGTCAGCTGGCCTCAAGGCCTGCAAGATTCGCATCGTCCGGGGCGCACAAGGCGCCGCCGAAGAGCATTGGGTGCATTGCAGCTCGGGCTAGAAACTCGCACCCATCATCTGGTTGGGCAGCCACAGCGCGAGCTCAGGCACGAACGCAAGAATCACCATGCTGATCATCATGAGCACAACGAACGGCATTGAACCAAGCAGAATGTCGCGAATGGGAACGGATGGCACGACGCCCTTTAACACGTATAGGTTCAGGCCGACAGGCGGGGTGATCAGGCCAATCTCCATATTGATGGTGAGCATGACGGCAAACCAGATCAGATCAAAGTTGTTCGCCTCAAGTACCGGGGTCAGGATAGGCATCACCATCAGAATGATCGCCACCGGCGGCAGGAACATTCCTGCCACCAATAAGAACAGATTGATCGCCAGCATCAACACCCAACGATTCAGTTCCAAGTCCACCAGCCATTGGGCTGCGGACTGAGTCACATACAGCAGCGACATCATGTAAGAGAACACGGCGGCCGCAGCGATGATCAAGAGAATCATGGTCGACTCGCGAACGGTCTCGCGAAAGATCTTCCATTGGTCTTGACGCGTGCGTGCCTTGTAGATCACCACCACCAAGGCCAATGCGAGTGCTGCGGAAATGGCAGCCACCTCCGATGGCGTGGCAATGCCACCGTACATGGCATAAGCAATCATGATGACGATCAAAATAAATGGGAACACACGTCCCAGTCCTTCCATCTTCTCCGCAAGGCTGTAGCGCACGGTTGGCATGCGAAGCGGCTCAGACCGCCCCAACTGAAATCGACTCACCGCCCAGGCATAAACGGAGAACATCACCACCAAGAGAATCCCAGGAATCACCCCGGCCAGAAAGAGCCGGCCAATCGATGTTTCTGTGGCAATTCCATACAGGATCATCGTGATCGAGGGCGGTATCAGAATGCCCAAGGTACCCCCCGCGCAGACCGATCCCGTCGCTAAGCGCATGGATATTCCGCGCTTGATCATCTCGGGCACACCGGCCTTGCCAATCGCTGCAGCCGTTGCGGGACTCGATCCGCTGATGGCCGAGAAGAGGCCACAAGCCAGAATATTGGCAATCACGAGCCCCCCAGGTACGCGATCCAGCCAACGATGCAGGGACTCATAGATGTCCCGACCTGCGTTGGTGCTGCCAATGGCAGCACCCAAAAGAATAAAGAGAGGGATGGTGAGCAGCGCGAAGGATGCGAGTTCATCCATCATGATGAGCGGAATATTCGCCAACGCTCCGGCGCCCTCAAAGGTCACCAGGAACCCCACGGCAACCAGTGTGAGGCCCCATGCAATTGGGAGGCCAGAGAACAAGACCACCAGGGTGACCAGCAGGATCAAGCCACCGATCTGGAGTTCATTCATGGGCATGTTCCTGACGCAAAAAGTGGCGCTGAATTTCTGCCAAATACTGAAGCGCCGTGATTCCAAATCCAATGGGCATGGTGGCGTACAGAGGCCACTTGTAGGGCGCCCAGACACTCTCAGTGCGCTCACCTTTCTCGAAGGCGTGAAGCGAGAACTCCAATCCCAACCAAGCCAGAAAGAGCACCACCAAGAGCCCAACAATCAAGACACCAAACTGCAAAGATCTTGCGTAGCGCTCGGGGAGCATGGAGGCCATCAGATCGACGCCGACATGCCCTTTGGTCTTGAGGGTGTATGGGCTTCCCAGAAACAAGGCGCACACCATCAAGAAAATGCCGAGCTCAAGTTCCCAGGAGGTGGAATAGCCCATCGTGCGATAAGCCACCATCCAGCAGATCACAGCAGTAGCCATGGCGAGCATACACGCCGCCACTACCGCCAGTGCGTCACTCAGTCGGTCCATGCGTCGAATAAAAGACGACATTCACGCTCCCACAAAAAAGGGCCGCGGCAAACCTTGCCGGGGCCCTTGGTTTTCTATGCGCACATTACTTCTTGGGAGCAGCCGCCTTCAGCAGTTCATCCATGAGGCCCTTAGCCGCAGGAGAGATGGCCGCGTACTCGGGATAGGCGGTCTTTTTCGCAAGCGCAACCCAGGCGTCGAAGTCAGCCTTGGTCATCTCGTTAGACTGGCCACCAGACTTCTTGTAGGCCTCTGCCATTTTGTCCGTCGCTTCGCGCTGGATCGTGAGGAACATGGCGTCTGCCTTGTCTGCAGCATCCTGGAATATTTTCTTTTGCTTGGGCGTGAGCTGGTCCCAGGCCTTCTTGGACATCACAAGCGGCTGGAGCAACATCCAGAGTGCACTGTCACCACCAACCGTCGCGAACTTGGTCTGCTCGTAAAGGCGCATGGAGACAAAGGTTTCCGCAGAGGTCAGCGCACCGGTAAGCACGCCTGACTGAAGGCCCGAATAAATCTCTGACGAAGGCATTGCAGTAACCGAGGCACCTGCTGCTTTGAGCATGGATTCAAATGTGGGATCTGCAGCCCTCAGCTTCATGCCCTTAACGGAATCAGGTCCAGTGACTGTGGCCGATTTCGTTGCAAAGCCGCCAGGCGTCCACCACCAGGTAATGATGCGAAAGCCGTTCTTCTCGGCAAGCTGTTGGAGCTTGGTGTAGTAGCCCGTCTTCTTGAGGCCCATGGCAAAGTCAAGGTTCGGAATGGTGCCTGGGAGAATCACTCCGGAAAACTCAGGGGCCTTACCCACTGCATAAGACATAGGGAAAATGGCCATTTCAAGCGTGCCATTCTGAATGGCATCGAGCTGAGCCACGGGCTTAATACCAAGTGACTGGGCTGGATAGATTCGGAACTTGAAACTGGGGTCAGCTTTCTCAACTTCTCTTACGAAGAGTCGCGCTGCGCGGTCGCGTCCGTCGACGTTTGCCTTCCACTGGTGAGAGATCTTGATCTCCATGGCTGAGGCTGCCTGAGGGATCATGAAGGCTGCGGTTACTGCGAGGGCACTGGCCAGTGCCCAGGGTTGCACGGTGGCTTTGAGGAACTGCTTCATCGGGGCTGTCTCCTGTTATGGACGTTATCCCCCGATGATCCCGATCCGCTTGTTTCTATACATTGGGGATTTCCCCCCTCACCCCCGACCGACAAACGGCATGTTCGTCGCCATCAGGGTCATGAACTGCACATTCGCAGACAGTGGCAACGCCGCCATTTGACGGACCGCATCCGCCACATGTGCCATATCCATCATGGGTTCAGGCCGCCGGCTCCCATCTGCCTGAAGCGCGCCCTGTCCGAACCCTGCCGCAAGCTCCGTCGCCGCGTTTCCGATATCAATCTGGCCACAGGCAATGGAAAACGGGCGGCCATCAAGCGAGAGTTGTCTCGTCAATCCGGTGATGGCGTGCTTTGTGGTGGTGTAGCCCACAGCGTGTGGTCTTGGCGCATGGGCCGAAATGGAGCCATTGTTGATAATTCGGCCGCCTTGGGGCAGTTGGCGTCGCATCAGACCAAACGCTGCCCTTGCACACAAAAAGGAGCCCGTGAGATTGATGTCAACGGCTTCCCTCCAACGCTCAACGGGCATCTCATCAATGAGGCCAGGCACTGGAAAAATACCGGCGTTGTTAAATAACAGATCCAGGCGCTGCCATCGTCTCTCCAGGGATTGAAAAAGATGATCCACGTCACCCTCACGAGAAACATCTGTCGGGACCAGGAGCGCCGAGGGCGCGAACCCCTGTGCAGTCTCCTCGAGGGGCTCCAGGCGTCGCCCAGCAAGCGCGACCAGCCAGCCGTCCTCAAGTAGCGCGCGCGCCACGGCCCGACCAATACCTGAGCCCGCTCCGGTGACCAGTGCAATCTGTTGCGGCATGATGAAGGTTCTCCTAAACAATGAAGCGCCTATCCTGCCATGTCCGACGCCTCACCCGCCGTTCTCTTTCTCCACGGCTTTCTCAGCTCGCCAACTTCCACCAAGGCCCAGCAACTCGCGCAGTGGCTTGCCGCCGATGGTGTGGTCTATCGATGCCCTCAACTCTCCATCAGCCCACACGAGGCGATTGACCAGGCAGAGGCTGCAGTCGACGAACTCCTTGACCAAGGCCATACGCCGCGGATCATTGGCAGCTCTCTTGGTGGCTTTTACACCCGATTTCTCATGGAGACACACCCCGCACGCGCTCAGTTCCGCTGCGGCCTGATCAATCCAGCGGTCGCACCCGCCCGCGATCTTGCAGGTCAAGTGGGTGTGCATAAGGCATGGCACTCAGACGAGCAGCTTGAGTTCAAGGCTGAGTACCTGCAAGACCTAGAGGCAATGGAGCGCCCCATCACGCAGGCGCACCGCTACTTCCTGATTGCCGCCAAGGGCGATGAACTCCTCTCTTGGGAGGAGATGGTTGCGGCGCACCCCGGAGCCATGCACCGGGTGGTTGAGGGCTCCGATCACGGCCTCTCAGACTTTGATCAGCACTGGCCCGCTTTGCGCACATTCCTGCTGGGGGCATGAAAGGGAACTCGAAACAGCAAAACCAAACCGAGTAAGAAGAAGACGCCCACCGACAAGATGGCAAGCCTATGGTCGTTATGGGTGAGCCACGTCACCAGCCCATAGACCAAGGG
>JBJOHF010000083.1:0-23779 GCA_046047855.1 Pseudomonadota bacterium | reverse complement strand
ATGATGCGGGGCGCAGCGGGAATCGTCACAGACGGCGGATTTCGAGACGCAGCGGAGATCGCCGAGCTCGCGATGCCGGCCTTCCATCACAGACCCTCAGCCCCCACCAACCTCACCCTCCACCATGCCATTGACATCAACGTCCCCATTGGCTGCGGAGATGCCCCTGTCTTCCCCGGAGATATTCTGGTGGGAGACGCAGATGGTGTTGTCGTACTCCCCCATGAAATGGCCGAATCTCTGGCCCATGAGGCGTTCGAGATGACAGCCTTTGAGGACTTTGTCATTGAGCGTGTCAGAGAGGGGGCAAGTATTCGGGGCCTCTACCCACCAACGGACCCCGCGACCGAGACAGCATTTCAATCCTGGAGAGCGAGAGTCGGTCGGTAAACTAGCAATATGAGCCTACCCCCCTTTCGCCATAACAACGACGCCCCGATTCCAGACGATATTGAGGTCAACCAGTCCAAAAAGCTGTTAACGCTTCGATATGAGAACGGGCGCGTCATTACCCTTCCCTTTGAACTGATGCGGGTTTACTCCCCCTCGGCAGAGGTCGTCGGACACGGCCCTGGGCAGGAGACACTGCAAACCGGAAAGCGGCATGTGGGCCTGATCGGCCTTGAGCCCATCGGCAACTACGCCCTGCAGCCGCAATTCTCAGATGGGCATGACTCCGGATTCTTTACCTGGTCCTACCTCCAGTGGCTCGGCGATCATCAAGACCTGCTCTGGAAGGACTACCTGAGCCGACTCGAGGCCGCCCAGGCGAGCCGCGAGGCCTAACGCATGAGTGCCCTGGCCATCCTGAGGCTCATCCTCACTGCCCTGCTCTTTGCCGCTGCCCCACCACAGGGCCAATCGGCCAGCCCTGCCAAGACGATAGAGCCGCCACTCGTGCTGCTCGTGGGCGATTCCACAATGGCACCGGACACCGGATACGGAGAAGCCCTCTGCAAGTCACTCCGAGAGTCCCGCTGGGACTGTCTCAACCTTGCACGCGGTGGCCGAAGCACGAAGAGCTATCGGGAGGAAGGTCTCTGGGATCGAGCGCTCGACCGTGCACGACAAAGCGCAGCTATACGCCCGACCCTAGTGCTGATCCAGTTCGGACACAACGATCAGCCAGGCAAGCCAGGACGGTCGACCGACCTCGCGACCGAGTTCCCCCTCAATCTTGAGCGATATGTCTCAGAAGCACGCGCGTCGGGCCTCATTCCCATTCTGCTCAGTCCACTCACGCGTCGCAGCTTTGCGGCCGACCGGCTAAAGCGTGACTTGGCGCCATGGAGCGAGGCGGTGGCATCCGTTGCACGCAACACAAAGACGCCCTACATCCCACTGTTTGAGGAGAGTGCCTCGCTCGTGGAGGCCTTTGGATCTGAGAACGCGCAAGCCTTGGCAATGGCCCCCCGTGACACCCCCCATTATGACCAGACGCATGTCGGCGGAAAGGGCGCATGCTTTTTCGCGAGCCTGGTCTACCAGCATCTCCGGACGGAGTCCGCGCAATGGACAGGAGTTGAACTCAGGAACGTTTCACCTGAATGTCAGGCCCTGCCCAACCCCTCAGTGTGGCCGCAGGTGGTGGGGGCCCATCCATTCTGGACAGACCACCTTGGCTGGGCAGTCGGGACAACTGGCGGCGGTGCAGGTCAGGTCCTCCGAGTAACCAATTTGAATGCGGATGGACCCGGCTCACTGCGAGCAGCCATTGAGGCTCAAGGCCCTCGCATCGTGGTCTTCGAGGTGTCTGGTGCCATTGACCTCAACGGCAGGAGCCTCCGGGTCAGGAATCCATACATCACCATCGCTGGTCAGACCGCCCCTTCGCCAGGCATCACGCTGGTTCGCGGAGCGTTCACAGTGTCAACCCATGATGTCATTGTCCAGCACCTAAGCTTTCGTCCTGGGAGCTATGGGCGCGCCCCCCGGAGCGGACAGGACCATGACGGCCTCAATGTCACCTCCGGTGCACACAAGGTCATTGTTGACCACTGTAGCTTTTCGTGGGCGACAGACGAGAACCTCTCCGTGGGCGGCGAGCGGTTCGGGGGTGCGACGCCAGAGGAATGGCGAAAGACTGCTGGGCACGAAGTGACCTTTAGCTACAACCTCATCTATGAGGGGCTCCGGAACTCTGTCCATCCCAAGGGAGAGCACTCTAAGGGGTCTCTCATCCACGACAACGCGTCTGGAATCTTCATCTACCGCAATCTCTATGTCTCAAACCAAGAGCGCAATCCGCTGCTGAAGGGTGGCGTGTTTGCAGCCGTCGTGAACAACCTCATTTACAACCCGGGCTCAAAGGCGGTCCATTACAACCTCATTGACGCCGAGTGGCGGGGGCGCGACCGTGTCACCGGGAGGCTAGCTCTGGTCGGAAATGTCTTGCGTCACGGGCCCAATACGCGTGTTGGCACCCCGCTCTTCTCGCTTGGCGGATCTGGGTCTGTGGAACTCCATGAGCGAGATAACCGCGCAATGGATTACGTTGGTAAAGAGGCACCCCTCATCGGGCGTTACACCACAAGTGAGGCAGAGGTCCTCCCGGCGACCTCCCCTTATCTCCCTCCCCGCCTGTCCCCGCTGCCCGCTCGTGAGGTTGAGTCTAGCCTCATGCGCGCAGCCGGTTCGCGGCCCTGGGACCGATCGTCACACGACATGCGCCTTCTCTCCGATGTTGCGGAGGGCAGGAGCCAGATCATTGACCGCGAGGAGGAGGTCGGTGGTTTCGATCTCCGCCAGGGTGAACGGCGAGCCTTCGACCCTGCACAGTGGAACTTACACGACATGAGTCCTCGAGCGGGGTGGCAGAGCCTCCTCGCCCCCGCGAGTCGTTAGTCCGGTGCTGTCCGTGTCGCACGACTGGTTCTCTCTCTCACAGATCCTCGGATATCTAGCGTTTGCGTTCGGGGTCGCGTGTTTCTTGCAAAAGAACGACCAGCGGTTTCGGGCTTTCATGCTCGCTGAGTGCATTGCCTACGCAGCACACTTTTTCGTCTTGGGTTTAATGAGTGCTGTTGCAAGCTCACTGGTGTCGGTCGCGAGGTCAGCCGTCTCGATTCGGTCTAGAAGCCCCTGGTGGGCTTTGTTCTTCAACCTCTGTGCAATTGGCTTGGGCTGGGCCTATCAGACAGACTGGTACTCATGGCTCCCTATCCTAGCCTCTTGCCTTGGGACAACGGCCCTCTTCCTCCTGCAGGGCATTCCCATGCGCGTCGTTATGCTCGGCGGCACCCTGCTCTGGCTTCTGCACAATTTCATCGTGGGCTCAATCGGTGGGGTTTCGCTAGAGTTGGTCATCGCTGCCGTGAACCTCTCAACGATCTACCGACTCAGCAAGTCTCGATCAACCGGCACAATTGCGCCTGGCTGCTGAATCACGGCTGCGGCAAGTCGATTTCCCCACGCTAGCCGAATCGCCATGTCCAAGCCACGCCCCTCTGCGAGGAGGTATCCCGCCGCAAATGAGTCGCCTGCGGCAGTCGTATCAACCACCTTTGGGACGGTGATGGTCGGGACCTCCGCACAGAGCGCCTTCCCAAGAAATGCGAGCGTCGACAGTGATCCCCGCTTGATAACGGTCGTCTTGGCCCCACACGCGAGCACATCATCGATCGCACCTGACGGCTCCGAGAGGGGTGGGCTGCCAAGCAGGGCAAGGTGATCATCGAGAGTCACCAGCGCAATGTCCGCTGCGCTTATGGCGCGGATCATCCAAAGCCTCGCCTCATCGGGGGACGCCCATAGGGCAGGCCGGAAGTTGTTGTCAAAGACCACCCTCCCGCCCTGCGCTTGAACATGAGCAGCAGTTGACAGGAGCCGTTCTCGCCCTGAGGCATCCAGAATGGCAAGGCTGATCCCCGTGAAGTAGAGGATGTTGACCTCGCCGGGGGACTGCGCAAGCATGTGTTCGAGCGGCGTCTGTTCCACATCAAAGTAGCGGCGGGCCGCACTCTCACTCCTCCAGAAGCTGAAGCTTCGCTCGCCCTGGTCGTCAGTCTCGATGAGGTAAACGCCTATGGTGCGTTTTGGTATGCGGCGGACTAGGCTTAGCGCGATTCGATCCTTCGCCCAGTGGGCTAGCAACCGATCACTGATGCCATCTTCTCCGACTGAAGTGGCGAATGAAACCGTCCAGGCCGGTGGGCTCAGCCGGGCAAGGTAGTACGAGGTGTTAAAGGAGTCGCCTCCGTAGCTCTGCTGAAGCGACGGGAGGTCAGTCGCCAAGGCGGCCCCCTTGAGTTCCATCATGCACTCACCCATCGCGACAAAATGCGTCGGACGGGACACCGAAGGACTTGAGCTCATAGACAGTGAGGGGCCAAACGACTAGCGGATGTGAATCGACCGCTGTCGAAGAGGGTTGAGCTTGCTCCAGTCAAACTGGACGCCGATTCCGGGCTCGTCCGGCGCCACGGCTCTTGCATCCTCGATCACCAGGGGGCGCAGCGTGTACTGGTCAATTGGGAAGCTGTGGACCTCCAGCCAGCCGCCATGGGGCTGCGAGGACACCAGACTCACATGGAGTTCCTGCATGCCATGCGAGCAGACCGGAATGCCGTAGGCCGCTGCGAGCTCGGAAACGGCAAGCCACCCAGAGATGCCACCACAGTTAGAGGCGTCGGGCTGAATGAAGCCCAGCTTCGCGTGCTCGAAAGCATCCCGAAACTCCTGCAAAGTTCTGAGATTCTCTCCTGCGGCGAGCGGCACACGCGTCGCACCGGCAATGTGTGCGTAGGCCATCGGCTCATCCGGAAGCGTGGGCTCCTCAAACCAAAAGACATTAAACTGCTCAAAGGCCTTCGATGCCGCGATGGCCTGCGGTGCAGTCATCGAGTAATTGGCATCCACCATCAGGATACGGTCGGGTCCGAGCACCTCGCGGACTGCAGCGATTCTCTCTAGGTCTTCCTCGAGTCGCTCCCGTCCAATCTTAATTTTGACGGCGTCGACGCCCAGCGCAAGATAGTTGCGGATGTTGTTGAGGAGTTTGGGTATTGGGAAGGCAAGGTCGATTCCGCCGCAGTAGGCCTTACAGGTGTTGCCTGCGCCCCCAACGACACGCCAGAGAGGCATGTTGACGACCTTACACCGACGATCCCACAAGGCAATATCGACTGCCGACTTCGAGAAGGCCGCAACCCCGCCGCGCCCGACATAGTGGAGGTGCCACTCCAGGAAGTCGTTAATGCCATCAATGTCACTACCGTCTCTGCCCACGATCACGGGGGCCATGTCATGCTCGATCAGACTGAGAATGGCATGGCCGCCCTTGCCGCCCGTGTAGGTATAGCCTGTTCCCTGACTGCCATCGTCGAGGGTGACAGTGGCGGTCACCAACTCAAAGTGCGTGTGATCTCCGTGTTTTGCATCAGCCATGACCTCGGGCAGAGGCACAGAGAACAAAGACGCTTGAACCTCGACAATCTTAGACAAAGAACAGTCCCTCTCTTAGAACTTGTGACGAACGCCAACCATGAAAGTGCGACCCGTGACTGCGTAGGTGCGCGTATCCAGTCGCGTACTTCCCCCGTACTTGTGGTCCGGCGTGTTCCTTAGATTGATGCCGTCGAACGAGACTTCAGTCTTGTCGGTCAGCTTGTAGCTGGAGGAAAAGTCCACAGCAAGGCTGCCGCGCTTACCTTCCACGTCGTTCAACTGGGCACCGGGCACGGCCGTCAGGAACGCGTCACGCTTTGTGGCAGACAGGCGTGCGCTGGCGGTTCCGTCGTCGTAGTAGAGAGTCAGGTTCATGGATTTTGGCGACAGACCAGTCATTTCAGCAACAATCGGGGTGGGATTCGTCGGCGAAGTAAGGTACTTGATCTTCGACGAGGCACGCGTGTAGTTGAACAGAACGCCCGTGTTGCGGAGCGCACCCGGCAGCATGGTGAACGGCTGCTGCACATTCAGCTCAAATCCTTTGAGCGTGCCACCCTCTCCGTTGATAAAGGTCGTAACCTGGAACTCTTCAGTGCCATTGAAGTTTGACGGCAGCAGCTCACGCGGCAGGCCAGTCTGACTATATGGCATGGTCTGGCGGAGGCGTTGAATCCAGCTGTCGAGGTTCTTTCGGAAGAGACCCAGCCCGACAAAGGCACCTTTACCATGGTAGTACTCCATGCTGACGTCCATGGTCTTCGCGCGATAGGGATCGAGGAAGGGATTGCCCGTGGACACCGTATTGGCGCCCCCGGAGACGCTGACCGAACCCCCCGGATACATCGCACCCAGGCCTGGCCTAGCCATGACCTTCGCAGCAGCAAACCGCATAACGAGGTCAGCACTCAAGTCCGCGGCCACATTGAGCGACGGCAGGGTGTCTCCGTACTCGTGATTTACAGTGACCTGTTTCCCACTCACGATACCGGTCGTAGAGATCTCGGTGGTGACCCGACGGACACCCAAATTTCCCCTCGTGGGAAGGCCAAACCATGCGCCCTTGAACTCACCCATGATGTAGCTGCCCCGGTCACCCTCACTTACAGAGTAGTTGTTTGCAGTGATGTTGCTTTCAGAGAGCGTGAAGTCACCTGCCCCACCCGCTGCACCGCTCTGCAGGCAGTTACATTCAGCATTCATCACCTTGATGAACTTTGCGAAGTCTGGGACGACCCAGGAGGTGGCACTGCCTGCAGGCATATTCAGCTTAGAACCAAAGCCAGACAGGACACGGGTGACCTCGCCCAGAGTGATGCCGGCAGGGAGTCCAAGGATGTAGTCGGTCTTGCGGCGGCGCTCAAATGAGACGTTCTCAAAGTCCTTATCGTTGAGACCAGCCTTGACCGTGAGCTCCTTTGAGACCACCCAGTCCACATCGACGGATTTCACATTCAGCGAATTCTCGGTTCCCTGAGGACGCATTCGGACAATCGAGGAGTCGACGTTAGACCGCTGACCAATGACAGACCAGTTCGCGGGGTTCGTGACATCAATGCCATAAGAGATCAGTGGCTCTGTCCTGCTGTTCGTGTAGTCGACAACATAATCTTTGGTGTTGAGGGCGTCGATCGACAGCGTTGTCTGCACGGGATTATCGAACTTAGACTTCGCGCGGCCCGCCATGGCTCTCACAGTGATGTTCTCCGTGAGTTCCTGCTCCCAGGTCAGTGTCGGCTGGGTGAAGGTAGTCGAGAACTCATCACGCCGAGCCTCTGCACGCAGGTCGACGTTGCTGTACTTGCCATAAAGGAGCGAGCCATTGGGATCAAACTTCGCAGACAGCACGCTCACCTCCGGCTTTCCGCCCTGCGTTGCGCTGCGGCTCAGGCTAAGTGACTCGAGCCAGTTCTCCTCGCGGGTCGCATCGAGCTTCGCGTAGAGCATCTCGGCTGTCAGCAGGCCACCCTCAATCGGCCTGAGTTGGAAAGCTGCCGTGAGGCCGGTGCGGGTCTGCTCGTGCGTAAAACGGCCGTAGCGGGGCAGACGCGGCGTGTAGTTTGTTGCTGCATTGGCTGCGTTGTAGGCTGCAAGGTAGTCGGCCGTGCCCGGCAGACCCACCACCCCGTTGGCACAGGCGGAAGGCTTCGTCGGATCCGCAGACGGCTTACAGTAACCCCCGTTGCTATTCCCCGTGGTGCTCAGGACCGTATCGAACTGGTCCTCGTAGATTTTCCGCTTAGAGATAGCGCCAGACAGCAAAAAACCCATCTTGCGATCTGCTGATGTGTTGGAGAACAGGAAAGATGCCCTCGGCGTGCTCGTGCCCGAAAGGTCGTTGTAGGTCATTTCTGCCGACACCGCGCCCACGTGTCCCTTGTAATCGAAAGGGCGCGCCGCACGCAGGTCAACCGTAGCGCCCAGTGAACCCTCCTCAACGTCTGCGGAAGCGCTCTTCCGAACCGTGACGGAGTTAAAGAGCTCAGAGGCGAAGACGTTAAAATCGAACCCACGGGTGCGGTTCGTGCCGCCCGAGCTATCAGTGCCACCCGTTGTGGAGAGTGCCTCTACGCCGTTGATGCGGACGCGGGTGAAGTCTGGGCCAAGGCCCCTCACCGAGATCTGTCGACCTTCACCTGCGTCTCGGTCGATGGTCACGCCCGGAACGCGCTGGAGCGACTCCGCAAGGTTGGTGTCTGGGAATTTTGCGATGTCCTCGGCCTTGATGACGTCGACCATACCATTGTCATCTCGCTTGGTTGCAAGCGCACTCTCGACCGAGGCGCGAAACCCAGTGACCACTAGGGTCTGGGCCTCAGCGGCAGCAGGCTTACTTGCGCTCGCCTGTTGCGCATGTGCCGCGCCAAAAGTGGACAGAATGGCGACCGCAATGGCGGTGTACTGCAAGACCGGTGCACGGGTGTGTGCGTTTGCCTTCATGAGCGTCTCCAATGAATCGTTATTTTTGAACGCTCGTAGGGCGCGTCTATCTCTTAAATGAGCCGCCAGCTGCAGTGCTGTTCGACCCTTCAGGTCAAGCTAGGCGGAGAGGTAATCCTCCCGCCTGGGTGAAAACTGGTCGAGCAGCCTGCTCTTGTCCTCGAGTGCAACAACCCCGTGCATGTGCGTACGCGGGGCTATAAAGGAGTCGCCTGCGCGAATCACGCGAACCTCACCATGGATGTTCGCCTCGAAGGAGCCTTGGAGCACATAGGCAATCTGATCGTGTGCGTCGTGCGCGTGTGGTGTCCCAATGGCGCCCTTGTCGAACTCAATCAGCACAGACATGAGGTGGGGGGTATGTCCGACAATCTTGCGCCGGATGCCGTCCCCGAGTTCTTCCCAGGGGACTTCGTCGTTGAAAAAAAAGTTCACAGTCAGGGCTTCCATTTTTGAAACTGTGTTCCATAATGACGAAACTCTGTTCCTAGTTCAACCCCTTTCGCCACTTTTTTCTACCCGCACTTTCCCCAGAGACCATGGAAATCCGACAGCCAATCCACAGCGAACACGCAAAGACCCTCGACACCGACGGATTACGCAGACACTTCTTGGTCCAAGACCTCTTTAAGGTGGATCAGATCACCCTCACCTATAGCCAGATCGATCGAATCATTGTGGGTGGAATCATGCCCGTTGAGCAGGCGGTTCAGTTCTCCAGTGAGCTCGGAAGGCACACCGGGACCGACTTCTTCCTCCAACGACGGGAGCTTGGACTCATCAACATCGGTGGCCCCGCGACTGTCCAACTCGATGGCGAGACGCATACGGTCGGTCCTCGAGAGGCCCTCTACGTGGGTCAAGGCACCCGAGAGATGAGCTTTTCGAGCACCGACAAGGCGAACCCAGCAAAGCTCTACTTCAACTCAGCGCCTGCCCATACTCGCTACCCCACGCGCAAGGTCACCCTCGCTGAGGCGTCACCTGAGACGCTGGGGTCGGCCGAAAGTAGCAACCGCCGAACGATTTACAAGTACCTGGTCCCAGATGTTCTCCCCACCTGCCAGCTGCTCATGGGCCTCACACAGCTCGAGCCAGGAAACCTCTGGAACACCATGCCCTGCCATACCCATGACCGACGTATGGAGGTCTACTTCTACTTCGACATGAGTGAGGACACTGTCGTGTGGCACATCATGGGTCAGCCTACGGAGACGCGTCACCTGGTGGTTCGAAATGAGCAGGCGGTCATTAACCCAAGCTGGTCCATGCATGCGGGTGTCGGGACAAAGGCTTATACCTTCATCTGGGGCATGGTCGGAGAGAACCAGGTCTTCAAAGACATGGACCACGTTCCCATGACCACGCTTCGCTGATCGGACCGCCCTATGATTCTCAACCAGTTCTCCCTCGAGGGTCGCGTTGCACTTGTCACAGGTTGCAACACCGGACTTGGCCAAGGAATGGCGCTTGCGCTTGCGCAGGCCGGCGCTCAGGTTGTGGGTGTAAACAACTCCGACCCCTCGGAGACCGCGGCCAAAATCAATGCCCTTGGCCAACGGCCTTTCGTCGACCTTCGGGGCGACCTTGCATCCATCGACTGCATTGCGCCCATTCTTGAGCAGACCGTGTCGCAGGCTGGGCGCCTAGACATTCTTGTGAACAACGCGGGCATCATCCGCAGGGAGGATGCCATTCGCTTCTCCGAGAAAGACTGGGATGACGTCATGGACATCAACCTCAAGTCGGTCTTTTTCCTGGCGCAGGCAGCAGCGAAGCAGTTTCTCAGCCAGGGCACGGGCGGCAAGATCATCAATGTTGCCTCAATGTTGTCCTTCCAGGGTGGTATCCGCGTCCCCTCCTACACCGCGAGCAAGAGTGGCGTAATGGGTATTACCCGACTCATGGCCAACGAGTGGGCCGCACATCGGATCAACGTGAATGCGATCGCGCCCGGCTACATGGCCACCAATAACACCGAGGCGCTCAGAGCGGACGAGAAGCGAAACGCTGCCATCCTCGATCGAATTCCTGCAGGGCGCTGGGGCCGGCCGGATGACCTTGGAGGACCAGTCGTGTTCCTGGCATCCTCCGCATCAGACTACATAAACGGCTACACCCTTGCGGTAGACGGCGGCTGGCTAGCCCGCTGAGCATGAATTCTCCCGGGCTTTACGACAATCGGCGGGTCGGCTTCCTGCTGGTGCTGCCGTTTGTCATCGGAGTCCTGAGCTTCAAGCTATTTCCGTTTGTGATGAGCTTTGCGCTCAGCTTCTCCAACTACGACCTGATCGACCCACCAACCTACGCCGGACTCACGAACTACGAGGAACTGGCGTTTCACGACCCACTCTTTCTAAAGTCACTCGGCGTCACACTCTTTTTCGTGGCGGTTGGTGTGCCACTCAGGGTCGGCTTCGCGCTCTTTGTCGCCCACGTACTCAACTTTCAGCTCAGGGGCGTGAACTTTTTCAGGGCCGCGTTTTACATTCCCTCCATCCTGGGAGGCTCCATTGCCATTGCCGTCCTGTGGAAATTCATTTTCTCGCGCAACGGCCTGGTCAATCTGCTGCTTTCACATCTCGGTCTAGATCCCCTGCCCTGGCTCGCGGACGAGCATCTCTCCATTTGGACCGTCCTCATTCTTTTTGCCTGGCAGTTTGGTTCATCGATGGTCATCTTCCTGGCCGCACTCCAGGGGGTTCCGCGGTCACTCTACGAGGCAGCGGAGTGCGATGGCGCGACACCATGGGAGCAGTTCCGGCACATCACGGTTCCACTCATTACCCCGGTCATTTTCTTCAACATGATCATGCAGATGGTCCACGCCTTCCAAGAGTTCAATGGGCCCTACATGATCACGGAGGGTGGTCCCTTGCAGTCCACCTATGTTCTTGCGCTCTATATCTACGACCAGAGCTTCCGCTACTTCAACCTCGGATACGGCGCGGCTCTCTCCTGGGTACTGTTTGCGATTGTCGGCGCGCTGTCTCTACTGTCATTCTGGTCCTCAAAGTACTGGGTCTTCTACGCCGGTGAAAAGGAGAAGGCCGAATGATGCAGGACATGGGCACGCTTCGTCAGAAGGCCATGCGCTACACCCTCTTGCTGCTGGTCGCGCTCGTCATGCTATACCCGCTCATCTGGCTGGTTGGGGCCTCATTTAAGTCGAACTCTGAGATCTTCTCGGAGCTTGGATTCTGGCCCTCCTCGTTCAGCTTTTCTGGCTACGCAAAGGGCTGGAAGACCAGCACCGAGTACACCTTCGCCACCTACTTTTTCAACTCCTTCCTCATCGTCATCCCCAAGATTGTCGTCACGGTGATCTCCTGCGTGCTTGTGGCCTACGCCTTTGCTCGATTTGAGTTCTGGGGAAAGAAGTTTCTGTTCAGTGTGATGGTGGGGACGATGATGCTGCCCCTCATCGTCCTTCGACTTCCGCAATACCTCATGTTTCGGGAGGTGGGCTGGCTTGACACCTATTGGCCCCTGGTCCTGCCTTCCGCGTTTGCCACCGACACCTTCTTCGTCTTCATGCTCGTACAGTTTCTGAGGGGCATTCCCCGCGACATGGAGGAGGCGGCCCTGATCGATGGCTGTAATCCAATTCAAATGCTCGCCTTCATCATCGTCCCGATGCTCAAGCCCGCCATCATTGCGGTAGTGGTTTTTCAGTTCATCTGGACCATGAATGACTTCATGGGACCGCTCATCTACCTTGCATCTGTTGAGAATTACCCAGTGTCCTCGGCGCTCAAGATGAGCATCAGTGCCACTGAAGAAGTCGAGTGGGCCAATGTAATCGCCATTTCTGTGGTCTCGCTGATTCCATCTGTGATGGTGTTTTTCTTGGCGCAACGCTACTTCATTGAGGGAGCCGCTACCAGTGGGCTCAAGGGTTAGAGGAATCAACTATGGCTGCCGTCTCGCTTCGTAAAGTCGACAAGATTTACCCCAACGGATTTCAGGCTGTGCACGCCGTTGACCTCGAGATCCACGATGGGGAGTTCATGGTCTTTGTAGGCCCTTCTGGATGCGCAAAGTCAACTCTCCTGCGGATGATTGCTGGCCTCGAGGGAATCTCCGGTGGCGACCTCTTCATTGGTGAATCGCGCGTCAACCTGCTACCCCCAAAGGCGCGTGGAATCGCGATGGTCTTTCAGAACTATGCGCTCTACCCTCACATGAAGGTGTTCGAGAATCTCGCCTTTGGTCTCAAGCTCTCCGGTATGAGCAAGGACGAGATTCGCACGCGCGTGAATGAGGCGTCTGAACTCCTGGAGATGACCCACCTCCTGGACCGCTACCCCAAACAACTCTCAGGTGGGCAGGCTCAGCGGGTCGCGGTCGGGCGAGCCATTGTGAAGCGCCCCGAAGTCTTCCTCTTTGACGAGCCGCTCTCCAACCTCGACGCCAAACTTCGTGCAGCAATGCGTGTCCGCTTGACCGACCTGCATCAGAAGATGCGAGAGGCCGGTAAGCCCTCAACAGTCGTCTATGTGACCCATGACCAGGTCGAAGCCATGACGATGGGACAAAGAATCTGCGTCCTCAAGGATGGGCGTATTCAGCAGGTCGATACCCCGCTCGGGCTCTACACCCATCCGGCAAACACCTTCGTGGCAGGGTTCATCGGCTCTCCGGAGATGAATTTCATTGAGGGGAGTCTCGCTCGCCAAGGCACACTGGCCCTGTTTCAATCAGGGTCTTGCAGCTTTCCCCTGCCAGACGCACTGGAAATGACCGAGCGCTGCCAACTGGGCATTCGGCCAGAGCACTTGATGCTCAGTCCAACCGCGCAGGCCTACGCGGCCTCCATCCGGGGAAGCCTCCGGTTCTGCGAACACATGGGACACGAGGTCTATGTACATGTCGAGATTGACGGGCGGGCCGTCATCGCTCGTGTACCGTCAGAGCAGGCTGGCCCTGCGCTTCAGGGCCGGCGAGGGGACCCCGTCACGCTATCCTTCAGCCCAGAGAATTGCCATTTCTTCGATGGCGCCTCTGGCCAACGGCTCAAGGTGGTCCAGCCGTGAAGGGTCTGCAGGCGACCCGACGAACGGTAACCGCTGCCGGTCTAGGCCTGATCACCCAGGCCGCCCTCCCCCGACTAGCACGTGCGCGGGCTCCTCGTGTCATCCGTTTCTCCTGGTGGGGCGGCTCGGGCCGGCATGCCGCAACCCTCAAGGCGTTGTCGCTTTTCGAGTCGCGCCACCCGGGTGTGCGCGTCAAGGCCGAGTACATGGGGTTTAACGGCTATCTCGAGCGCCTCACGACCCAGATCGCAGGACGAAACGAACCCGATGTCATGCAGGTGAACTGGGCGTGGGTCGCCATGTTCTCAAAGCGTGGCACGGGCTTTTATGACCTAAATCAAGCTCGAGATCTGCTCGACCTCAAGCAGTTCAGTCCAAGCGATCTTCAAACGGGCCTCGTTCAGGACAAGCTCAACGGCCTGCCGGCCTCCTTCAGCGCTCGGGTGCTCATCTGGAACCAAACGAGCTTTCAGCGAGCGGGACTTCAGATCCCGCAGAGCTGGGACGACCTGTTTAACGCAGGGGGCGCCTTCCAGAGCCGCCTGGGCCGAGACTACTATCCAATTGACGGCGAACTCTATGACATGGTCTTGCTATCTCAGGCACTCGTGGAACAGACCTACGGAACCCCTTTCCTGTCACCGTCAGAGCCACGGGTGGCAATGAGTCAGCAGGCAGCAGAGCTCTGGGTGGAGACCTACCTCAAGCTCGTCAGGCAAAAAACCGCCGTGCCGCTGCCGCTGCGGGCCAGTCTCGGCGGTGCAGAAAAGCCGACCGAGCAGCAGCAGGACTGGGTTAAGGGCCGCTGGGCCGGCAACTACGCCTGGGACTCCACCATTCCGCTACGACTCAGCACACTGACCCCAGAGCAGAGGATTGTTCTTGGCGCCTTCCCAATGCTGACGAACGCAAAGGCTAGCGGTCTCTTTGGCCGTCCAACGCTGATGTACACCGCCAGCCGGAACACGCGAGAGCCCGAGCTCTCCTGCCAACTCATTAACTTCCTGCTCACCGACCCCGAGGCCGCTGCAATCCTCGGCCGCACGAGAGGCATTCCCGCTCCCAAGTCGAGCCAAGCCGCGCTGCTCAAGGCCATCAAGATTCCAGAGCTTGAGTGGAGCGCCTATCAGCAGATTCGGGACTTCCGGGACCAAGGCCTTGTGGCTGTGCCGTCCATGTTGTTCGAGCATGCTCGGATGCAGAAATTCATGCGTGAAGTCTTCGAGACCGTCGCATATGGCAAGAGCGATGCTCGGACAGCAGCCGCCAGACTGACCCGCGACGGCGAGAGCTTGCTCAGACGAATTCGTTAAAAAGGACACTTTCATGACCAAGGGCTATATTCGACACCTCCCATTTGAGCGGTTTTCAGATTCAGATACTGGCGCGGAGGTGACGCGCCTCACTCCGCGCGATGTCACCTGTCACCGAAACTACTTCTATCAGAAGTGCTTCACCAACGACGGCTCCAAGCTAATCTTTGCTGGAGAGTTTGGTCCTGAGCCGAGCCCAAACTGGAACTATCACCTGCTCGATCTGAAGACACAGGAGGCCGTTCAGCTCACGCAAGGTGCACGAGAGAACACCTTCGGCGGCTTTCTCAGTCCTGACGACCGGTTCTTGTATTTCGTGCGGGCGGACCGAAACCTGATTCGACTAAGCCTGGCGACACTCGAGGAGACCGTCATCTATGTGGTGCCAGAGGGTTGGGTGGGCTACGGGACCTGGGTTGCCAACACGGCCTGCACACGGATGGTCGGGATTGAGATCGCATCGAAGGACTGGTTCCCCCTGAACACCTGGGAAAAGTTCGCTCAGATGTACCACGCGAGGCCACTCTGCCGGCTCATTCGGATCGACCTAGCCACCGGGCAGCGAGAGACCATCCTGGAGCAGCGTGGCTGGCTCGGGCATCCGCAGTACCGCCCCTGTGACGACAACACGGTGGCCTACTGCCATGAGGGGCCCCACGACCTCGTGGACGCCCGCATGTGGTTCGTAAACGAGGACGGAACCAATGTGCGCTGCGGGAAGACCCACGCCCCTGGAGAGAGCTGCACCCACGAGTTCTGGGTCCCCAACGGCACCTCGATGATCTATGTGAGTTACCTGAAAGGCGAGTCCGATCGCTGGATTCGTCGGCTCAACCCTGACACGCTTCAGGATGAAGCCTTGCTCAGGATGTCACCCTGCTCGCACCTCATGAGCAACTTCGATGGAAGCCTCTTGGTCGGAGATGGCTGTGCGACGCCAGCAGACGTAGAGGACACCGGAGGCCACGTCATTGAACCAGACCCTTTCCTCCATCTGTTTGACCTGTCTTCCAACGAACAGACCCGCCTCGCAAAACACAGCAGCAGCTGGAATGTTTACAAAGGCAGCCGGCAGGTCACCCACCCTCACCCAGCCTTCTCGCCAGACGAGCGATCGGTGCTCTTTAGCTGCGACATGGACGGGGCAGAGCCCGGCCTCTTCCTCGTTGCCCGCCCGTGATACGCCACCTGGTCTGGATCTGTGCAGCGCTCTTCTGCCCGTTACTCTGGGCAGATGCTGATCGGCCTCAGATGGAGGCAAGCGCCGCACACGACCACACCGAAGAGAGATATCTGTCGTGGCCAGGCGCCAACTGGAATCCCCCCGGCCGAGTTGAACTGGCAAGTACCCCAGACTTTCTGGTGGCCACCGACGGCACCGGCACCCACACCAGCATTCAGGCGGCAATCCAGGCACTCCCGGCGTCCGGGCGCCATCACTTCATTGCTGTGAAGACTGGGGTCTACAGAGAGACCGTCTGCGCGCGCGGAAAGGTCTCATTCACGCTCTATGGACTGGGGGTATCCCCCAAGGAAGTTCGTCTTGTCGATAACCGATACGCAGGACAGTCCGTCTCCGAGCGCCTCCCAAACCCCTGTGTCCCGTTAAGCGGGCCCCTTGTGGGGACGGCCGGCAGTGCGACCGCGGTATTCGAGGGCAATGACATCACCCTCTTTAACCTCACAATCGCCAACGATGCGATGGACCAGGTCTTTCAAGGAAGGGGCTACCCCACCGGTTCGGGTGAGTCGGGCGGCGCACAGGGCGTCGCGATCACCCTTCAGGGAGACAGGCTTCACCTCCAACAGGTCGAGCTCTGGGGGCATCAGGACACGCTTTTCGTGCGTCGGGCGAGCAACGCCTTGGAGGCTCAGCCACAGAGGGTACTCTTTGAGGACGGCCTGATCGCTGGGGACGTTGACTTCATTTTCGGCGATGCGACGCTCGTGGTGCGTCGTTCTCTGGTACTGAGCCGAGCCGGACGCAGAACCCCTCCCAATGGTGGTCATATCCTCGCGCCCAGCACCCCCCCAGGCGTCTCACTAGGCTTTCTTGTGTCGCGCAGCTGGCTCTTAGCAGAGGACGGGCTGCAAAGCCGTTCTCACTCACTCGGAAGGGCATGGGATTATGGCGTGCCTCCGGGCGGATATCAGCCGGGTCAGTCTCCCAATGGTCAGGCTCTGATCCGAGACAGCATGCTCGGTCACCACGTTCGCCCATGGCAGGCCTCCACCTCCCGCCGCCCGTTCACCACCGAGGGACCGATGGCGAATCGATTCTTCGAGTTCAGCAATGAGGCCACACTTGGGCGGGAACGCGACCTTCTGCCCAGCTTCGGCGGCTGGGGGTCCATCGGTAGCGTCACAGGCGGCAGCATGGCATCGGCCCAGAATGTCTTTGATGTCTGGAATCGACAAGAACTCCTTGCTGCCCTCGCCAGGCCAGGCGCTGATCCAAGACTGATCCGCGTATTCCAGAACATTCGGATGGACACCGACAGCACAGGGCGCGTCTTAACTGAGGAAGATTTCCGCGACCCTGCGTTCGACTGGACAGCGTATGAGACCGCCTATGGCACAGCCGGCTCGGGAAAGGAGAGGCCAAGCGGCCCGATGGAGGAAGCCCGTCGCCGCTCTGGCGCTCGCCAGGCTCGGCACGTCATCGCACGAATTCCTTCCAACACTTCGATTGTTGGGATGGCATCAAGCGCAGGAATTTCGGGCGGCGGCCTGTCGATCGATCAGGCTGAAAATATTGTGATCCGGGGGCTTCGCTTTAACCAGGCCCGCGACAAATTCCCTCAGTGGGACCCTTTAGATGGCGAAAAGGGCGAGTGGAACGCTCAATACGACAACTTGTCGCTTCGGCAGGCGAGACGAATCTGGATCAATCAAAACACGTTTACCAATGCTGTCAGCCAAGAGAATCCAGTGCAACGATTGGGCAGGCCAGTTGAACACTACGACGCGCTGCTCGATATCACGCATAGGTCTGACCTCGTGACGGTGAGCTGGAACCGCTTTGAGGACCATCGAAAGACCACGCTCATCGGCGGGAGCGACAAGGCGAATGACGCGGGTGTGCTGCGCGTGACCTTTCATCACAACCACTGGCTGGATGTGGGATCTCGTGCGCCACGGGTTCGGTACGGCCTCGTTCATATCTACAACAACCTTCATACCTTGACGGAACGCGGCCTGCCGGGGTTCGACTACTCCGTAGGCGTGGGCGTGGGTGCCAATATTCTGCTGCAGTCCAACGTTTGGCGAGTCCCGCCTGGACTTCGCGCGAGCCGAATCCTAAAGGGCTGGGGTGGAAAACAAGTGCGCGATGAAGGAACGCTTGTGAACGGTCAGCCAACAAATCTGGTTGAAGCCCTGGCTCGCGAAAGGATAGGCCTCATGGACTCTAGCGCGGCCTTCACCCCGCCCTATCGCTTCGCTCTCGAGTCCACCGAGCGACTTGAGAAAGACATCACAAAGGGGGCTGGAAGGCCGCTAAACTAAGACAAATGTTAGGCGAGTCCTCCATGAGCAAAGTGACGATAGATAAACAGCCGGACTCCATGGCTGCGGTGATGAAGGTCTTTGCGATCCTTCAAGCCCTCGCCGAGCGCGAGGAAATGGGCATCACGGAGCTCTCATCGAGGCTGGCACTGCCCAAGGCCACTGCGCACAGGTTTCTCCAGTCGATGCGGGCACTGGGCTATGTTAAGCAAGAGCCCGATACGGAGCGTTACAGCCTGACCATGAAGATGTTTGAGCTCGGCAGCCGGGCGCTTGCGGGCCTGAATCTTGTCGATCTCGCCAGGCCATATATGCAGAAGATCTCAGACCTGACCGGAGAGACGGTCCACTTGGGAACGCTCATTGAGAGCGAGATCATCTATGCCCATAAGGTGGACTCGCGACACAACCTCGGTATGTACTCGCGTGTCGGACGGCGCGCACCCTTGCACTGCACAGCCATCGGGAAATGTCTTTTGGCCTGGGAGTCGCCCGAACGCAGAGACCAGATCATCGCGGGAATCACGTTCAAGCGTTACCAGGAAAAGACCATCACCGACCGCAAGTCGCTGCTGCTTGAGCTTGAATCGGTCCGCACCAAGGGATACGCAGAGGACCGCGAGGAGTTTGACGACCACATCCGTTGCCTCGGCATACCCATTTTCGATCGGCACGGCACGGCGGTCGCAGGAATGAGCGTGTCATTCCCAACCTTTCGATACCCAGAGAAGCAAGAACCCGAGATCCTCGCGCTGCTCTATGAGGCCAGCCGCGAGATCAGTGCAGCCTTGGGTTGCACAGACTCTCCAATAGCCACCCCCGCGCCAAAGGCTACCGTCAAAAGCATTCGCGCTCGGGCGTCCTGATGCGCCTGACACAGGGCCATGAGGGAGATGCGGGTTGAAACGCCGCACACTGCTGTGCGCTGGGGCTGCGATGCTCTCCCTTCCTGTCCTGACGCAAGCGCGCACAGCAGCAGCCCTCAGCAATGCGGTCACAGTGTCCTGCGCTGCTGGGCATTTCAGAGGGGCCGTGTCCGCGGAGCCACGCCCAGTCGCCCGCTTTGTCGGAATCGCCTATGGAAGTGCGCCACAGGCACGCCGCTTTCGCGAGGCGGAGCGACCACCTAGAGCGAATGAGCTGGTCGATGCAACGGAGTTTCGGCAGACCTGTGCGCAGCCCGGTCGATCACTGCGGGAGACCACGGAGGACTGCCTGAGCCTCAACATCTGGACTCCGCTCGATGCACTTCAGACGGGCGAGAAGCGCGCCGTCATGGTCTACATTCACGGCGGTGCCTACACCTCGGGCAGCGCCACAGACCCGGTCCATGAGGGCCGACTCCTTGCCGCACAAGAACAGGTTGTGGTGGTCTCCGTGAATCATCGCCTGAATGTGCTGGGCTACCTTTATCTCGACTCGGTCTTTCCCGAGCTCACAGGCAGCGGAAACCGCGGACAGACCGATCTGGTCCTTGCACTGCAGTGGATTCAAGACAACATTCGGTCCTTCGGGGGCGACCCTCAGTGTGTAACGGTGTTCGGCCAGAGCGGTGGTGGGGCGAAAATTGCAACACTCATGGCCATGCCGGCTGCGCGTGGCCTGTTTCATCGTGCAATCACGATGAGTGGGCAGCAGGTAACTGCCTCAGGCCCGTCGAACGCTAGCATGCGGACCAAGGCCTTCCTGCAGACACTCTCGGTAGACCCGCGAGACGCCTCGCTTGAGGCGCTCATGAGCGCCCTTCGGTCCACGCCAGACCCGGTTCTCGGGGGATCGCTATACATGGGACCAGTGCTCGACATGCACACCCTCTTTCGACACCCCTTCTGGCCCAACGCCCCTGAGCAGAGCGCCGGAATTCCGATGATGCTCGGCAACACGATCTCGGAGACCCGTGCGTTCTATGACCCTCAGGGCAGCGTGCTGAAAGGCCTGACCTTTGAGAACCTTGCATCGAGAATCGAGCGTGAGATCAAGGTGGACCTTCTTCCCACCTGGATTGTTGCCCAGTTCAGGGCGAGGTACCCACAGGAGACCCCCGTCTCACTCTTTCACAGAGTCGTGACCGCCTCTCGCAGCTGGCGCGGGCAGGTGATGGAAGCGGAGGCGCGGGCGCGGGCGAGGCACCCTGTGTATGTCTACCAGCTCAATTTTCGCGACGCGAAGCACACCGACGACATCCCGCTCTGCCTTGGAACTCATCTGTCTAAGGACCCCGAAGTTGTTGCAGTCTCACGGCGATTAATGCGCCATTTTGCGGATTTCGCGCGATCGGGAAAACCAGGCTGGCCCGAGTACGACCTTGCCTCTCGACAGACCCTCGTCATCGACAAACAGGATCAGGTTGTCTCGGATCCTAGGCGGTGGGAGCGTGAACTGTTTGGACTGGTCCCGTACATCCAGCCCGGCAGTTAGCAGACTGAACCATCCAAGGTCATTGCTCGGGCGATCTCACTCGCCGGATTTGCAATCGCCTCGAGTAACGTGAAATGGTCATGCCCTGCGACCAGTTCATGATGAACATGACTTAAGCCATTGTCTTTGAGGTGCCGCTGGTATGTGGTGCCCTGCTCACACCATCGCGCGGGCTCCCTTTGTCCCGCAAAAATATAAGTCTCGGTAGGGCTCGGGCTGCAATGCGTAAGGGGGCAGCTGAGCAATGCATCTTCAGGGGTAAGCCCAATCGTCGCGCTGACCGGCGCAGCTGCCCGCTCCATCAGCTCATAGACGCCACTCACCAAAACCAATCGATGCGGTCGAACCCGAAGAACATGGGTATGTTGTTGGCCGCGAGAAGAATGAAAAGCCATAGCAACCAAATGAGCCCCGGCTGAATGCCCTGTCACCACCACTTCTGAAGTGGCTAACGCCTCAGTCTGCACCCGAATGATTTCAGTCAGTCCAGCAGCGGTCTGGTCGACCAGGTCTGGTAGGCGAATCTGGGGCATGAGTGGGTAGGTCATGATCGCCATGGCCCAGCCCTCTTGAAGAAAGCCTGGCGCCAAGAAACTAAACTGATCCTTATGTCGACTCGACCAAAACCCACCGTGGACGAAAACCTGAAGCCCACATATCGGACGATCCTCCGGCGGCAAGAACAAATCGTACTGCTGACGCTCCCCAAGTCCGTATTGAGCATTCAGGATCGACCTTGCCCAGTTCGATCGAAAATGGTGGCTTGCCCTCGTAAGCCTATCCATAATGGCCTCACTATCGGGCGTGGCCTGCCGGGGGTTGAACCAATCAGTCATGCAAGCAGTGTAGACCGATGGCTCTGATTTCTCATGAGGAGAAACTCCAAGAGCAGCTCAATCGAGCAGCAACTTGGGGGGACCTAGTCACCACAAGGCTTCGTGTGCTCGAGCTCTCGATTCATGGCAGCCTGGCACAGGCCCACGTCCAAGCCCTCCTCCCCCTCATTCATCAGCGAGGAATGGTCCTGTGGCAAAACACGGGGATACCAGAGCGCGACCTTCCGACTGTCAGCCTGATCAAGGCCACCACCACCCTGAAACCCGTTCATCTCATCATCGACGGACACAACCTCCTGTTCCGACTCGGTGTTCGATATGGACCGAACGCCCGGTCACTGCTCATTCAAGACTGTGCCGATTTGATTCGGCGCTGGCCGAGCCTTCAGATCTCGCTGTGGTTTGATGGAGATACGTCAGAGGACATCATCCAATCCAATCCACGCCTCACGGTCAAGTTCGCAGGCGGGAAAGGTCGAGACAAGGCAGACAAGGCCATTTTGCAGGCCCTTTATGAGCGCCATCAGAGACGTGAGAACGGCCTGTGCCTCGTCGTGAGCGACGATAAAGGTGTGTGGAGGCGAGCCCTTGGCCTAGGCGGCGTCAGGGTCTGCTGTGCGGAGTTTCTCTGTCTGCTGGCTGTGGAAGGCCCAGGCGCAGAGGCCGAGCACCATTGAATTGAGGATGTGCCAAAGCCAATGGGTCCCAAGGGGAAACAACGCACAAAGAGGGCCATCAAGCTCCCGGGCCGAGAGCGAGATCGGGAATAAGAGCGCTGCCACAAGCATCCACCTTGAGGCGGCATAACAGCCCCTGAGCCACGAAATCAGTCCATAACCAAGCAGGCTCAACCATGCACCCACATAGAATCCAGGGGGAAAGCTTCCGATCGCGTCTCGCAAATCAGTCGCCAAGACATGGATCTGCCAGACCAATATGAGCACGACCGCTGCAGCGCCAGCAGCGCTGAGGCGAGAAAACCCCCAGAGCACGCGAGGGGCCAGATAAGCGAAGGCAAGAATGAACACACCAATGAAGCCCACATCAAGCACTGCCGCCCAAGGTGTTGCAAAGGTATGAAATGCAAGGCTGCCAAGGCCAACCAAAATCTCAATGACCCCCAGCACACGCCCGGCAAAACTCGGGCCCCTCAGCAAATAGAGGCCTACTGCTACGAAGGCCAAATTGGTGAATGCATTGATCGGCTCAGCCCAGAAGGAGGGATCCAGGCGCTCGCAATAAAGGTCTATTGCGGCACTCATGCCAAATTACTCGCTCGAACGACCTGTGCGTAGCGTTGGTTCGCTTCACTCGCCCACGCGAAGTCCTTTTCGGTAAGCCCTCCTACATCGTGGGTGGTCAGTCTCACATCAAGCCTGCTGTAAACGTTGGTCCACTCTGGGTGATGCTGCACCTGCTCACTGAATGCAGCCATATGCTGCATGAACGAAAAGGCCGAGTGGAAGTTCTGGAACTGAAAACACCGATTCAGAACACCGCCTCGCTCGTTAATAAGTGTCCAACCATCAGGAATCGTCATGTGCCATCTCCTCCCGATATCGCCCCCACAGGTATAACGCGTGACTGAGCCCGGCAGCAGCCAAGAGAGCCAATACCAGTGGCTCCTCGCGATCAGCGGAGCCCACGCGGGCTGCGCCAAGCAGGCAAAGCCCTGGCAAGAGGACAAGCAACAACGGGACTGGCGCAAAACTGTGCAGCAACCCTCGCGCCCGAGCGCCTCTGGTCAACCAAATGAGACAGGGCCACTCCAGTAGGGTGACTAAAATGACCAAGTCAAATGCCAGGGATACATTCAAGGCTGTCGCCTACTGATCCTCTGCAAACACCTCTTTGGCGTTTCGGAAGGAATCAATCGCTGCAGGGACGCCACAGTAGATCGCGGCCTGAAGGAAAACCTCCTTAATCTCATCCTTGGTCACTCCGTTGTTCAACGCGCCCCGCACATGTAACTTCAGTTCGTGAGGTCTGTTGAGCGCTGTAAGCATGGCGAGATTGAGCAGACTGCGTGTTTTTCGGTCGAGTCCGGGCCGATTCCAGACATCCCCCCAGCAGTACTGGGTCACCAATTCCTGCATGTCGCGATTGAAGTCATCTGCATTCGCAATGGCCTTGTCAACATAGGAGGAACCGAGCACCTCCCGACGCGTCTGAAGGCCTTGGTCAAACAAAGCTTTGTTCATGTGGACTCCAATGGGATGGAATTGGCGGAGGCGGTGAGATTCGAACTCACGGAGGGCGCGAACCCTCGCCGGTTTTCAAGACCGGTGCATTAAACCGCTCTGCCACACCTCCAAGCCGTGGCATATTGTATCAATGCCAACAA